>JAURLT010000149.1 GCA_030831085.1 Gammaproteobacteria bacterium
GAATAGCGCCTGCCCCAGGCGTAGCGTTCGCACCAGAAGCCCAGGGCTGCAAGCGCTAGGAGCACGCTCCACAAGGCAAATTCGCTGTCCGGACCGATTAATGGCGACATATTCAACGACCCCCTGCGTGCAGGCGCATGCTGACTGGGTCAGACTACCTGAAATCAATGGGGAGAACGTCCATGCGAGTATTGATCATCCTGGCGATGCTGGTCGCGCCGGCCTCCGCCGTGGCCGACCCGGGGGCACTCGATGCCGCTGCGGCAGGTCGCTTCGTCCAGCTCGCCCAAGACTGTGTGCACGTCGAATATCCGAACAAGATCGCCCATGTGATGGCCTCTGATGAGGACGTGAGGCCGCCGCGGGTCCTGACGCCGGCCTTTTATGGCTGCTACGACTGGCACTCTGCGGTGCACGGCCACTGGTTACTGGCTCGGGCGATCAGTCGCTTCCCTGATGCGGAATTCGCTGTTCCCGCCCGCACTGCGTTGGAGGAAAGCCTGACGGTCGCCAACCTTGAGATCGAGCTGGCCTATCTGCGCGGCCCCGGACGCACATCCTTCGAACGACCTTACGGGCTGGCGTGGCTGTTGCAACTGGCTGCCGAGCTCGGCCACCCGGCAAGCCTGGCTGCTCTGGAGGCGGAGGTGGCCCGTCGTCTGGCAGCCTGGTTGCCGAAACTGCGTTATCCGATCCGGACCGGTGAGCACAATCAGACGGCGTTTGCGCTAGGCCTAGTCTGGGACTGGTCGGTCAGCGCTGGTCGCGACGACATACGCCTGCTGGTGGAGTCCAGGGCGCGCGATTTTTACCTGAGCGACCGCGCCTGTCCGCTGCACTACGAGCCCTCGGGAGAAGACTTCCTCTCGCCCTGCCTGGCGGAGGCCGACCTGATGCGTCGGGTGCTGGAAGGGTCGGCTTATGCGAGCTGGCTGGCCGGTTTCCTGCCCCAGCTACCAGATGATGGCGGCACGGGCTGGCTACCGGTAGCCGTGGTCACCGACCGCTCGGATCCCAAGCTTGCCCACATCGATGGATTGAATCTCAGCCGGGCCTGGATGCTGGCCGGGATCGCAGCGGCCCTGCCGGAAGCTGATCCGCGCCGGGCCAGCCTGCTGGCCAGCCGGGCCGAGCACCGTGACGCCGCCCTGCCGGCCGTGACCGGCGAGCATTATGAGGGCGGTCACTGGCTGGGAACTTTCGCCTTCTACCTGGAGACGGGCGGCGAGTGAACAGGGTTGCCGCCGAGCCCCGGTTTGTTTGGCAGTGACCGTTTTTTGCGGTCGATGCCCGCGGCTGCAAGCACGGCATCGGTCCCGATGCGCGACCCGTCGTGACTCCAACCGGGCGGCGCCAACAGGTACTTAAACCTTTGCATGGGGGACAGGCCGCGGGTAAACAGGTCGCGAAAGACCGCCAGATACTCCGCGAACAGGACCTTGGCCGGATTGCGGGTCTCGATGTTCTTGACCAGTCCGTAGACCGGTTTCTCCCTCTCGTCCTCGGCCACGAAAGTGCCGAGCAGGCGGTCCCAGATGATCAGCGTCCCGGCGTAGTTACAGTCTAAATAGAGCGGGTTGCTGGCATGGTGGACTCGATGGTGCGAGGGCGTATTGAAGAGGGCCTCGAACCAGCGCGGCATTTTCTTCACCGTCTCCGTGTGGAGGAAGAACTGGTAGGTCGCATTCAGCACCCCGCAGAACACCACCATGCCTACGTCGAAGCCGACCAGCACCAGGGGAATCTTCAGCAGCATGGTCCCGGTGAAGTGCTTGGTCCAGGCCTGCCGGATGGCGACTGATAGATTGTATTCCTGGCTGGAGTGGTGAACCACGTGCATGGCCCAAACCCATCGGCAGCGGTGGGCGATGCGGTGGTGAAGGTAGAAACGGAGGTCGTCCAGCACGAAACACAGTAGAAAGCTGCCCCAGGTAATGGGGATGGGCTGCCACTGCAGCGTCTGGGCAAGCCCAAGGAAGGACAGGGTGATAAAGGCGGCCGCGGCATTGGCGGGCAGACTGCCGAGGCCGGCGAACAGGTTCAGGGCGGTGTCCTTGGCGACGTAACGACCCCGCAGGTGCAGGACCGTAACCAGAATAATCTCCAGCGCCAGGGCAGAAAAAAACAGCGCCACTGACCACTGGTTGATGTTCGTTTCAACGAATTGCGCTGCGGTCATCTTGGTGTCTCTTGCGACCTTATGGCTATCCTTCCAGGTTGAGGCTATTGCCCAGCCACCTGCCCAGCGCCAATGCCGGGGTAAGCATCATGCCGGGCACGAACGCCCGGCCTAGGGTAACCCCGCTACCCAGTATTTCGCCAGCGGCAAACAGTCCGGGAATGGGCCGAAGCTTGTCGTCCATCACACAAAGTTGAGGATCGACCCGCAAGCCTGCCGAGGACACGGCAGAGTGCCCAACCTGTGTGATTGCATAAAAGGGCGGTTGCCCGATCCTTGCAGGAAGGTGCTGCCGGTCAAGGAGATCGCGAGCGGCCGTGACCCCTTCGTTATAGCGGGCTATGGACCGGACGAGCCGGTGCGGATCAATCCCGGCCAGCCGGGCGAGGGTGCTGAGATCTTCAGCCTGATGAAACATGGGGTGCATGCCGCAGTGCTCTCGCACCCTGGCGGCATCCCAGTCTGGAATCCCGGGTGGTGACTCCGCCAGGATCGCCTCGTCGAAGATGAGGTGGTAGCGCAGCCTCGGCTGTAGCAGCAGGGCTTGTTCCCGGTGGATGGCATCCGGTTCGTCCTCGCGCACGAAGCGCTCCCCCCGGTCGTTGACCCAGATTTCCCACGGCGGACGCAGTTGCGGGGTGGTATTGAAACGGGCGTAGATCCGGGCCGGGAAATCCGGTGCATCCAGGATCGATCCCGCGCCCGGCCGGTGCAAGTGAGCGTTGTGAATGGAACCGCCGGCTTCAACACCAAGCTTCAGCCCATCGCCCTGGGAATGAGGATAGGAGCCCGCGGCATAGGCTGGGCATCCGCACAGGGCTTCGAAGTATTCCGGGTTCATGGCGTAGCCGCCGGTGGTCAGCAGCACATGCCGACCATGGAACTTTGCACCGCCAGCGACCTGAACACCCGTGACCCGTCCACTTTCATTGCGGATGAGGTGGGTGACCCGGGCATTCAACTGCAGGGAGACGCGCCCGCTTTCGAGCTCCGGCTCCAGTTCGCGACGCAGCACGGCCAGGATCGCCCGGCCCTGCTCGGCGGCCCAAAGGTAGCGGGGCACCTCATAGCCCTCGCGGCCGGGTAGCTGGCCGTTGACCGGATGCTCGGCCAGCGGCTGCAGGCCAGCCTCCAGGAGCCAGTCGATCGTGGCTGGCGCTTCGTCCACGACGCGGCGGATCAACGCTGGGTCTGCGAGCCCGCGCGAGATGCGCATGACCTCGGTAAAGTGCGCGTCCGGATGGTCGTCGATGCCCCTGGCGGCCTGGAGCCGGGTGCCTGCAGCGCTGACCTGTCCGTGGGCCAGGTGAAGGGTGCCGCCAATGTCTTCGGCGGCGTCGAGCAGGAGCACCCGAGCGCCTCGCCGCGCAGCGAAGATCGCGGCGGGAAGCCCGGCGGTGCCGGCGCCGACGATCAGCAGGTCAAGGGAATCGTTGTCCTCTTGCATGGCTTCGCAAGCATAACAGCACCGGCGTCTACGCCTTGCGCATAGGCCAGACGCTCAGGCCTGCAGGAGGAAGGTCAGTGCTGCCGAGGAGAAAATCTCCATGCGGTGTCGAACTGCCCAGGTCCAAGCCCGCAAGTGAAATCTCCGCCGGCCCATAGTTGAAGGCAAAGCAGAAATCACCCGCCCGTCGAAGTCGCAGGTCGGCTGGCAGCAAACTGGGCTCGAGCCCGGCTTCGGCGGTCATGCTTTGCAGGAGGCCTGCAAGTAGGCGGCCATCCGGGCCTGCGCTGAGATAGCGCAGGTGTCCATTCCTGAAAAGAACACCACGGCCATCGTCGAGCCGCAGCTCCGGCTCGAGGGCCGTCTCTACGTGCTCGAGCCAATCCTGAATGGCAAAGCCGGGGCCGCCGGCCAGCAGACCTGGCCGCAGCGACTCCACTCTTACGACCTTGATCGGCAAGTGGCGCTGCAGTGGACCAGGTGGAAGCCCGGACGGGATGGCGAAATCGCGGGTCTTGCTGCCTGCGCGAGGACCGATCAGTACCGGGCCATCGAATTCAGCCAAGCGGTTCGCTACTGTTTCGGAGAGCCAGGGCAGGCAGGGCACGACCATCATCCGGCAGTGGGAGAAGCCGGACTCCGGCGCCAGGATGTCCACGTCCAGACCCAGGCGGCGCAAGGCCGAATACCACTCAAAACAGGTTCGCAAGGCCCGCTGCCGCTCGCCATGCGGTGTGATGCGCGTGATCCATTCCGAGGGGTAAGCGAACAGCAGGCCCACCGGCGCAGGCGCAGGTTTTGCCGGGCCGAGTGCGGCCAGTTCACCCGCTACCCGACGGACCTCGTCAGTCGCGACATCCTCGACCCCGTCAGCCCGCAGCAGGCCGGCGTGCATCTGTTCCTGGGCGAAGGGCAGCTGCCGCCAGCGAAAGTAACTCACCAGTTCCGCGCCGTGTGCGTGGGCTTCGATGCTCCACAGCCGGACCATGCCCGGCAGGGGTGCCGGGTTGTTGCGGGCCCAGTTCACGGGCCCGGGCTGCTGCTCCATGACCCACCAGCGGCCTGAACCGCAGCCCCGGTAGAGGTCGTGGTGAAAAGCCGCGATGTCCGGGTGCCCTTGGCGGGCGTAGCGCAGCTTGTCCGGTTCTGGAAAGTCCGCTTGCTCGAGGAAGCCAAGCGGGTAACTGTCCCACGAGACAACGTCGAGGTCCTGCGCCACCGCATGGTGGTCAAAGTCGGTAAAGAAGCCCATGAAATTGTGGGTGATGAGCCTGCCTGGAGAGGCTTCACGCAGGATCTCCACTTGCTCACGATTAAAGGACACGACCTGGTCCGAGGAAAACCGCTGGAAGTCCAGTCGATGGGCGGGGTTGGCCTCAGTGACAGTGAGGTTGGGTAGGTCTATCTGATCAAAGTCCGTGTATTCCATGCTCCAGAACACGTTGCCCCAGGCCTCGTTGAGCCTTTGGATGCTGGCGTAACGTTCAGCAAGCCATGTGCGGAAGGCGCAGCGGACCGCGTCTGAGTAACTCAGCACCGTGTCATGGCAGCCGTATTCGTTATCCACCTGCCACGCCACTACCGCAGGATGACGGCCGTAGCGCGCGGCCATTGCCCGAGTGATGCGCCGGCATTCCGCGCGATACCCGGCGTGTGAAAAGCAGTAGTGCCGGCGTGAGCCGAAGGCCCTCGGCCGGCCTTCGGCGTCGACGGCCAGCATGTCGGGCAGGACGTCGAGCAACCAGCGTGGCGGCGTAGCCGTCGGCGTGCCGAGGATGATGCCGAGCCCGGCGTCAGCGAGCGTCGCGATGGCGCGATCCAGCCAGGTCCAGTCGAGCACACCCGGGCTGGGCTCGATGCGCGACCAGGCGAACTCGCCAATGCGCACCCGGCTCAGTCCCATCTCCACCATGCGGCGCGCGTCC
>JAURLT010000150.1 GCA_030831085.1 Gammaproteobacteria bacterium
ATCGGGCGACAGCAGGAAGATCTCCTCGCCGCCCGGGCCGGCTGCCAGCACCATCCCCTCCGACACGCCGAAGCGCATCTTGCGGGGCTTGAGGTTGGCGACCACCACTACCAGCCTATCCACCAGCGTGGTCGGGTCATAGGCGGCGCGAATACCGGCGAAGACCTGGCGCGAGCCACCCTCGCCCAGGTCCAGGCTCAGCTTCAGGAGTTTGTCCGCGCCATCGACCAGTTCGGCGGAGGCAATGCGGGCGACCCGCAGGTCTAGCTTCTGGAAAGCCTCGATGTCGACTTCGGCAGGCCCCTCGACCCGAGGGGGTGGAGTGGACGACGGAGGCTCGACCAGCTTGTTCACCAATGCCAGGTCGAGCCGCGAGGCCAGGGGATCGTAGGGCTGGATACGGGTGCCGAGCAGCGGCGTGGCCGCATCGTCCCAGTGCCGGATAGGCGCGCCGAGGAAGGCCTCGGCCTTGGTGGCCATGTCGGGCATGACCGGCTTGAGCCAGGCCATCAGCATCCGGAACAAGTTGAGCGCCTGGGTGGCGACCGCCTGGACGTCTCCAGCCCGGGCCGGGTCACGGGCCAGCAACCACGGTTTGTGGGCATCAACGTACTGGTTGGCGCGGTCGGCGAGGGCCATGATCTCGCGGATAGCTGCGGCATATTCGCGGGCCTCGAACAAGCCTGCTATCGATTCGCCTGCCCGGGCGAATTCCGCGTGAAGCGCCGGGTCGGGCAGCTCGGCTGCCAGCAGTCCGTCATGGCCGCGTGCGATGAAGGGCGCGCAGCGGGAGGCGAGGTTGACCAGCTTGCCGACGATCTCGGCATTGATACGGGTGGTGAACTCCTCGAGGTTGAGGTCGAAGTCGTCGACCCCGGGCCCCAGCTTGCCGGCGATGAAGTAGCGGAAGTACTCGGCCGGCAGCAGTTCCAGGTAGCGCTCAGCGGTGACGAAAGTGCCGCGTGACTTGGACATCTTCTGGCCGTTGATGGTCAGGAAGCCGTGCACGTGTACGCCGTCGGGCTTGCGAAACCCGGCCCCCTCCAACGTCGCCGGCCAGAACAGCGAGTGAAAGTAGAGGATGTCCTTGCCGATGAAGTGATGCAGCTCGGTGTTGCCACCCGGGCGCCAGAAAGCGTCGAAATCCAGTCCCGCGCGTCGGCACAGGACGTCGAAACTCGCCATGTAGCCGATCGGCGCGTCCAGCCAGACGTAGAAGAACTTGCCCGGTGCGCCCGGTATCTCGAAGCCAAAGTAGGGGGCGTCGCGGGACACGTCCCAGTCGCGCAGCCCCGCCTCGAACCACTCATCGAGCTTGTTGGTGACCGCGGGGTGCAGTGCACCGGAACGGGTCCAGTCCCGCAGCATGGCCCCGAAGTGGCCAAGCTTGAAAAACAGGTGTTCCGACTCGCGCTGGACTGGCGCGGTGCCGCTGAGCACGGAGATGGGGTTTTTCAGGTCGGAGGGAGCGTAGGTCGCTCCACAGGCCTCGCAACTGTCACCGTACTGATCCGGCGCGTCACACCGGGGGCAGCTGCCTTTGACGTAGCGATCGGGCAGGAACATGCCGGCCTGCTCGTCGTAAGCCTGCACCACCGGCCGGCGCTCGATGTGTCCCGCTGCATCGAGGGCCTTGAACACCAGTTCGGTGTAGTGCCGGTTTTCCGGGGAATGGGTGGTGTAGTAATTGTCGAAGCCGATCCGGAAGCCCGCAAAACTGCGCCGGCGCTCCTCGCCGACCCGTTCGATCAGCGCTTCCGGCGTGATGCCCTCGGCCCTGGCCTGCAGCATGATCGGGGTGCCGTGGGTGTCGTCCGCGCAGACATAGTGGCACTGGTTGCCGCGCAGGCGCTGGAAACGGACCCAGATGTCCGTCTGTACGGTCTCGGTGACGTGACCCAGATGGGTGGGTCCGTTCGCATAGGGCAGGGCGCTAGTGACCAGAATGGAGCGTGGCATAAAGGGATCCTCGGGGACTCCGATTATGCCAGCCGGCGGGCTCAGTCGTCCCGGTTCATCACGTCCTCGAAACGGAGCTTGGAAATAGCCTTCTCGTAGGCCGAGCGGCCAGTGATCGCACCACTGTCCAGCAGTTGCTGGATCGAGGCGTCCATCACCCGCATGCCGGACGCGCCGCCAGACTGCATGGCATTCTCCAGCATGTCGATCTTGCCCTGCCGGATCAGGTTGGAGACCGCCGGCGTATTGACCATGACCTCCAGCGCGCAGACCCGGCCCCGGCCGCTCTTGTGGGTGATCAGTTGCTGCGAGACGACGCCTCTCAGGGAGGTCGAGAGCATGGTCCGCACATGGTTCTGCTTGTCGGTGGGAAAGGCATTGACGATGCGATCCACGGTGGCTGCTGCCCCGTTGGTATGCAGTGTGGCCATGACCAGGATGCCCATCTCGGCTGCGGTGATCGCCGTGCTCATGGTTTCATGGTCGCGCAGCTCACCCACCAGGATCACGTCCGGATCCTCGCGCAGGGCGGAGTGCAGTGCGGAAGCGAAGCTCGGCGAGTGCACCCCGACCTCGCGCTGGCTGACCAGGCAGTTCTTGCGCGGGTGCACGAACTCGATCGGGTCCTCGATGGTGAGTATGTGTCCCTTCATGCGCACGTTGACGTCATCGACCATAGCCGCCAGGGTGGTGGACTTGCCAGAGCCAGTCTTGCCGGTGACCAGGATCAAGCCGCTGCTGGCCCGGCACATCGAGCGGACCACCTCGGGCATTTTCAGCTGCTCGAGCGTGAGCGCCTTGGAGGGAATGGCCCGGAACACGGCGCCCAGCCCATCCAGGTGCCGTAGCACGTTGACCCGGAAACGGGCCTTGGCGCCGAGCGTATAGGCGAAGTCGCAGCCGTCCTTCTCTTCGAGTCGGTCGGCGGCTTTCTTGGACATGATCTCGGTGAGGTGCTGCTGGACCAGTTCGGCGGTGAGCACCTCCTCGCGCAACGCCATCAACTTGCCATACTGGCGGATCCGCGGCGGTGCGCCGGCCATGAAGTGCAGGTCGGAGGCCTCCCGCATCAGCATCTCGTCCAGGTAGGCGTCGATGGCGGCCATGCGGGTCAGGTGTCGAAGCGCGGCAGCAGGCTGCGGTCGACGACGTAGCGAGTGAAGGGTTTCTTGTCGACCGCCAGCGCGTAGGCATGGTCGGGGTCGACTTCCTTGGCGGTGACGGCGGCCAGCATGGCCTGGTCCATCAGTTGCATGCCGGAGTCCTTGCCGGTCTGGATCTGCAGCGGGATCTGGTGGGTCTGCTCGGTCTGGATCAGCTTGGCGATGGCGCGGTTCATGACCATGATCTCGCAGATTGCCTTGCGCCCGCGACCGTCCGGCGTCTTGACCAGAACCTGGGTCACCACCGCGATCAGGCTCTGGCCCAGGAAGCTCTTGGTCTGTTCCTTCTCCTCGTTGGGCAGGGCATCGATGATGCGATCGATGGTCTTGGTGGCGCTGGTGGTGTGCAGCGTGCCGAGCACCAGGTGACCCGTCTCGGAGGCAGTCATCGCCATCGAAATGGTGGCCGCATCGCGCATCTCACCGACCAAGATGACGTCCGGATCCTCGCGCATGGCGGCCCGGACCCCCTCGGCGAAGCTAGGCATGTGGGTGCCCAGCTCGCGCTGCACCACCTGGCTCTTCTGGCTGCGATGCACGAACTCGATCGGGTCCTCCAGGCTGATGATATTCAGGCTGCGATGCGCGTTCAGCTCGTGGATCATGGCGGCGAGGGTGGTCGACTTGCCGGTGCCGGTCGAGCCGGTGACCAGGATCATTCCCTGGTGATGGTCGCAGAGCTGGCCCAGCAGCTTGGGCAGGCCCAGTTCAGCCAGCGTTGGTACCACGCTCGGGATGGCGCGGAAGACGGCCCCGACGCCGGTGTCCTTGCGGAACACGTTGACCCGGAAGCGGCCGCCGTCCTCGGTGACATAGGAAAAGTCGACGTCATATCCCTTGCGGAAGGTCTCCTCATTGGTCTTGCTGAGGATTTCCATGACGTAGCTTTCGAGCTCCGGTCCGCCGAGTTCCCGGAAGCGGATGGGGACCAGGTCGCCGTGCATCCTGAGCATGGGCGGCACGCCGACCGACAGGTGCAGGTCGGAACAGCCCTGGGACATCGCCAGCTTCAGGAACGCGTCTATTCTCGGCATTAGCCGAAGTGAATCACAAGAATTGTTCCAGTGCCAGCCTGAACTCGTCCATGGTTTGGTAACGCCGGGTCTTGTCGACCGCCATGGCCTTCATGACCGCATCGGACAATTCCTGGCCGAGGTCCGGATTGGCCTCGACGGGGGGCACGGCGCGGCCCTGGACGTGCTGGTACATGACGGCCATATGGTCGCCCCGATGGTAAGGCGGTGAGCCGGTCAGCAGTTCGTAGAGGATCACCCCCAGCGAGTAGACGTCGGCCCGGATGTCGACCTTCTTGCCCAGGATCTGCTCCGGCGCCATGTATTTCGGCGAGCCAATGACGTAGCCGGTCTTGGTCAGCTGGGTGTCGCCCTCCTGGTGGGCAGCGGCGACCCCGAAGTCCACGATCTTCAGCAGCCCTTCATCGTTGATCAGGACGTTGGCCGGCTTGAGGTCGCGGTGAACGATGCCCACGTCGTGGGCCACGGCCATGCCCTTGGTGACGTCGATGGCGAAGCGCAAGGCCCGTTTGACGCCCATCGGCTTGCCGCCGGTGAGCTCGGCGGTCAGCGTATGCGAGGGGAAATACTCCATGGAGATCGCGTAGTTGCCGCGGATATGCAGGAAGTCGTAGATGCGGATCACGTTGGGATGGGTGATCTTGCGGGAGTAGCGCAGCTCGTGCACGAAGCGCTGCATCATCTCCTCGTCCTGAGAGACCGTCGGGTTGAGGAACTTGAGGATCAGTTTCTCGCCGACGACCGCATCCTCGAATAGCAGCACGGTGCCGAAGGCACCCTTGCCGATGCGCTGCAGGAACTTGTAGCGACCCTCCACGACATCGCCGGAGTTCAGGGTGGAGATGTCCAGCTTCCCGTGGTTCTCGGCGGCCTTCATGATGGCCGCCACGTCCGCGGACTCGATCAGCATGGTCTGGCCGACGTTGCTGTCGGTCTTGACCTTGGTGACGCCGGTGGCCGGCTGGTCCAGCATGCCGGCGATTCCGGTCTTCATGATGGTCTCGGCATCGAAGGGCGCGAAGCGCGTGTCGAGCTCCGCGACCGCCTTGAAGGCCGCGTCGATTACCGACTTTTCGCGTGACTGCAGCAGTGGCTTCAGCTGCTCGCGCATGTCGTCGTAGTGCTTTTCGTCGCAAAGCTTGCCGATGGCGTTGGCCGCCTCGATCAGGACGTCGACTTCATTGCGTCCGAGCAGCGACAGGATGGGTTCCACCGCCCGGGAGTCGCCGATCTTGCCCAGCGCACGCACCACCGTCGCCACCGATTTGGGATTTTTCTCGAGCATCTCCAGCAGGCGGGGAACGGCAGTGCGGGTACCCATCGAGCCCAGGGCGTCGACCGCCCGCTCGCTGACCCACCAGTCGGCATCCTGGCTGGCCTCGATAAGCTTCTCGGCGGCGCGCTCGTCGTTGGTCTGGTTGAGGATCTCGACGGCCGTCCTGCGCACCTCCTCGTCCTTGGAGGTAACCAGGGAAAGGGCCGCGTTGATCACCTTCGGCCCGCCGATCTTGCCCAGCGCATCCGCTGCCCGACCCCGGACCCACCAGTCGTCGTCCTTGATGGCCTCGAGCAGCGTTCGGACCATGCCCTCGTCACCAATCACGTTGAGCACTTCCACCGCGGCACGGCGCGAGTACTCGGATTCGTCCTTGAGGATGTCGACCAGGTGGACGACCGTTTCCGGGTGTGCCGACTTGGTCAGAATCTCGATGGCGAGGTTCTGCACCTCCATGTCGAGGTCGCGCAGCATGGGCACGATCTGTGCAGGGTCGATGGCGCCCTGCATGCCGGCGATGGCCCGCAGGGCCGCCGCCCGCATCCTTTTGTTGTCGTCCTTGAGGGTCTGCTGCAGGGCAAAGCGCACCTGCGGCCGGTTGAACTTGGAGAGGATGGAGATGATGTTCATGCGTGCGATGGGGTCCTGCCCCTCCACCCGCAGCAGCAGTTCCTCGAGGTTGTCTTCGTTGGCGATCTCGCCGATCACCTTGAACAGTTCGGCCTTTTCCGCCGCCGGACGCCGGTAGGTGGCGTTGATCAGGTCGCGGAAGGGAATCCGCGCCTTGTTGGCCTCCACCAAGCTGAGCGCTACGGGTCTTGGCACTGCGTTGTCGTCCAGCAGTTCCAGCACCTGCTGCGGCGAATAGCCGTGGCTCAGCGCCAGGGCCCGGGTAACCGCGGCTGCAGCGCGGGCGTTACTGTCCACCAGTGCCTGCGCCATCCTGGGGAAGGTCTTTTCGTTGGTGAGATCCCGCAGGACCGCCACGAAGGCGTCGGTCTCGGCCTTGTCGGTCACCGCCAGGGCGTCAACGATCGGCTGGATGGCCGCCTCTCCGCACTTGCGCAGGTTCTCCAACGCACGCCGAGC
>JAURLT010000151.1 GCA_030831085.1 Gammaproteobacteria bacterium
ATCCGCAAATTGCTGCAGGAGCGCTTCGGTACCACCCTGCCGCGCTTCGACCTCATGTCCCAGTTGGAGAGGGCTCCGGACGGCCTGCGCATGGGTGAGCTGTCCCAGCGCATGATGGTGACGGGCGGCAACGTCACGGCCATCACCGATGCGCTGGAGGCCGAGGGCCTGGTCATCCGCGTGGCCGATCCCACCGATCGCCGTGCCCAGCGGGTAAGGCTCACTCCGATGGGTCGGCGCGCTTTCCAGCAGATGGCGGTGGAGCACGAGGGCTGGATTGTCGAGGCCTTCGACGATCTGTCACCCCGCGAGATGCAGTCGCTGGCCCAACTGCTGGCGAGGATCAAGGCCCGGATGAGGCAACTGGAGTTAGCTGAATGAGCGACATGGAGAAACTGGCGCAAAGCCCGGAGCATTGGCAACCGGTGCATTTTGGCTGGCGCTTCGACGGCCAGGCCGGTTGGATCACCCTGAACCGTCCTGAGCGCAAGAATCCGCTGACCTTCGAATCCTATGCCGAGTTGAGGGATCTTTTCCGTACCCTTGCCTATGCCACCAGGGTGAAGGTCATCATCATCGAGGGTGCCGGCGGCAATTTTTCGTCTGGCGGAGACGTTCACGAGATCATCGGGCCGTTGACCAGGATGACCATGCCGGAACTGTTGCGCTTTACCCGCATGACCGGCGACCTGGTCAAGGCCATGCGCGCCTGCCCGCAGCCGGTGATTGCTGCAGTAGATGGAGTATGCGCAGGCGCCGGGGCGATCCTGGCCATGGCCTCCGACTTCCGGCTGGCCACTCAGCGTGCGCGTGTGGCCTTCCTGTTCACGCGGGTGGGACTGGCTGGCTGCGACATGGGCGCCTGCAGCCTGCTGCCACGATTGATTGGCCAGGGGCGGGCGGCCGAACTGCTCTACACCGGTCGGATGATGGGTGCCGAGGAAGGTGAACGCTGGGGCTTTTTCAATGCCCTCTCGGAACCCTCGCAGTTGCAGGCACGGGTCGAGGAATTGGCCGCGCAAATTGCCGCCGGTCCAGGTTTCGCCCATGCGATGACCAAGACCATGCTGCATCAGGAATGGAACATGGGAGTCGAGCAGGCCATCGAGGCGGAGGCCCAGGCCCAGGCCATCTGCATGAAGACCGAGGACTTCAGGCGCGCCTTCGAGGCCTTCGTGGCCAAGCGTCAGCCGGAGTTCAAGGGGGACTGATGAGCGCGGTACCTGACTACCTGAACTGGCCGTTCTTCGACCTCGCGCATCACCGACTCTCCGCGGAGGTAGCCGCCTTCGCGAGCGAGCTGGGTGCTGGGGCGCACGCGGAGGACCGGGACTCCGTGGACCAGCGCTGCCGGCAGCTGGTTGCCAGCCTTGGCCGGGCGGGTCTCACTGGCTACTGCGTGAAGGCCTCCGATGGGGGCCAGCTTCCGGAATTCGACGCCAGGGCCATTTGCCTGGTCAGGGAAGGGCTGGCCCGCGCCGACGCCCTGGCTGATTTTTCCTTCGCCATGCAGGGCCTCGGGAGCGGCGCCATTTCGCTGGAGGGCAGTGACGCCTTGCGGCACAGGTACCTGCCGCGGGTGGCCGATGGCACTGCGATCGCTGCCTTTGCGCTGTCCGAGCCGGAGGCGGGTTCGGATGTCGCCGCCATGACCTGTTTCGCGCGTCGCGATGGCGATAGCTATGTGCTCGATGGCGAGAAGACCTGGATATCCAATGGCGGCATTGCCGATTTCTATTGCGTCTTCGCCCGCACTGAGCCCGGCGAGAGGCGCCCGGACGGGACCGTAGCTGCCAGGGGCATCAGTGCCTTCGTGGTGGAGGCGAATGATCCCGGGCTGGTGATCAGCCGTCGGATCGACGTGATGGCACCGCATCCACTCGCCACGCTCAAGTTTTCGGGGTGCCGGATTCCCTCCGCCCGGCTGCTGGGCGACGAGGGGTCGGGTTTCAAGCTCGCCATGCGCACGCTGGATATCTTCCGCAGTTCAGTCGCTGCGGCGGCACTGGGGTTGGCGCAGCGGGCTCTCGAGGAGGCACTGGTGCAGGTGCGTACCCGGCGCATGTTCGGCAAGACGCTCGGTGATTTTCAGCTGACGCAGGCTGCCCTGGCGGATATGGCGACCCGGCTCGATGCCGCTCGCCTGTTGACCTATCGGGCTGCCTGGTTGCGTGATCGAGGTGAGGCAGTGACTTCAGCTGCAGCCATGGCCAAGTGGTCAGCTACGGAATCTGCGCAGTTCATCATCGATCGTGCGCTGCAGATGTTCGGTGGGCGCGGGGTTGAGCGGGGCGAGGTCCTCGAGCGCCTGTATCGCGAGGTTCGTGCGCTTCGGATCTACGAGGGCGCTTCGGAAGTACAACAGTTGATTATCGGTCGGGAGTTGCTCAAATGATCCACGAGGCCTTGCAACCTGCTGGCTGGGCCCAGCCCAAGGGGTATTCAAACGGTGTGGTGGCCAGCGGTCGGCAGGTTTATCTCGCCGGGCAGGTAGGCTGGGACGGCGACTGCAACTTCGTCAGTGACGTGTTCGCAGAACAGGTCAGGCAGGCGCTGGCCAACGTGGTGGCCCTGCTGGCCGAAGCAGGCGCGGGTCCCGAGCACCTCGTCAGGCTGACCTGGTTCATTACCAGTCGGGACGAGTATCACGACCAGATCAAGGACGTGGGCCAGGCCTATCGAGAAGTCATCGGCCGTCACTTCCCGCCGATGAGCGTGGTGCAGGTGACGGCCCTCATGGAGCAGCGAGCCAAGGTCGAGATCGAGGCCACGGCCGTGATCCCGGACTCAGGCTGAGGACGGCCTGATGGCCATGTGGCGACCACCAGAGCGGATTCGCTACGCGCCGACCAGCGGCGGGTGGCCGTCCCGTGAGCAGGCGGCCGCGTCACGCCTGTTCAGCGGTGTCGAGGTCGGTCCTCTGTCGCTGACCTCGCGTACCTGGGTTCCGGCCATGGTGCCCTGGCGAGCCACCGAGGAGGGTGAGGTCACGCCCGCCGTGCTCGACTGGTACCGGCGCTTTGCCGAGGGGCGTCCAGGCGCCATCGTCGTGGAAGCGACCGGCATTCGCGATATTCCCAGCGGCCCACTGTTGAGGATCGGCCACGATCGCTACCTGCCGGGCTTGAGGGAGTTGGTCAAAGTGGTCAGGGAGGCCAGCGATGGCCAGACCCGGCTTTTGATCCAGTTGATCGATTTCCTGGCCATCCGTCGTCGGCCAGCGCCGGAGACGTTTTTTGCGCGCTACCTGCAGGTCAACGAGATCCACCGCCAGCGCCTCGGCCTGGCGGATGCGGATGACTCGACCGTTCGCGCTGCCCTGGCAGGCCTGACTGAGGAGCGCCTGACCGAGGTGCTTGAGCCTCGTGAGCTGGAAGCCTTGCGCATGGGCTATCGCGAGCGCGTGACCGACCTGCACCTGCCCCAGGTCAGGGAATTGCCACGAGTGCTGCCGGACTTGTTCGCAGCGGCGACAGCCCGGGCCCGCGAGGCGGGCTTCGATGGCGTCGAGCTGCACTATGCGCATGCCTACACCATGGCCTCCTTCCTCTCGGCCACTAACCAGCGTGATGACGGTTATGGTGCGACCCTCGAAGGCCGTGTGAGGCTGCCGCTGGAGGTCTATCGTGCTGCACGCCGGGCCGTGGGCTCCGCCTATACCCTGGGCTGCCGGTTCCTGGCCGAGGAGTGCATTGCCGGGGGCAGCAGCGTCGAGGATGCCTGCTACTTTGCGCTGGCTTTCGCTCGCGAGGGCTTCGACTTCCTGGCGCTCTCCAGGGGGGGCAAGTTCGACGATGCGCTGCAGCCCAAGGTGGGCGAAGCGGCCTATCCGTATACCGGCTCGAGTGGCTATGAGTGCATGCCGTCGTACTACTCCGACGCCAGGGGCCCGTTTGGTCGGAACCTGCCAGCGGCTCAGGCCATCCGCAGGGCGGTGCGCGAAGCCGGCCTCCAGACGCCGGTCATCGCCGGCGGTGGCATACATCATTTCCAGCAGGCCGAGGCAGTGCTGGACTCGGGTCAGGCAGACATCGTGGCCATTGCCCGCCAGGCGCTGGCCGATCCTGACTGGTTTCGCAAGGTGCGTAGCGGTTGTGGCGATGCCGTGCGGTTGTGCCTGTACACCAATTATTGCGAGGCTCTGGATCAGCGCCATCGTGAGGTCACCTGCGAGCTGTGGGACCGGGAGGCTCTCGACGAAACCGGAGCGGCCCGTTCGAGAGACGGCAAGCGGCGCCTGGTGGCTCCGCCCTGGAGCGAAAAATGAGCGAAGCGGTGTCGCTGATGGCGGCCGGCGAGGTGGGTGTCATCACTATCGACCATCCACCGGTCAATGCCACCTCAGCGGCGGTGCGACAGGGATTGCTGCGCTGTCTCGAGGAGTTGGAGCAGGATGCCCGGCTGGTGGCCGGGGTCATCGCCTGTGCGGGCCGCACCTTCGTGGCCGGGGCAGACATCCGCGAGTTCGGCCGGCCGCCCGAGCCGCCGCGCCTCGATGAACTTCTCAGTCGTATCGAGCAGTCTGGGAAGCCACTGGTAGCGGCCCTGCATGGCACCGCGCTGGGAGGCGGACTCGAGCTGGCGCTCGCCTGTCACGCCCGGGTTGCCGACCCCGGGGCACGGCTCGGCCTGCCCGAAGTGAAGCTGGGGCTGATTCCAGGTGCCGGCGGAACCCAACGCCTGCCAAGGCTCGTCGGCCTGGAGCGCGCCATCGACATGATCCTGAGCGGCGAGCCGGTGACTGCCGCCGAGGCGGTCGCCACGGGCCTCGTCGATCAAATTGCGGAGCAGGAGCTTGTGACCGCTGCCGCGAATCTGGCAGTCACGCTCGCCCGGGCGGGCTCATGGCGACGCACGGGCGCACTGCCCGTCGAGCCCGGGGATGCCGCGCGCGTCGACGCACTGGCAGCCAGGCTGCTGCGAAGGAGCCGCGGGCAGCATGCGCCGGAGCGAGCGCTCGAGGCGCTGCGAGCCGCCGTGATCCTGCCTGTTGCGGAGGGCCTGCAGCGGGAGAGGAGGCTGTTCGAGGAAAGCCGGGCCGACCCGCAGTCGGCAGCCTTACGCCACCTTTTTTTTGCCGAGCGCTCTACCGGGCGCACCGAGGGCAAGGCGGTGGTCATTGAGCGAGTGGCGGTCTTGGGTGCGGGAACGATGGGTTCCGGGATTGCCATCGCACTCGTCGATGCTGGCATTGAGGTGGCCTTGATCGACAGCGATCCTGCTTCTCTCGAGCGTGGTGAGGCGCGGATCAGGGATCACTATCAGGGGCTCGTCGACCGGGGCCGGCTGGTCCCGGCGCAGCATCATGCCCGACTGGCCCAGTTGTCGGCATCGAGTGACTTGCAGCAGGCTGCGACCGCCGACCTGATCATCGAAGCCGTCTTCGAGGACCCGACGGTCAAGCGGGAGCTGTTTGCCCGGCTCGACGCCATCGCGTCCTCCTCCGCCTGGCTTGCCACCAACACTTCCTACCTGGATGTGGATGCGATCGCCGCGGCCACCGCGCGTCCGGAACGGGTGCTCGGCCTGCACTTCTTCAGTCCGGCCAACATCATGAAGCTGGTGGAAGTCGTCCGTGCCCGGGCGACTTCTGCAGATGCGCTGGCGACCGGCGTCGCCCTGGCCCGCAAGCTCGGCAAGATCCCGGTCCTGGTGGGTAACGCCACTGGCTTCGTCGGCAACAGCATGTTGCAGGCCTACGGTCGGGAGAACCAGTTGCTGCTGCTGGAAGGGGCCACGCCCTGGCAGGTCGATGCCGCGCTGGAATCCTGGGGCATGGCCATGGGTCCCAATGCAGTGCTCGATCTCGCCGGGCTGGATATTGGCTACCGTGCCCGCCGGGCGCGTTCCGACCTGCCTGACGACCCGCGCTTTTTTCGTGTGGCCGATGCACTGGTCGAGCAGGGTCGGCTCGGCCGGAAATCCGGCTGCGGCAACTATCTTTACGCGCCCGACGGATCGCGCCAGCCCGACCCGAAGGTCATCACCCTGATCGAGGCAGAGGCGAGCCGACTGGGAGTGGCCAGGCGTTCGATTGACGATGCCGAAATCGTCGAGCGCTGTGTGCTCGCCCTGGTCAACGAGGGCGCCAGGCTGCTGGAGACCGGGGTGGCTGGCGCGGCGGCAGACATCGACGTGATCTGGGCCAATGGTTATGGCTTTCCCCGTTTTCGAGGCGGGCCGATGTGGTATGCCGCCCAATGCGGCCTTGGCGAGGTGGTTGCCGCCATCCAGCGCCTGGCAGAAATTCATGGGCCCTTGTACTGGACGCCCGCGCCGCTCCTGATGCGCATGGCACAATCTGGCGAAGCACTTTTTTCATGAATACTTTCTGGAGGCGATGGTGAGCAAGCAAACGCCCAAGATGGCGCTCAATCCGCTGGATCTTTACGACACCCGGTCCCTGCTGACCGACGATGAGCGGATGGTGCAGGACTCGGTCGCCCGACTGGTGGACGAGCAGGTGCTGCCGGTCATCCAGCGTCACTTCGAGGATCACAGCTTTCCCCGCGAACTGGTCCCGGAACTGGCTGCCCTCGGGCTGCTGGGCTCCTCGCTGGAGGGGTATGACTGTGCCGGGTTGAACGCCGTCTCCTACGGCCTGATCTGCCAGGAGTTGGAGCGTGGCGACTCAGGCATTCGCAGCTTCGTCTCCGTGCAATCTTCATTGTGCATGTACCCGATCCATGCCTTCGGTAGCGAGGCGCAGAAGCAGAAGTACCTGCCACGCATGGCTCGCGGCGAGTTGATCGGCTGCTTCGGCTTGACCGAGCCACATGGCGGCTCCGACCCGGCCAACATGAAGACCCATGCCAAGAAGCGGGGCGGCGACTGGGTGATCAACGGCGCCAAGATGTGGATCACTAACGCGCCCATCGCCGATCTCTGCGTGCTCTGGGCGATGACGGAGGAGGGTATCCGCGGCTTCATCATCGAACGCGGTACCCCGGGTTTCGAGACCCCGGAAATCGAACGCAAGTTCAGCCTGCGCGCGTCTGCCACTGGCTCCATCTTCCTTCAGGATGTGGTGGTGCCCGAGGAAAACGTACTGCCGGGTGTAGTGGGCCTGAAGGGCCCGCTGTCCTGCCTCACCCAGGCCCGCTATGGCATCACCTGGGGCGTGATCGGCGCGGCTCAGGCCTGCCTGAAGCAGGTGCTGGACTACACCTCGGATCGGGTGATGTTCGGCCGTCCGCTGGCTGCCACCCAGACTATCCAGATCAGGATGGCCGACATGGCGCGGCGTATCACGACCGCGCAGTTGCTTTCGCTGCAGCTCGGCCGGTTGAAGGATGCGGGGCGTATGGCGCCGACCCAGGTCTCGGTGGCCAAGTGGAATAATTGCCGCATGGCGCTCGACGTGGCGCGCGACGCCCGCGACATTCTGGGGGGTTCCGGTATCAGCGCAGAATACGTGCCGATTCGCCACGCCCTGAACCTCGAGAGCGTGATCACCTACGAGGGCACCGAGACTGTCCACCAGCTGACCGTTGGCAGGGAGCTCACGGGCATCAACGCCTTCTGAGATAAGTAAATACCGTGCTGCGGCAGGAAACGGGCTGCCTGCATACTGCGCGGCATGAAAATCGCCCGCCCGTCGGCCGCGCTGCTAGCGGCCCTTACCAGCCTGGTGCTGTTCATCCTGCCGCTGCGCTCCACTGCAGCGGAGCCCGTCGTGCTGGGCTACTACGCCGATTGGACCCAGTGGACGCTGGCGCCTTCGGCCATTCCCTTCGAGAACACCACCCACCTGGCCCACGCCTTCATCTGGCCCGATGCGGCCGGCAACCTGCAGTACGAGAGCTATTTCCTGCCCAGCAACCCGAGCGTTGCCGCGCATGCAGCGGGGGTGAAGGTGCTGGTCGCCATTGGCGGCTATACCCGCTCTACGGCCTTTCCGTCCGTGGCAGCCAGCGCCACGGCGCGTGCGAACTTCATCCAGAACGTCACCCAGTTCGTGCTGACCCATGGCTATGACGGCGTTGACCTCGACTGGGAGTTTCCGCAGAACTCCACCGATCGCGGCAACCTCAACACGCTGGTTCGCGAACTTCGCCAATACTGGCAAGCCAACGGCCACGACCTGCTGCTCACCATGGCAGTCAATCCCAATGCTTATTACGGCCAATGGATCGACTTTGCCACCCTGTCCAATTACGTCGACTGGTTCGGCGCCATGACCTACGACTATCACGGTGGCTGGTCTGCTCATACCGGGCACAATGCGCCGCTGTGGTCGGACTCGCGCGACCCCGATGCGGCAGGTTCCGTTCATTCTTCCATCGCTGGTTACCTGATGGGCCAGCGGGGAGTCGCCGCAGACAAGATCGTCGCCGGGATTCCTTTCTATGGCCGCGTATTCAACGGAGCCACCGCTCCCTATGCCGGCTATTCGTGGGTTTCCGATATTGCCTACCGCGACGTGCTCGCGCGCAGTGGCGACCAGGTGCTGTGGGACTCTACTGCTGAGGTTCCGTATCGCTCCAACACCGGCGCCAACCAGTTCGTGACCTATGACGATGAGCAGTCGGTCACCCTCAAGGCCCGCTACGCGCTGGACCAGCAGCTGCGCGGGGCGATGATCTGGGAGATCAGTCACGACCGGCTCGGCAACGGCACCCACCCCCTGCTGGCAGCGGTAGCAGCCGAACTGCGCACGGTCACGCCGGTGGAGCCACCGGCGGCGCCAGGAAATTTCGTCGCCGGGCCGGTGGAGTCCGAGCGTGTCACCCTGGCCTGGTCTGACCTGTCCGACAACGAGCAGCGCTTCGAGATCGAGCGCGCGACCGTCATCGGTGGCGTCGCGAGCGGATGGGCGCCGGTCGCCACGCCGGGAGCCAACCTGACCGCCTGGACGGATCTTTCGGTGTCGTCCAGCGCCACCTATCGCTATCGCCTGCGCGCCGTCAACGCCGCGGGTGCTTCGGCCTGGGTGGGCCCGGTGGAGGTGACTACTCCCGCACCGCCGCCGTGGGTCGATCACCTGGCGGTCGAGCTCAGCCTTGCTCGTGGCACGGCCTCGAGCACCGCAGATGCGACCCATGCCCAGGACGCATCGGTCCTGCGTCTCTCCGAATCGATCACGGGTGGCTCACCGAGCAAGCGTCGCAGCGAATTGTCGGCGACCTTCCGTTTCGATGTGCGGCCGGGCAAGCCGGTAAGCATCTTCATGAACGCCTGGGCGCCGGCCAATGTCGAGAACGACCGATTCCGGGTCGAGGGCTCGGTGGACGGCAGTACCTTCGTTCCGCTGTTCACGGTCGAGGCGACAGCCGCGAACGACCTGTATCAATCAGCCACGCTGGACCCCTCGCAGGGCGGCAGCGCATGGGTTCGTGTCGTCGACACTGACCGTACGGCGGGTTACAGAAGCATCGACTTCATTGATATCGACCACCTGTTCGTGCGCACCGAGACCGATGGCGGCGGCGGCGGTGGCGGTGGCGGCGGTGGGGGCCCCGATGGGACGCTGCATCTGGGTGGATTCACCGGAGCGTCCGAGGTGTTCCGCAAGTGGCAGGCGCATGCAGACCTGCTCATCCACGCCGCTGACGAGACGCCGCTGGCGGGTGCTGTGGTGACCGTGCGCTGGAGCAACGGCGGTTCGGGAAGTGGCAACTGCACCACCGGCGGCGACGGGCGATGCCGAATCACGCTGTTCGGCCTGCGGACCACCGTTTCCTCGGTCACCGCCACGGTGACGGGGATCTCCCATGCCAGCATGCAATGGGATGCCTCGAACGACGACGTACCCTTGAGCATCGAAATCCAGCAGTAGGCCAGCAGTAGGCCAGCAGTAGGCGATCGCCTCAGCCGAGGGCCTTCTCGATGACTTCGCAGACCGCCTCGATGGCGGGTTTGCGAGTCGTCGAGGGGCGCCACACTGCACCCACCACGCGGGTCGGTGGTGGCGGCGCAAAGGGGCGGATCTCAAGCCCCCGCGGGGAGGCCATCGGGCCTTCTGCCGCGAGGCGCGGCAACAAGGTGATCCCGAGGCCCATGGCCACCATTTGCCGCAGGGTCTCGAGGCTCGTGGCCCGCAGGTCCTGCTCCGCAGGCGTGGCGAGGTGGCCGCAGGCTTCCAGGGCCTGATCACGCAGGCAATGGCCTTCCTCCAGCAGCAGCAGCGGTTCGCCGGCGAGGTCGGCGGGTTTCAGTCGCTTGCGTGCTGAGAGGGGGTGCTTGCGTGGCATGGCCACCACGAAGGCCTCGGCAAACAGGGAACGGGTATCCAGGCCTTGGGTATCCGCTGGCAGCGCCAGGATGCCCATGTCCAGTTCACCCTGGCGCAAGGCCGCCAGCAGGGGTGCCGTCTGTAGTTCCTGCAGGAGCAGACGCAGGTCTGGCAGGGATTTACGCAGCTGGGTGGCGATTCTGGGCAGCAGGTAGGGCGCGATGGTGGGAATCAAGCCGACCCTGAGCTTGCCCACCAGGGGGTCGCGGCTGCCCCGGGCCAGCTCGCGGATTTCCTCGGCGGCACGCACCACCGTGCGGGCGCGCTCGATGACGGTGATCCCCACGCTGGTGGGAACCACCCGGCGTGGCTGGCGCTCGAACAAGGCAACCCCGAGGTAGTCCTCCAGCTTTTTGACCTGCGCGGAGAGGGTGGGCTGGCTGACGTGGCAACGCTCGGCGGCGGCGCCGAAGTGCCCCGTGTCCGCAAGCGCAACGATGTACTGAAGATCCCTGAGGTTCACTGTCGACTCATTGAAGCCATCTATCGATATGATCGTACCTATGCATTGGATAAATCAAGCTCCAGCCCACATGATCCTCCCAATCCCCACGCAGGGGCAGGCAAGACCTCAAATCCACAGGAGATACGAACATGTTGGGCATTGGCAAGAAGTTCCCGTCTTTCAAGCTCACCGGCGTGGTGAGCAACGACCTCAACTCCGCCTTCAAGGACATCGAGAACCAGACCTACGCCGGCAAGTGGCTGGTCGTCTTCTTCTGGCCGAAGGACTTCACCTTCGTGTGCCCGACCGAAATTGCCGGGTTCGGCAAGCTGAATGGCGACTTCGCCGACCGCGATGCCCAGCTGCTGGGCGTGAGCATCGACTCGGAATTCGTCCACCTGGCGTGGCGCAAGGACAAGGAGGAACTGCGTGACCTGCCCTTCCCGATGCTGGCTGACATCAAGCGCGAGCTGTCCACCGAGCTGGGTATCCTCGATCCGGAGGCGGGCGTTTCCCAGCGCGCCACCTACATCGTGGATCCGGAAGGCATCATCCGCTTCGTCTACGTCACGGACCTGAGCGTGGGTCGCAGCCCCGACGAGGTGCTGCGCGTACTCGACGGCCTGCAGACCGACGAGCTGTGCCCCTGCAACTGGCAGAAGGGTGAGGACACCCTGAAGGCCGCCTGACGAGTCCTTGCCGGGGCGGGGTGCCGCCCCGGCAGGCGCAAAGGAGAATCCCATGAACCTCGAGACCATCAAGAACCAGGTCCCTGACTATGCCAAGGACCTCAAGCTGAACCTCGGCTCGGTGCTGACGCCACAGGGTGTGCCTGGGCTCACCGAGGCCCAGCTCTGGCTGACCGCCGTGGCCAGTGCCATCGCCTGCGGGAATGCCTCCCTCACCGCCGCGGTGGAGACAGCCGCTGCGGGCAAGCTCGACGCGGCACAGCTGGCGGGTGCAAGGGCAGCCGCCGCCATCATGGGCATGAACAACGTGTACTACCGCTTCACTCACTTGGTGGAAGACGAGGAATATTCGCGCCTGCCGGCCCGCCTGCGCATGAACGTCATGGCGAATCCCGGCATCGACAAGGTGGACTTCGAGCTTGCGTCGCTGGCGGTGTCTGCCATCCGCGGTTGCGGCAAGTGCATCGTGGCCCACGAGCGCGTGGTGAGGCAGGCAGGGCTCGGCCGTGAGGCGGTCCAGTCGGCAGTGCGGATTGCCGCCACGCTGGCCGGGGTGGCCGGTGTGCTGGATTACGAAGCAGGTCGCCATCCTTTAGAGGGTCATTCTGAGGCGGCCTGAGCCGGCGTGGATCGAGGAAGGCTGACGCGAATTCGACGGCCTCCGCTACACTGGATGGCATGAAGCCTGAAGCACTCGACCTGTTGGACCGTCGCTTCCCGGCCAAGCGGGCCCTGATCACGGGCGGTGCCAGCGGCCTCGGGCTCGCCACGGCCGAATGGCTGGCCCGCCGCGCATGGCGCGTCGGTCTCGTGGACCTCAGTGCAGAGCGGCTGGCCAGCGCGGCCAGCTGTCTGCGCGAGCTGGGTGCCTCCGAGGTCTGCACGGCGGTGGCCGACGTGGCAGACGATGCGTCGGTCAAGACGGCCATTGATGGGTGCGCCGACCGTTGGGGTGGCCTGGATTACGCCCTCAATGCGGCGGGCGTCGCCTCGGCTGGATACTTCCTCGATACGCCGCACGACGACTGGCATTGGCTGATGGGGATCAACCTGTTCGGCGTCGTCAGCAGCTGCCGCGCCGAGTTGCCGCATATGCTGGCCGGAGGTGGGGGCCTGATCGTCAATGTGGCCAGCGCTGCCGGCTTTGTCAGCGGAGCCGGTATGAGCCCCTACAACGTCAGCAAGGCCGGCGTGATTTCCCTGTCCGAAACCCTCGATCAGGAGCACCGTGAGCAGGGCGTGCAGGTCACCGCTGCCATGCCCGGCTTCTTTCGCACCAACCTGCTGGATACGGCACGCGCATCGCCCGATGAACTCGCCGTGGCTCGCAAGATCATGCAGGCCTCCAACCTGGAGGCCTCACCCGTGGCGCTGGAGATTCTCCTGCGCGCCGCCCAAGGCGATCGACACGTGGTCCTCCCCGCCCAGTATCGTCACCTGTGGCGCTTTAAGCGCCTCCTGCCCGAGGCCTTCCAACGCTTCATGGTGCGCTTTCGCAACCAGGCAGAGAAGCGCATGCTGGCGCGGCAAAAGCAGCGCGAGGCGGGCGGCGGCTAGCGGCCTGTGGCGCCACTGTCCGCCGGGGCCGGCGGCAGTGCCTGCCAGATGCCGTCGCGACGAGGATCCGCACCGCCCTCCAGCAAGCCGTCTGCCGCGCGCCGCAAGCCGTGCAGGCCGGAGTTCTCGGCTCGCCCCGTGCGCAGCTCGATGCCGCGCCCTGCGAGTCCCTCCACCACTCCGGGTGAGAACTTGTCGACCTCGCCGAAATAGGCGGTGGTGGGGGCAATCAGGTTCGGTAGCGCAATCGCCTCCTGCATGGTGAGCCCCCAGTCCAGCAGGCCCACCAGCGCCTTGGCGTTGTAGGCCAGGATCGCGGAGCCGCCGGGCGAGCCTACTGCCGCGAGGAACCTGCCGTCGGCATCGAGCACGATGGCTGGAGACATCGACGAGCGTGGCCGCTTGCCGCCAGCCACCGCATTCGCTACGGGCTTGTCGTCGATGACCGGTCGGGATGAGAAGTCCGTCAGCTGGTTGTTGAGGAAGAACCCGTCCACCATGCGACCGGAGCCAAACAGTGACTCGACCGTCGTGGTCATGGACACGACATTCCCATCCGAGTCGGCCACCACGAAATGGGAGGTGCCTGCGGGTTCAGCCGTTGCGTCCGCTTGACGCACCGCACCCGGAGGCGTCCCGGGGAGAGGCGTCGGGTTGGCCA
>JAURLT010000025.1 GCA_030831085.1 Gammaproteobacteria bacterium
CCGGTCTCTGCCGCCACCGACTTCAGTTACGACTTCGCGGACCTGGATTTCCGGCGGCTGCCGACAACCCCATGATGGGCCTCGGTCTCCGGCGTCCTCAACAGGACCTCGGGGGTGGAGCACACGCACATGATGAGCAATGGCTGTTTGCCAACGGAGACGTAGGCGTGCCCCATGGTGCTGTCGAAATACACCGAGCCGCCGGTCTCCACGATCAGCGGCTCATAGAATTCCGTGTGCAGTTCCAGGGTCCCGGAGACCACATAGGAGAACTCCTCGCCGTCATGGGTCCACAGCCCGCCGGTTTCCTCCCGGGTGCACGCTTTGATCCGCCCGAGCATCGGG
The DNA here is from genome assembly GCA_030831085.1 of Gammaproteobacteria bacterium. Lineage (GTDB taxonomy): Bacteria > Pseudomonadota > Gammaproteobacteria > Steroidobacterales > Steroidobacteraceae > SG8-30. The sequence continues at coordinate 346 of JAURLT010000025.1, forward strand.
GTCATTTTCTTGCCGGCGAGGTCGGTGCACACGTAGGTGTAGTCGACGCTGCCGACGGACACATGCTTGCCGGCCCCGGGCGGCGTGTAGGCACGTCGGCCCGACGGCTGCGCGGTAGCCCCTTCCCGGTCGTGGGCGAACAGTTCTGGCAAGTCGATTTGTAGCCCGGCGCACAGCTGGAGCAACTTGGCGTAGGTCAGGGAAAGCTGGTCGTTCTCGACCCGGGAAAGCGTGGACTTGGCAATCCCGGTGGCGACGCTCACGTCCGCGATCGACAGCCTGCGCTCGAAGCGCAGCCGCCGGAGACAGGCGCCGAGATTGGGCGAGGAGCCTTCGCGTGACGCCGCCACCACCACAGGCCGTTGTGGTGCTTGACGCCGAGGGGGCCGTATCCGTGGCTTGGTTTGTCTGGCCATGTGGAGGCGGACGTTACCGCAAGCCGACGCCCAAGGGAATCGCCTGCCGGCGCCAAACTTGACAGTTCCGTTTACGCAACGTTAAATCTGACTTGGCAACAACTATGCATAATAGCCGTCAACCAGCTACGCGAACCCGCAACGGAGAGGAACCCATGAGAATTTCCCGTCACTCGCCAATCGCACTCGCTATTGCCATGGTGCTCTCGGCCCAGGGTGCCGCGACCGTGGCCCATGCCGCCGTGGACGGTGCCCTCGAGGAAATCGTGGTCACGGCCACCAAGCGCGAGCAGAAGCTGAAGGAAATCCCCATGGGTATCAGCGCGGTCGCCGGGGACGACCTGGTGCGTCGCAATGAGACCGGCTTCGTCGACTTTGCCGCGCAGGTCCCTGGGCTTTCTCTGCAGGCCTCTAACCCCGGGCAGATCAGGTTGGTCCTGCGGGGAGCCAACGTGGGTAGCGTTGGCGCCACGGTCGCGACCGTGATCGACGACATTCCGTTTTCGATGACTGGCGCCCAGACCAACGGAGCGGTCTTCGGAGCAAACATAGACACTTATGACATGCAGCGCATCGAGGTCCTGCGGGGTCCGCAGGGCACCCTCTACGGCGCCACGGCGGAAGGCGGCTTGATCCGCTACGTGACCAATGCGCCAGATCTGGAGAGTTTCTCCGCTGACGTCGGCGCTGGTGGCGAGTCCGTGTCGGGTGGTGGTTCCGCAACGCGCTTGCGCGGCATGGTCAACATTCCCCTCGTGGACGGCAAGCTGGCCTTTCGGGCGAGCGCGGTGCAGGAGGATCGGCCCGGCTGGATCGACAACACCGAACTGGGGCGCGATGACTGGAATGATGTCGAGAAATACAGCTTCCGTGCGTCCCTGCTCTGGCAGCCGACCGACAACCTTTCGGCCCGCCTCAGCGTTTTTCGCCAGAACCTCGTCGCGCATGGCCGTAACACCATTCGTGTGGTCGGCTCAGCGCTGAACGCACAATCGCCGCCGGACAACAAGTTCGATGCGGTGGATGGCATGCGCACCCAGACCGGGGTGGCGACGCAGGTTGAAAATGACCTGACGGTGTATGCCGCCACGCTGGATTATGAGTTTGACTCCTTCTCGCTGATGTCCTCCACGAGCTACGGCGAACTGGACCTGCCGTACGTCAACGACGCCACCTATCTTAACGTCGTGCCCGGGCTGTCCTACGGCGACTTCTTCGCTGCGTTTGTCTACGGCGAGCCGACCCAGATCCTGATCAACCAGACAGACTTCCTGCACAAGTTCAACCAGGAATTGCGTATCGCCTCCAAGCCGGGCTCGACCCTTGGATCACGCGGTTTTGACTGGCAGGCCGGGGTGTTCTTCACCCATGAGGTGACCATGCTCAACCAGCCGGTCAGCGCTATTTCAGCCATCACGGGCGAGGAACTGTCCCCGCCGGTGGGCGGAGCGATCATTCCTTCCGGATTGAAGGAACTGTCGGGCTACGCGGACTTCACCTACTACCTGACTGACCAGTTCGACGTGTCTTTTGGCGCAAGGCACTCAAAGACCGAGCAGTATTCGCAGGTCCGTACGGCCTGTTGCATCCTTTTTGGCCCGGGTGAGGATTTCGAGACCCTCAGGTCTGATGAAAACAAGACCACCTTCTCGCTGGCGCCGCGGTTTCGTTTCGATGACGACACCATGGTCTATGCCCGGTTTGCCACCGGGTACCGTGCCGGCGGTCCCAACCTGCCCACCCCGACGCTGCCCAATCCGCCACTCCTGAAGCCCGACAGCACCGAGAACTACGAGGTGGGGTTCCGCACGGAGTTGTTTGATGGCAAGTTGTCAGTCGATCTGACCGCTTTCCAGATTGACTGGACAGACGTGCAGGTATTGAGCATCGTGCAGACTGAGACCGGCCCAGTGGGCATCAACGGCAACGCCGGCGAGGCGCGCAGTCGTGGCATCGAATGGAACCTCCAGCTCCGCGCCCTCGACAACCTGACCTTTGGACTTGTCGGGGCTTACACCGATGCCAAGCTGACCAGTGATGCCTCCGGACTGGGTGGCGCCAAGGGGGACGAACTGCCCTACGTTCCGGACCTGCAAACCACGCTCAATGTCGACTGGGCATTTGGCAGTTTCGGGGGGTATACCGCAACCGCCGGCGCGTCCTACACCCACGTGGCCAATCAGTACACGGACTTCTCACCCTCCGCGAGCGTCGAGTCGCACGTCAAGCTGCCGGACTACCAGACGCTGAAGGTGCAGGTGGGCATCGACAATGGCAAGTTCAGCCTCCAGCTGTATGCCAACAACCTGACCGATGAAGATGCGTACGTCGGCTACTCCAACTCAGGGGGGGCCGGCCAGACCGGTTTGGCAACGGTGATCCAACCGAGGACCGTGGGTGTATTTGCCGGCTACCGCTTCTGAGGTTGATGCCGGCGGCCTGAATCGTGCCGCTGGTTGAGGCCGATCAGACCTTCGCACTCGTCGCCGTGATCATGTTGATCACGGCGTTCGGGTTATGGGCCGAGCGCCAGCGCTGGGGCCAGCAGGCAGGGGGTCCCCTGGTCCTGCTGGCCATGGCGATGCTGGCTTCTAACCTGGGGATCATTCCGTTCTCTGCGCCCGTCTACGGAACGATTGCTGGCGTCCTGGTCCCCATGGCCATACCGCTGCTGCTGCTACGGGCCGATTTCCGGACCATCATCGCCAAGTCGGGGTCGGTCCTGCTGGCCTTCCTGATTGCGACCACGGTAACGGTTATTGGCGCCGTGACGGGTGCGATGGTCATGGATCTCGGGCCCTTTGAGCCGCAAATCATTGGCAGTCTGACCGCCAGCTACATTGGCGGGTCCCTGAATTTTGTCTCCACCGCAGAGGCCGTGGGCATCAAGGATTCATCGATCTATGTGGCCAGCCTCGCCGCTGATGCCGTGGGCGCCGTCTTTTTCCTGTTACTGTTGATGAGCCTGCCTGCTATGCGCTGGCTGCGTGAGCACATGCCCTCAAGGCACATGGCTGATGTCGACAAGGGTCGTTCAGAGGACCACGCCGCGGCTGCGACCAAGGCATTTTCACTGCCCGGCGCCGCCAACGGTCTCGCCATCAGCCTGGTGGTGTGTGCCCTTGCGGAATGGCTGGGCGGTCTCTTCGCGATAGGCTCGCTTTTCATCCTGCTGGTCACGGTGCTGTCGCTGGCAGTGGCCAACCTGGGACGGGGTGTGCTCCGCCATGTGTCCTCTGAATTCGAACTTGGAACGCTGTTCATGTATGCGTTCTTCGTCGTGATCGGCGCCGGTGCAAACATCGCGGAAGTATTCGGTGCTGCGCTTCCCATCGTCGGGTTCATCGTGGTCATGGTCGTGGTCCACCTGCTGCTGCTGGTCACCATCGGAGCCCTGCTGAAACTGGACCTTGCCGAGGTCCTGATTGCATCGAATGCCTGCATTCTGGGGCCTGCACCGGCCGCAGCCCTTGCCGCAAGCAAGGGTTGGCACGCCCTGGTGGCCCCGGGAATCCTGGTTGGCGTTTTCGGTTATGCCATCGCAACCTTCATTGGCATCGCACTGGCCGGTGCCCTCGGAACCTGAAAACGTGAGTTATATAAGCCTATAGGGGGTACCTGCCTATGTTATGCCTGCGTTCATGGCCGCTTGCGACGGTCCTTACAGTCCTGGCCGCCTTCCCGGTTTATTCAGCCGACCTTCGTGACCAGGCGGCCCTCGAGACCTTTGTCGACGGCGTGGTGCTGCCACTCATGCAGAATGAAAACAGCCCTTCTGGCACCGTCGCCATCATTCAGGACGGCGAAGTGCTGCTGGCCAAGGGCTACGGCTACCAGGACGTAGAGACCAGGAAGCCGGTAAACGTTGCCGACACCCTGTTCCGTCCGGGCTCGATTTCCAAGCTGTTCACCTGGGTGTCGGTGATGCAGCTCGTGGAGCAGGGCAAGCTCGACCTCGATACGGACGTCAATACCTACCTGCAGGGGTTCAAGATTCGCGAGAAGTTTGGCAAGCCCATCACCCTGCGCCATATCCTCACCCATACGCCCGGATTCGAGGACGGCGGCCTGGGTTATCTCATCATCGACAAGCCCGAGAACCTCATCCCGCTCAGCGAGGCGATGGAGCGCTATCAACCAGAGCGCGTGAATCCGCCCGGCGCGCAGAGCGCTTATTCCAATTACGCAACGGCACTTGCTGGACTGATCGTCGAGCAGGTCTCCGGACTGCCGTTCAACGACTATGTGCAGCGTAACCTGTTCGATCCCCTGGGTATGCAACTCTCGACATTTGCCGAGCCGCTGCCGGCCGAGCTGGAGGCCAGGATGGCCAAGGGCTACAAGGTGGAGAAGGGCACCTACGTCGAGAAGCCCTTTGAGCTGGTCGGCAACTTTGGTCCGGCGGGTGGTATGTCCACCACCGCTACGGACATGATGCGTTTCGCGCAGGCCATCCTCAATGGCGGTGAGCTGGACGGCAATCGAATCCTGAAGTCGGAAACGCTTGATCAAATGCTGACGACCAATTTCGCCCAGGATGATCGCCTGACTGGAATGCTGCTGGGTTTCTACGAGTCGGACTACAACGGCAACCGGGTGGTCGGTCATGGCGGTGATACGCAGTGGTTCCATTCCGACCTGGCCATCGACGCCGGCAACCGTCTTGCGATCTTCGTCTCCTTCAGCGGTACAGGAGGGCGTATCCCCCGTTCTGCGCTCATCAGCGCCCTCTACGATGAGTATTTCCCGGCTGCCCTCGATTCGCCGGTGCCGCCCGCGGATTTCAAGGATCGAGCGGGTCGGTATGCCGGCACCTACGGATTCTGGCGCGGCAATTTTTCGAAGATCGAACGCGCCTTTGGGGTTGGCAATGGTGTCCAGGTTGCCCCCACCGAGGATGGCGCATTGCTGGTCGCCTTCGGGGGCGGCGCGAAGCAGTACGTGGAAATCGGGCCTAACCTGTTCCAGGAGCGGGCACCCGGAGTCACCCTGTCGGCGGGCATCAGCCCGAAAAAGATCGCCTTTCAGGAAAATGAGGCCGGCGAGGTCACCGGCTTCATCATGGACGGCCTGCCGTTCATGTCCCTGCGCAAGATGGCCTTCTACGAGACCCCATCCTTCAACTTCTCGGTGCTTGGCGGAGGCCTGCTCCTGATGCTGGCGTTCGTCCTGCGGCGATTCTTCCAGCGTCGTGAGATCGCTGCGCTCAAGCCGGCGGATCGTGCCGCAATCCAGGCGGCTTTCTATGCATCACTGCTGCACGTGTTGGTGGCCGTGGTGGGTGTGGTGGTGATCGCCTCGGTGATGGATGACCTCATGAGCGGCTTCCCGCTGTCGTTCAAGGCCTGGCTGGTGCTGCCGATCCTGGCCAGTCTCGCCACCCTGTACCTCGCCTATCGCACGGTCCTGGTATGGACCCAGGGCGCCTTGGCAGGCGTGATGGCGAGGCTGCGGTTTACCCTCGTGTCGCTGGCGGCCCTCGCGCTGGTGTGGTTCTACTGGTACTGGAACATTCTGGGCTTCCAGTACTACTGAAGAGAGATCCGGCGATCATGAGTCAGACACAGCAACGCTGCGTTGGGATTGTCCAGGAGGCCTGGGACTTCATCCGGCCGTTCAGGATCACGGGGCATACTTTTGCCTTCGCCGACATCGTGGTGGTCTCCATCCACGAAGGGGCGGCCAGGGGTCGCGGTGAGGCGGCTGGCGTGTACTACCTCCAGGAAAATAGCCAGACGATGATGCAGCAACTGCAGTCGGTCGTGCCTGCGATAGAGCAGGGCGCAAATCGACAGGCGCTGCTCAACCTGCTGCCGCGAGGCGGAGCCCGTAACGCCCTCGACTGCGCCCTCTGGGACCTCGAAGCGAAGATGACGGGGCGCTCCATCTGGGAGCTGACCGGCATTACCCCCAAGGCGACGCGGACCGTGCTTACTGTGGGCATCGACACGCCGGAGGTCATGGCGCAAAGGGCGGCTGAGCTGAAGTCCGACACGATCAAGGTCAAGCTCAGCGGCGACGGGCCGCTCGAGCGGATTCGTGCAGTGCGCGCCGCCCGTCCAGATGCGGAGCTGGTCGTGGACGCCAACCAGGGGTGGACCTTCGAGCAATTGAGCAAGCTGGCGCCAGAATTCGCGGATCTTGGCATCGCCATGATTGAGCAGCCGCTGCCGCGAGGGGGCGATGCCGAGCTGGAGGGTTTCGAGTCGCCCATCATCCTGTGCGCCGACGAGTCGTGCCTTGACACCACCGAGTTCGACCAGGCCGCGCGGCGATACGGGATGATCAACATCAAGCTCGACAAGACGGGTGGACTGACCGAGGCCCTGCGCCTTGCCGGCATGGCGCGCGAGCGCGGCATCGAACTCATGGTCGGCAACATGACAGGGACGTCACTGGCCATGGCGCCGGGCTACGTGATTGCGCAGTACTGCCGGTTCGTGGACCTCGATGGTCCCTGCTTCCAGCTGAAGGATCGCGAGCCGGCCATGGTCTATGACAACGGATTGGTGTCGGCTCCGACCCGCGAACTCTGGGGTTAAGGCCCGGCGCGAGCAGCGCCGTAACTACTTGCTGGTCAGGAAGCGCTCGATACGGCCTGCTTTCTCGCCGGTCCTGTGCGAGGGATCGGCAAACTCAAGCACGCCCCCCTCGCCCAGCGTATCGAGGACCCGCAGCATTGAACCGGCATAGTCGGGCAGCTCGGGCTGCTGGATGGCCAAGGGCGCGGAATCGCCGTTGCCCAGGGTGTCGGGGGCGATCAGGCGTCGCTGCCCCGCCAGGGCAGACATCAGCGGCTCGAGCAGGGCCGCACCCCCGGGTGAGGCATGCAGCATCAGCAAGGGCGGCGCCCCTCTGGGCCCAGCGGAACGATAATGAACCTGCCCTTCGGCAAGCCTGACGAAGTGGCGATCGATGGTGGTCATGGGGATAGGCTAGCACCTGCCAGCGACCAGACGTCTCCCTCTCGCGCCACGGCAAAGCCACGCTGCACCAATTCGTCCGCCGCAGGCGAGGAGGCGCCGAGTGCATCACGCAGCAGGGCGGGGTTGGTCCGATTCAGGTGGATGAAGCGGATGCGCTGGCGGAGTTCGGGCGCCTGCGCGTCGATGCGGGCCATGGTCTCCACCATGAAGGGGTGCGGGATCTCCGCCATCGCTCGACCCGGAATTTCACCGTCGGCCATGAAGGTGCCGTCGATCCATGCGATGTCGACCTGCGCCAGGACTTCCTCCAGTCGCGTACCCGCCTTGTCCCAGTGCTCCCACTTGTCGATGTCGGGCAGGTAGAGCGCGCTCGAGCCGGGCCCGGTGATGATGAAGCCGACGGTCTCGGAGTATTCATCGCGATGCGGCACCCGCAACGGCGTGACCGACAGCCGCGCATTGAGCCTGACCGGGACATTCGCCTCCAGTGGCGTCAGGCGGATGTTGTCCAACTCCACCAGTTGCGACCACGGTCCATTGCCGGCCAGGAAGGCGCGCATGCGTGGCATGGCATAGACAGGTACGCCTCGCGCGCCCAGCGCCTCGCGACCAAAGGCCAGCAGGCCGGTGTAATGGCCGATGTGCGCGTGGGTCAGGAAGACCCCATCAACGATGGGCGCCCCCACCGCACGACCAGCAAGCCGATCGAGGCGCTGGACTTGTGCGCCGATATCGGGCGTGGCATCGAACAACCAGCGCTGGCCGGACTGCGGATCGACCAGGGCGAGGCAGCTGACCAGACGCGTGGCCGCCGGATCCCACTCCGGACCCGGCGGGGTGCCTAGTTGCGGAAATCCCCCGTCCTGCGCAATGCCGAGGACGACCAGATAGGGTCCGGCAGGCGGCTGCGTGGCGCCAATGGCCAGCGCAGCCAGGAGCAGGGTCAGGCTGGTCTTATGGAATGAA
>JAURLT010000152.1 GCA_030831085.1 Gammaproteobacteria bacterium
CGACTCACGACGGGGCTCGACTGCAGGCAGTGCCGGCGGCCGTTCTCGATGGTGTACTTGTGATAGTCGAGCACGCTGTCGAGGCCCTTGTGCAGGTAGGGGACGTGGTAGCCGCCGTCGAGGTAATTGTCGACGAAGACCTTCCAGTTGCAGTCGAACAGGTAGTGCTGGCGATCGAACCAGTGCAGGCTGCCGAGGTCCAGTTGGGCGACTTCCGCCATCACCTCGGGTCCGAGGAATTCCTCCAGCGAAGGGCCTTGCGGGGCAATGCGCACGAATACCCAGTTTTCCCAGGTGGCGGTGGCGACCGGGACCAGCGAATGATCTGCGGGCTCGAAATTGATGGCGCCCTCGAAGGCGGGTGCAGCCTTCAGGTTGCCTTCCAGGGTGTAGGTCCAGCCATGGTAGGGGCAGGTGAGGCGCTTGACGCAGCCCGCGGGTTCGGTCATCACGGCCGCGGCATGGTGCCGGCAGACGTTGAAGAACCCGCGCAGGGTGCCGTCGTTGCCGCGCACCACCACCAGCGGTTCGCCGGCGAGTTCCAGCGTGACGTAGCAGCCGGGGTCACGAACCTGGTCTACCCGGCACGCATATTGCCAGGACCGGGCAAAGGTGGTGTCCCGCTCCAGCTCGAGGAAGCGCGGATCGGTGTACCAGGAGGCGGGGGGCGTCGAGGCCTCGGCCAGCGTCAGTTCCGGGCGATAGCGTTCGATCTCTGCAAGCAGCGGGCTGGGCATCGTCCGGGGCTCCCTAGTGCCAGGACGAGACTATATCAGCGCCGGGGTGCGACAGCCTTTACTCGTACAGCAGGCTCCCCTTCCGTCGCTCACTGAACTTAAGCAGGCTTCCAGCCCACGCCTGCTCCATCTTTTCTGCCGAGGCACCGGCGCGCAGCAACTCCACGGTGGCCACGTTGCCCCAGTGCCGGGCGAGGTAGGCTTCCTCGCCGACCGTGAGGGCCTCCGGATACAGGCGCCTCAGGGTGGCCTGGATCTGCAACCCGGTGTGCAGGGGGCGATAACGGCCGGGGTCAGTCAGCCTCAGCCGTACTCCCGATAGCCCCTTGCCCGCGAACTTGCCGTAAAAAGGCCGGAAGGTGGCGGGCTGAAAGCGAATCCCTGGTAGCGCCAGCGCATTCAGTTCGCGGGCCAGGGCGGTCCCATCGATGAACTCGGCGCCGATCAGCTCGAAGGGCATGGTGGAGCCCACGCCGTCGCTGAGCACCGGGAAGCTGGCTGCCAGCATCCCGGTGGTGATGTACAGGTGGGCCTGCAGGATATGCGGGATGTGGGGTGAGGTGATGGTCCACTCAAGTCCCGTGTCGCCCCAGGTCATCTCGCGCTGCCAGCCGCGCATCGGCACCACGTGCAGTTCGCAATCGATGCCGAGTTCGCTCCTGAAGTAGCGCGCCACCTCGCCCATGGTCATGCCGTGGGAAATTGGCACGGGGCCCCAGCCGATGAAGTTGTACCACTCGGCTTCGATGACCGGGCCTTCGAAGAGCAGGCCGCCCAGGGGATTCGGCCGATCCAGCACCACCAGCGGCTTGCCGTGCTCGGCACAGGCCCGCATGACCTCGCCCATGGTGGAGATATAGGTGTAGGTCCTCGAGCCCACGTCCTGCAGGTCCAGCAGCAGCAGGTCCACGTCGGCAAGCGCCTCGGCGCTCGGGCGGCGACTCTTGCCATAGAGGCTGGTCACCGGCAGTCCGGTGGCCGCGTCACGTTCGTCGCCGACGTGATCGCCGGCCGGCACGTCGCCGCGGATGCCGTGCTCCGGCGCATAGAGCCTGACCAGGTTGACCCGCTCATCGGCGGCCAGGCGATCGACACTAGGCACCAGCTGGCCGTCCACTCCAGAGGGGTTCGTCACCAGCCCCACCCGCTTGCCCTCGAGCAGGGCGAGGTGTTCGCTGCCTTGCTCCAGCAATACGTCGATGCCGAGCGTCACCGCCGGACTTTCCGCCTGCGCCGACAGCGTCAGGCAGCAGGCGAACAGCGCGGCGACCAGGCGCCTCATTGGGTCAAACCGGCCTGGTCGAGGATGAAGGCGTAGACCTCGGCCAGCTCCCGGTACCGCTCGAAACGCCCCGACTTACCGCCGTGCCCGGCTTGCATGGTGGTCCGGAACAGCAGCGGATTCTGGTCGGTCTTGCGATCGCGCAGCCGGGCGACCCACTTGGCGGGCTCGAAATACTGCACCTGGCTGTCCCACAGGCCGGTGGTGACCAGCATGGCCGGATAGTCCTGCGCCTGGATGTTGTCGTAGGGTGAATAGGACAGGATGTAGTCGTAGTAGATCTTGTCGGTGGGATTGCCCCACTCGTCGAACTCGTTGGTGGTCAGCGGAATGCTCTCATCGAGCATGGTGGTGACCGCATCGACAAACGGTACCTGGGCAATGATCCCGCGGTAGTCACCCGGCGCCTCGTTGGCAATGACGCCCATCAGCAATCCCCCGGCACTGCCACCCTGGGCGAAGACGCGGGCTGGATCCACATATTGACCTGCCACTAGGAAGCGCGTTACGTCGACAAAATCGTTGAAGGTGTTGCGCTTGGCCAGCAGCTTGCCGTTCTCGTACCAGCTGCGGCCCATTTCCTGGCCGCCGCGCACGTGGGCGATGGCCACCACGAACCCGCGATCCAGCAGCGACAACCAGGTGCGGCTGAAGAACGGGTCGGTAGAAGAACCATAGGAGCCATAGGCGTACTGGAACAGCGGGGCCGTGCCATCCCGCGGCGTATTCTGGCGATAGACCACGGAAACCGGTACCCGCGTGCCGTCGCGGGCGGTGGCCCACAGGTACTCGCTGGCGTAGCGCGTGGCATCGAAGTCCCCAAGCACCGGCTCGCGCTTGAGCAGGGTGCGTTCCCCGGTGGCCATGTCGAGGTCGAAGGTCGACAGCGGGGTCGTCATCGACTCGTAGGTGTAGCGCAGGGTCGTGCTGTCTACCGAGGGGTTGCTGCCCAGTTCGAAGGCGTAGGTCGGGTCGTCGGAGTCGACGTAGTAGTCCTCGCCGCCAGCCCACCGGCGGATGCGCAACTTGCGCAGGCCGCCGGAGCGCTCGTCGACCGCCAGGAAGTCCCTGAAGATGGCAAAGTCGTTGATAAAGGCATCCTCGCGATGCCCGATGACCTCCCTCCAGGCACTGCGGTCGTCCGTCTGGCCATCGGCTGCTTCCATCAGCCGGAAGTTCCTGGCCTGCCAGTTGCTGCGGATGATCCAGCGGCCGTCTACGTGGTCGGCCTGGTATTCGTGGTCGCGCTCGCGGGGCAGGAACACCCGGAAGTTCAGTTCGGGGTCGCTGGCTTCCGCGTAGCGGATTTCGCTGGAGACGGTGCTCTCGGCCTGGATCAGCAGGTAGCGATCGTCGCTGGTCTTGCCCACCCCGGTGTAGAAACTCTCATCGTCCTGTTCGTAAACCAGCGCATCCTCGGCCGGATCGGTGCCGAGCACGTGCTTGCGAACCTTGAGGCCCAGCAGCGTCTGGGGGTCCTTCTCTACGTAGATCAGCGTGCGGCTGTCTGCGGCCCAGGCCAGGCCAGCCTCTGCGTTCTCGATGCGGTCCGCCAGCACCTCTCCCGACACGAGGTCCTTGAAACGGATCGTGTACTGCCGCCGGCCCACTGAATCCTCGGCCCAGGCCAGCAGACGGTTGTCCGGCGCGACTTCCCAGTTGGCGACCTGGTAGAAGCCGTGGCCTTCGGCCAGCTGGTTCAGGTCCAGCATCACCTGCTCGGGCGCGTCCATGCTGCCTTCGCGCCGGGCGTAGATCGGCCGTTCCTGGCCGGTCTCGTAGCGGCTGTAGTACCACCAGCCGTCGTCCAGCACCGGCACGCTGGCGTCGTCCTGCTTGATGCGGGCCACGATTTCTTCGTAGAGGCTTTCCTGAAGCCCACGGGTGTGCAGCAGCATGGCATCGACGTGCGCATTCTCTGCCTGCAGGTAAGCCAGCACGTCGGGGTCGCTGCGGGTGTCATCGCGCAGCCAGTAGTACTCGTCCTCGCGGTTGCCGGCCTCGGCCACCACGGTAAAGGGTCGCTTTTCTGCCATGGGCGCGGAGCCTGACACGGAAGACCGTTCGGGCACCAGCGCGACCACCCGCACGGGTCCCCCGGAGCCTCCCTCGATCTTCATCGGCAGGGCGATGAGGGTGGCGCCGCGCACGGGCAGTTGTTCCAGTCCGGTCAGGTTCTCGAGGCCGGGCACGTCGCGAGCCGCCGCCACCCGGTGAACCCTGAAGTCCTTCGAGTTGCCCGGATCGATGGAGGCGGTGTCCACGCCGAGGACCGCCACACCCCGTTCCTCGACCAGGAGTCTGGCAGCCTCCTCGCCGTAACTGGGAAAGGACAGTCTGCTGGCATCGCCCGCGGTGTCGTCGCCGAGGTAAGCCTTGGCATCCGGCCAGCGCCTGCTCCAACCGGTGCGCAGAAGCACGACGGCGCCGGCAGGGATGGCGCCGTAAGTGCCCTCGAAATCGAGCACGTCCTGCCGTTGCAGCTGGTAGTCCGGATCACGGGCCGCTTGCGCGCTGAGGTCGATCACGATGGCCGGCGCGATCAGGTTCTCCAGGGGGATCTTCTCCGCCGTGATGCCGGCTTCGGCGAAGTGATGGGGGGCATCGAGGTGCGTCCCGCCATGCTCAGGTGTGCATACCGCATAAGAAGAGTAGAACCAGCCGCCCGGTGTATGTCCTTCAGCCAGGGTCTTGAGTTCGAAGCGCGACGGGGAGGTCGGCCAGTAGAGGGTGTCCGCGTTGTAGGCGTGGGTCAGGTCTACGATGCGGTGACCGGTGAGGTCGAGGGCCTGGGCCGGCCCGATGATCAGCCCGAGCAATCCGAGCAGGTGGAGAAGTCTCGACATGGTTTCAGCCCCTGGTGTGGGTGGGTGGCAGTCCTCACATCATAAGCAATCACGGTCCTGGGCGAGGCCGGGCAGGGTCGCCGCCACCATGGCGGCAGCGAATTCGGCGTAGGCGTCATGGGAGGGGTGAAAGCCGTCGGCCGAGAACTGCTCACGGCCGGGCGCGAAGTCGAGCGGGACTGCGATGCAGCGCGACCGGTCCTGGACCGCGTCTGCCAGCGCTTGGGCAAAGCGCTTCCCGCGCAGGCCGATGACCCACCTCAGCGGCTGAGGCAGCAGTGGAAAATGCTGCAGTGGAGGAATGCCGGCCATCACCACCCAGGCAGCGGGTGAGTGCGCCCGCAGTCCGTCGAGCAGCCGGTCCAGGTCCCGGCGCCAGGTGGCGAGGGTGGTCATGGAGGTGATGTCGTTCACCCCGACCGACACCACGAACAGGTCGACTGGCTGCGTAGTCAGTCGGGGCAGCAGGCGCTCGGTCACGCCCCGGGTCGTGGCGCCGATCTTGCCGAGTGACTCCCAGCGGATACCGACGCCCAGGTGGTCCGCCAGCATCACGACCATGCGAGGGAGCAAGGCAGCCTGCATATGGTGGGCGCCCACGCCGGCGATGATGGAATCCCCGATGCCGACCACCCGCAGCGAGGGATCGCCGGGAAGGATGCCCCTGGGCTCGCCGGGCGGCGGGGCAAAACGGGGTGCTCTACGGCGCACCCGGAGCGCCTGGGGCAACAGCCAGGGTAGGGCCAACCAGAAAAGCAGCGTTCTCACGTCCGGGGAATCCTGGGAACCGGGGGCGCAGTGTAGACTGACGCGCAACAAGGGGGTCGGCATGTACGCACATGGCTTACTGGCGCCGATGACCGCACTGATCGGCTGGTCACTGGTGATGCTGATCTGGCTGGGGTGCACGCGCCTCCCGGCCATGCGGCGGCTGGGCATCAGGCCCGAGACCGGCAAGTTCGCCGGTGCCACCAATGCGGTCATGCCGGATCGGCCACGCCAGGTAGCGGACAACTACAACCATCTGATGGAACAACCCACCCTCTTTTTCGCCATTTGCATCGTGCTGCAGTGGCTGGGGCAGGGCGAGCATCCAATCAACATCGGTTTTGCCTGGGGCTACGTGGCGCTGCGGATCGCTCATTCGCTGGTTCAGGCCACCTTCAACCATGTGCCCACCCGCTTTGCGCTGTTCGCGCTCTCCAGCCTGCTGCTGCTGGGCCTGACGCTACATGCGGCCCTGGGCATGGCCCACCATTGAACCGGACCGTGAGTAGCCTGCCAAGGTCAGTCACATGAACTCAATCCAGCGTCTGCTCTGCCTGCTGTCTTGCGCGGTTTGCCTGCTGTCGACGCCAGTGACAGCGGAGCAGGATCCCCTGGTATTGAGGCGCCAGACCTTGATCGTCCGCAACATCGAGGCCTCGCTGGCGCTTTATCGCGACGCCATTGGCATGGAAGTCTTTTACGACGAGGTGATCCGACGGCCGCGGGGCGAGGGCCAGCCGGATCAGCAGATCAGGCTGATCTTCCTGAGGGCGACCGACACCTACATCGGCGTACTGGGACTGGTTGATTTCCAGTATGACGATCGGGGCCATCCTGATCACAGCAAGCCGATCAGACGGGAGGGCATGACGCCCGGCAATGCGGTGGTGCTCTTCAACACCACGGAACTCGAGGCCCGCTGGCCGCGCATTGTGGCCACGCCCGGCGTGGAGGTGATGCGCGGCCCGACCTTGCGTGAGTACCCGGGCTACGCGAATCAGCCGCCGATCCGGGTGATGGTCACCCTGTTTTACGATCCAGACGGGTTCATCGTCGAGTTCAACCAGCCGCTCGATCCCATTCAGCCCTAGTCAAGTCTCAAGTCGACCAACCGTCGCGATTGACATATCTCAGCGATGCCGTGAATTGGCTCCTTGCTTATGTTTATACGGGCGCATTGTGAAAGGCGTCGCGCTTAACCTTTGCGGCAGGTCACAAAAACTGGAGTAGGGGTCATGGAAGCACTGATTCGTCGTTCTGTCGCACTGGGGCTATCTGCGATGGCGGGGGCAGCCTTGGCGGATGGCTCAGAGACCCTGGGAACGCCCTCGATCCCGATCGCGTCGGGTAGTGGGTTGGTCGCTGCCGGAGTGGGCCTTCACGTTCAGCCGGGTACGATCAATATCGACGTGCCGGTGGATGCTGCTGTCAGGCAGGTGCTGCTGTACTGGCATGGAACTGCCGACGGCGCTGCTGCAGACACCGTGGGCGACGATGAAGTCCGCATTTCGGACGGCGTGGCCGACCCGGTCCGCGTGGAAGGATTGCAGATCGGTCTGACACCCAGCACTCTGGGTTTATACAACTATATCGCTTATCGTGCAGACATCACCTCGCTGGGGCTGGTAAAGGCGGGGAGCAACGCCATCACCGTAGATGAAATGGACTTCAGCGCGGCGGTGGTGGATGCCGACAATGGGGCTGGCCTGATCGTCATCTACGCCGACGGGACGCTGCGTCAGGTCGACCTCAGGGATGGCAACGACGTGGCCTACATCAGGAGTCCGGCTCCCCTGACCGATACGGTGCCCCAGGTGTTCAACTTCCTGCCCGCCGACTATGACCGGACCGCCCAGATGGCGCTGTTCGTGACCAGTGTGTCGGATGACGGGCTGCGTCCCACCGTGGTCGAATTCATTACCGACGGTCCCGGTGGTGGGGTCACCCAGCTCAACAACCAGCTTGGCAGCTTCGACGGCCCCGAGTGGGATACGCTGGTGGCGTCCGTCAATGTTCCCGCTGGCGCCACCTCGCTATCGGTAGAGGTCAAGTCCGAGGACCTCACGGCGTCTGGGTTCACTCCTGCTTCCTTGCGCTGGGTAGCCGTAGGCTCGGTGCTGGAGTATGTCGACACGGAGTGCGGACGTATTACCGGAGGTGGCAGCGTTTTGACGACCGACGCGCGGGTAACCCGCGGTTTCGAGCTGCACTGCGACCTTCGCTCCCCCAACAACCTGCAGGTCAACTGGGGTGGCAACCGCTTCCATCTCGAGAACCTCGCCGCTGCCGTATGCGAGGACACGCTGGTGGAACAGGCGCCGCCGCGTTCGGCGCCTTTCGATACCTTCCGTGGTGTCGGAACGGGTCGCTACAACGGGCAGGCGGGTGCCACGATCGAGTTCGAGTTCGTCGATGCGGGCGAGCCGGGCACCAATGATTCTGCCAGCCTCATGATTCGGGATGCTTCCGGTAATCTCGTGCTCGAGGCTGCCGGCTTCATTAAACATGGCAATCTGCAAACCCACAAGGACCGGGCCTGCTCCCGGTAGCTGTCTTGCCTTTGACCCCCGGCCCGCAAGGGCCGGGGGTATCAGTCAGCTCATTACGGCGCTCAGCTTCATTTTCAACCAGGTCACCATTTCCCGACTCTTGAGCGGCAGCTTGCGGACCTTGCCGGTACCCGTGCCCATGGGCGCGTAGGGAATCAGCAACATCAGGGCCAGGTACAGCAGGACCATGCCGCCGCCCGTGAAGAACAGCAGGATCAGGGCTACCACCCGGACCAGGGTGACGTCGAGGCCGGCGTGATGTGCGAGCCCGCGGCACACGCCGCTGACGAAGGCGCCCTCGGTGACTTGCTGCAGCGGGGGAGACGCCGGCGCTGCGGCGGGCGCTGAGGTGGCAGTGACTTCCTCGGCGGGCAACTCCACCTGACCGATCTCATTGAGCGCGGGCTCGAGTTCCTCGAGGGTGATGACGGTCTGGTCGTTGCGCATGCGACGCAGGCACTGGTCGGCTACGGCCTGTTCGAGATCCGCAAGGATCTCGACCCGGTCCGGGTTGTCGCGCAGCCGGCCAGCGGCTTCCAGCAGCCAGCTGCCCAGGCGGGCATGGGCCATTTCCTCCAGTTGATAGGCGTTGCGGTTCAGGCTCACAGTGATGATGCGTTGCATGGTGCTTGTCCCAGGTCGGAAATGGTTTGGTTGAGTCGATGCCAGTAGTCGTTGAGGGCGGTGAGCCTGGCCTGTCCGGCTGCTGTCAGCCGGTAGTACTTGCGGGGCGGACCGACGTCCGATTCCTGCCATTCATACTGCACCAGGGCCTCGCGCCGCAGTTTGCTGAGGAGCGGATAAAGCGTGCCTTCCTGGGTGGCGAACTCCGTGATGGCCAGGCGCCTCAGGATGTCGGGGACGTATACGCTGTTCGCCCCGACAATCTTGAGCACCAGGAACTCCAGGAGTCCTTTGCGCAGGGAAGACATGTTCAGATCTCGTTCCATTGCTTGATACCAGTACCTTTATGAAAAAAGGTACCAGTATTCAAGAAGGTTCGCAATCGCGGTTTTCCGAAACATGCTTGACAATATTTCGCTAATTCGCAAAATAACGAAATGCGTGACGTGTTTACGGCCCTTTCCAGCCCGGCCCGCAGGCAGATCCTGGAACTGCTGCGCGAGCGGGCTTTGTCCGCTGGAGAGATCGCTGAGAGGATCCCGCTGGCCAAGCCGACCCTTTCCGGGCACTTCAACGTCCTGAAGGAAGCCGGACTGGTGTCTGCCGACCGCCAGGGCAACAGCATCGTTTATCGCATCAACACGTCGGTGGTCGAGGATGCGCTGGCCGCCCTTCTCAGGTTGACCCGGCGGGAGGAGGTCGAATGAGTCCCCAATACCGATGGCCACTGATAGTCGGGCTAAGCCTCTGGCTGGCGATGGTGGCCCTGTCCATCTGGGCCTGGACGGCTACGCCGGCAGAGTTTCCATTCGCCGTGCATTTTGATGCTGGCGGGCGCGTCGATCGCTTCGGGGGCAAGGCCGAGGGCCTGTTGCTGCTGCCCGCCATCGCGCTGTTGCTGGTCGTGCTTTTTCCGCTGCTGCCAAAGCTCGATCCCAGGCGGGAGAACCTAGAGCGCAGCATGCGTTTCTATGGAGTGGTGTGGATCGGGGTGGTGGTCATTCTCGCCTTTGCCCACGCGTCTGTAGTGTTGGCGTCGATGCAGGTGGCCTTCAACCCCGTGGCCTGGCTGCCGCTGCTCATCGGCGGTTTCCTGATGCTGCTGGGTAACAACCTGGGCAAGACCCGCTCCAACTTCTTTGCCGGCATCCGCACTCCCTGGACGCTGTCCAGCGAGTACGCATGGATCCGCACCCACAGGCTGGCCGGGAGACTGTTCATGGTGGCTGGCCTGGCAACCTGCCTCGCCTTTTTCCTGTTCGGCTGGGATTCCGAGCCCGACCGGAAAAAGGTGGCCTGGGTCCTCCTGGCGGGCATCGTCACGGCCGGCATGGTGTCCGTCGCAGCCAGTTACCTGTTCTGGCGGTCTGACCCGGAGCGAACGGGTTAGGGGTAATCCCTAATGGCGTGGAGCGGGTGTTATGGTCATATAATACACCATCTCACCTCTACTGGAGAACGGGACATGCTCAAACAAATCCTTTGCGGCGTTGGAATGATGGCTGCGCTCGTGGCGCCTGTGACCCACGCAGAGTCCGCCGACGAGGTGACCCGTCGTCACAGCATCAAGTCCGATGGGATCACCGGGCTGGACATCGATGCCGGTGTCGGTTCGGTGCGCGTCGAGCCGGGCAGCACCGCCAACTACGAACTGACGGTCACCATCGAGCCGGCCAAGAAGGGCTGGTTTGGCAAACCGGCAGACGTCAGCACGGCCAAGGTGAAGATCGTTCGCCGTGGCGATCGCCTGGAATTGTCGCTCGACCCGGATTCGGTGGACGGCGGCAGCCTGCAGGGCACCTGGCGGGTGCGGCTGCCGGTGCCAGCTCCGTCCACCGTGGAGGTCGACCTCGGGGTGGGCGAGGCCCGCATCGAGGCCCCGAGCTCTGCGGTCCGCCTCGACGTCGGAGTTGGGGAAGCCAAGATCGTCACGCGCCTGGACTCCGCCGGTCCGGTTTCGGCAGCGGCCGGCGTCGGCGACGCCAGCATCACCGGTATTGATACCTCCCGCGCACGCCACGTCGTAGGCGGCCAGAGCAGCGGCCGGGGTCAGGGTGAGCGCGAGATCAAAGTGAACGTCGGCGTCGGTGAAGCCGGGGTGACGCTCACCAAGGACTGACCCTCACCCCCCGTAGCGGCGCACGCGCAGGTCGGCCTGCTCCTTGTGACCGGCAAAGCCCTCGATCTCGCAGAGGCGGGAGCAGTAGTCGCCAACCAGCGCGGAGGCCGAGTCCGTGAGCACCCGCTGGTAAGTGCAGGTCTTGATGAACTTGCCCACCCACAGGCCACCTGTGTAGCGCGCAGCGCGCATGGTCGGCAGGGTGTGGTTGGTGCCGATCACCTTGTCGCCGTAGGAGACGTTGGTGCGATGCCCAAGGAACAGGGCGCCGTAGTTGGTCATTCGCTCAAGGAAAAAATCCGGGTCGCGGGTGAGCACCTGTACGTGCTCGGAGGCAATCCGGTCGGCCTCGGCCACCAGCTCATCCAGCGTGTCGCAGAGGATGATCTCTCCGCAATCCTCCCAGGCCACCCTGGCGATATCGGCAGTGGGCAGCCACGACAGCAGCTTGTCCACCGCTGCGGGCGTTTCCCGCGCGAGGGACTCCGAGTTGGTCAGCAGCACAGCCGGGCTGCCAGGCCCGTGTTCGGCCTGTCCAATCAGGTCGACTGCAGCCATTTCCGCATCGCAACTGTCGTCGGCGATGATCAGGGTTTCAGTAGGGCCCGCCAGCAGGTCGATGCCGACGCGACCGAACAGCTGGCGTTTGGCCTCGGCAACGTAAGCGTTGCCGGGACCCACGATCATGTCCACCGGTGCAATGGACTCTGTGCCGAGCGCCATGGCGGCCACAGCCTGCACGCCCCCGAGAGCATAGATTTCGTCGGCGCCCGCCAGATGCATGGCCGCGACGATGGCGGGATGCGGCTTGCCGCCGAAGGGCGGGGCCGCGGCGATGACGCGCTTGACGCCGGCGGCGCGGGCCGTGACCACGCTCATGTGCGCAGAGGCCACCATGGGATAGCGCCCCCCCGGCACGTAGCAGCCCACCGCGTTTACTGGAATATTGCGATGGCCGAGCACCACCCCGGGCAGGGTTTCGATTTCAAGGTCTTGCAAGGCGGCGCGCTGGGCCTCGGCAAAGCCCCTGATCTGCGCCTGGGCAAACCGGATGTCATCGAGCGTCTGTGCGGGCAGGGAATCTACTGCCTCGGCAATCTCCCGCTCCGTCAGCCTGAAGGACTCCGGTGACCACTTGTCGAAGCGTGCGGAGTAGTCCCGGACCGCTGCTTCGCCCCGGGCGGAGATCTCCGCAAGGATCTGCTCCACGGTGGCGCGTACCTGCGCATTCGCTGCTTCCCTGGCGGCCGCCGAGCGGCCGGTCTTCAGGTGTCTGATCATTAGGGCGTTCCAGTAGGGTTAACGGGCCGTCCAGCCACCGTCCACACGGAGGCTGTGGCCGGTGATCATACCGGCCCCGGGCGAGCAGAGGAAAAGCACCGCCGCCACGACATCCGACACAGAGCCGAGGCGACCGAGCGGGATGTTGCCCATCACCCAGTCACGAAACTCGGCCTGTTCGAACATTGGCCGGGTCAGGTCGGTCTCGATGAAGGTGGGCGCGACGGAATTCACGCGAATGTTGTCCGCTGCCAACTCGACAGCCATGGACTTGGTCAGGCCCTCGACGGCGTGCTTGGTCATGCAGTAAGCGGTGCGCCGCGGCGCGCCCACATGGCCCATCTGGGACGACACGTGAACGATCGATCCACCTCGCCCCGAGCTCAGCATGGCCCTGACCCCCGCCTGAGCGACCCGATAAGCCGCCCGGACGTTCACGTCGATCATCGCATCAAGGGTTGCAGCATCCACTTCCGCCATGGGTAGCGGGTGGTTGATGCCCGCGTTGTTCACCAGCACGTCAAGTTGGGGCAGGGCCTCTATGCGAGAGTACAGTGCCTCGTCCCGCACGTCGGCGATCCAGGGCTCCACGCTGACCCCAGCCTCGGCGACCAGCGACTCAAGGTCCGAGGCGGTGCGGGCTATGGCGATGACGTGGTGACCCGATGCAGCGAAGGCGGCGGCACAGGCCCGGCCGATGCCGCGACCTGCCCCGGTGATGAGGACCACCGGTTGCCCGCCGGCCTTCGCTGCGACCGTCGTCACGCCAGCTGCAGCAGGATCAGCACGATACCGACCGTGGCAGCCAGCCAGGCCACGGTCCTCAGCCAGGCGATGCCGGCCACGTAGACGATGGCATGGGCGGTGCGCCCGTAGATGAACAGCTGTGAGCCCAGCACGGTCATGTCGTTGCTGATGCCCGCAGCATGGGCCACCAGTACCACGATCGCGAACAGCGGCAGGCTCTCCAGCATGTTGCTGTGCGCACGTCGGGCCCTTCCGGCCCAGCCCTGCAGGTCGAAAGGCTTCTCGCGATTGCCGGCCAGTTCATCCATAGGTACCTGCAGCGAGGCGCCGGCAATGGCCACCAGCAGTTGCAGGATGGTCAGGCCCACCGCGCAGGCAAGCATGGTCAACTCATAACTCATCATGAACCCCCTGTTGTTGTGTTTGGCGTTACCGGGCCATGGGCGCCCGCGTCTAAACTGTACGCCAACTATGGAGATTTGGTGAGTCATGAACAGCATCGACCTCAAGGTACTGGCGACCGCCCAGGATTGGATCCGTGCCGGCCATCGGGTGACGCTCGGCACAGTGGTTCGGACCTGGGGCTCGTCCCCCCGGCCACCCGGCTCGATCATGGCCCTGCGCGGGGATGGTCAGCTGGCTGGTTCGGTATCCGGCGGCTGCATCGAGGACGACCTGATCTACCGCCTTCGCCAGGGTGATTCGGCCTTCAGTCGCCCGACCGTCACCACTTACGGCGAGCAGGCCGAGGAGGCCCGACGCTTTGGACTGCCCTGTGGGGGTACCGTGCAAATGGTGCTGGAACCGGCGGGAGAGGGCGGCTGGCTGTCGGAGTTGGTCGCGGCGGTGAATGCCCGCCGCGGTGTCGAGAGGACGCTGGATCTGGAGACCGGCCTGGTCAGCCTGACCGACTCGGTTGAGGCGGATCGCGTCGAGTTCGACGGGCGCAGCCTTAGGGCGATCCACGCGCCGCGCGAGCGCCTGCTGATTATCGGGGCCGGGCAGCTCTCACGCTTCGTCGCGGGTATGGCGGTCATGCTCGACATGGACGTGATCGTCTGCGACCCGCGGCCCGAATATCACGAGGGCTGGGCCGCGCTGGAGGGCGTCAGCCTGGTCACCCGGTTGCCCGATGAGGTGGTCACGGGCCTGCAGCCCGGGCCTCGAGACGCGGTGCTCGCGCTCACCCACGACCCCAAGCTTGATGACCTCGCGCTGATGGAAGCCCTGCAGTCGCCCGCCTTTTTCGTCGGCGCGCTGGGATCCCGCCGTACCAACGCGGCGCGCCGCGAACGGTTACTGGAATTTGATGTCACCCGGGAACAGCTCGAGCGCCTGCAGGGCCCGGTAGGCCTGTCGATAGGCGCCAAGACGCCCGCTGAAATCGCCGTGTCGATCCTCGCCCAGCTGGTGGAATGCCGGCGCAGGCCAGGCTGAGTCAGTCGACCCCTATCGAGGGCAGGAACCGCGGTGTTTGGCGGCGTCGGGTTGCCTGTTCATAGGCGTAAGCCAGACCCAGCAAGCGAGCTTCACTCCAGGCGCCGGCGAAAAAGGAGAGCCCTACCGGCAGTCCGCTCACCTGTCCCATGGGTACCGTGATGTGCGGGTAACCTGCCACCGCCGCAAGGGTCGAAGTCCCGCCACCGGTGAAATGGTCGCCGTTGATCAGATCGATGGTGAATGCAGGATCCCCGGTCGGGGCAATGAGCGCATCGAGGCGATGTTCCGACAGCATTCGATCGATGCCCTCCTCCCGCGCCAGCCGGCGGCAATCCTTCAGGGCCTCAAGATACTCGGTTGAATCGAGCCCCCCGCGCTGTTCGCACAGCAGGAAAATTTCCTGGCCGAACCATGGCATCTCGAGTGCCGCCTCGCGCTGGTTGAAGTCGATGAGTTCAGCCAGGCTTCGAACAGGCGCTGCAGAGCCCAGGCCGGCTAAATAGTTGTTCAAGCCGGCCTTGAACTCATACTGAAGCACGATCCATTCGGCCTCTCCCACCTCGCGGTGTGCCTGCGTCTCGACTTCCACCAGCTCTGCACCGAGCCGCGACAAGTCGCCAAGCGCCACTTCCATGACCTGCGCGACCTGCGGATTTTCTCCGAACATGCTCCGTACCACCCCGAGCCTAGCTCCGCGCACGGCGTCGGGCCGCAAGGCAGCCAGGAAATCGAAGCCATAGCCAGCAGGAATGCCGGAGGTGGCCGCGTCCCTGGGGTCGGGACCGGCGAGCCCGCCGAGCAGGACCGCAGCGTCCTCGACGGTCCGCGCCATGGGGCCGGCCGTATCCTGGGTTGACGAAATCGGGATGATGCCGGAGCGGCTTACCAATCCGACCGTGGGCTTCAAGCCCACCAGCCCGCAAGCCTTGGAGGGGCAGACGATAGAGCCGTCGGTCTCGGTGCCAACCGAGGCCGCACACAAGTTGGCTGCCGTGGCGGCCCCGGAGCCCGAACTGGAGCCGCAGGGACTACGGTCAAGCGCGAAGGGGTTGCGGGTCTGCGCGCCGCGTCCGCTCCACCCGCTGCTCGAGCGGGTAGAGCGGAAATTGGCCCACTCCGAGAGGTTGGTCTTGCCCAGCAGCACGGCGCCGGCAGCGCGTAAATGCTCAACGAGACCAGCGTCGCGGGTCGGCCGTGAATCGGCGAGGGCCAGTGACCCACCGGAATTGGCCATGCCGTCGGCCGTATCAATGTTGTCCTTCACCAGGAGCGGGATGCCATGCAGCGGCCCGCGCGGACCGCGGGCAGCGCGTTCTGCATCGAGACTACTCGCCACGGCAAGGGCTTGGGGGTTGCGCTCGATCACCGAACGGAGCGACGGACCGCTGCTGTCCAGGGCGTCCATGCGCGATAGATACCGGGCTACCAGCGTCCTGGAGGTCAGGGTGCCGGCGGTCAACTGCCGTTGCAGGTCCAGGATCCCCATTGGTTCAAGGTCGGCGTCGGCATGCGCGCTGGGTGTGCCCCCTGCAGCGATGGCGGAGGCCGTTAGCCCGGCTGCCAGGAATTCGCGCCTGTCCATTGGTATCTCCACGTCTGCGCTCAGGACCCCCTACTTTGGAGTCGGGGTCGGGAAAAGGTCAAATTCGTGACCCCTGTCATCGTTCGTCGGGTAATCGGGCTGTAGCCTCACCGCTGGTTACCATATTTTCGTGCCTCTTCAGCGCGGGTGATTTGATGAGCGATGATCCAAACGATCACACCAATCGCATGCCGAAGGGCAGGGTGATCTTCGACGAGCGTGGGAACGCGATTTGGCAGGCGGCCGTGCCGGTCAATACCGACGAGACCCTGAACCGTATCCTCGACGTCGACGCTCTGTCGATCATGGAGGGCGAGATGACTCGCAAGATGAAGGCGCTCAAGGTCGAGGACGGTTATGACCCCTACAGCAGCGGCGTCATGCAGCGGGATACCTCCAAAAGCACCCGCAGCCTCAAGGCGCTGAAGGACTGGGTTGCCGACCAGAAGGACGGCACCAAGCGCTGAGACCGCCAGCCCCCGGAAAACCCTGATCTCCTGCCGCGCGGACGGCCCTATCCTCAGACTATGTCAAGGACAGGGAAGGAGTCGTCATGCGTGAGACATGGGTGGTAGTAGCCGACGCTGGTCGGGCCAGGATCTTCGGGCTGGACCGGGACACCGGCACGCTTGCCGAGCGGGAAGATTTCGCGCACAACGAGGCACGCCAGGGCAGGCGCCGCTTGGTAAGTGATCGCCAGGGCCAGCTCACCAACAGTGCAGGGCGCCATCACGCCGTGGGCAGCGAGGTCTCTCCTCGCGATGAAGAAGATCGCCATTTTGCCTCGGACATCGCGGGCCGGTTGAATCACGCGAGGGCCGCTGGTTCGCTCGAACGGATCATGTTGGTCGCGCCACCCCGGTTCCTGGGCTTGTTACGTGAAAGCCTCGATGACGTCACCCGCAAGCGCGTGGATGTCGAACTGGCACTCGACCTGACGGCCATGCCACCCGACGAGATTCGCGAGCGCATCACCGGCCGGGCCTGAAGCTCCCGCTCCCGACTGGGGTATAGTGCAGTCTTGCCCTAGAGGGAGGGGTGGAATGGCCAGCAGCAAGCGCAAGGCGCCGGTGACACAGGCTCAGGCAGAGGATGCGGTCCGGGTCCTGCTCCGGTGGGCGGGTGATGACCCGCAGCGGGAGGGACTCAAGGACACACCACGTCGGGTGGTTGAGGCTTACCGCGACTGGTTCTCCGGCTACCAGATCGATCCTGCCGACTACCTGGCCCGCACCTTCGAGGAAGTGGCCGGTTACGATGAGATGGTGGTCCTGCGGGACATCGAATTCGAGTCCCACTGCGAGCATCACATGGCGCCCATCATCGGGCGCGCCCATGTGGGCTATCTGCCCACCAACAAGGTGGTGGGCATCAGTAAGCTCGCCCGCGTGGTTGAGGGCTATGCGAGGCGCTTCCAGGTCCAGGAAAAGCTCACGGCGCAGATCGCCCAGTGCATCCACAAGGTGCTCAAGCCGCGGGGCGTGGCCGTGGTGATCGACGCCAAGCACGAATGCATGACCACCCGTGGGGTACACAAGCGGGGGGTTTCGATGGTGACCAGCCAGATGGTGGGCCAGTTCCGTCGCGATCCGCGTACGCGCACCGAGTTCCTGCGCTACATCAACATCACGGGCGTCCACTGACCGGCACGTGACCCCGGACGACCCTCAGCGCGGCGACCGCGGGCTGTTGCCCGACATCGAAGGGGCCGAAAAGGCCTTCCTGTCTGGACGACGGAACCGGGAGGCCGACCTCGAAAGCGCGGTGCGCTTCTTCCTGGAGTTTCTGCGGGGTTTCGAGAGCTTCGATTTCGAGGCGCCTTGCGTCACCGTCTTCGGTTCGGCACGGTTTGGCGAGGACCACCCCCATTACAAGCTGGCCCGCGAACTGGGCGGCGCACTGGCCCGCGCGGGTTATGTGGTCATGACCGGCGGCGGTCCCGGGATCATGGAAGCCGCCAATCGGGGCGCACGCGAAGCAGGTGGGCTCAGCGTTGGCTGCAATATCCGACTGCCCCGCGAACAAAAGCCCAATCCCTACCTCGACCGTTACATCAATTTCGAACACTTCTTTGTCCGCAAGGTGATGCTGGTGAAGTACTCCTGCGCATTCGTCGTGATGCCGGGGGGGTTCGGCACGCTCGACGAGGCCTTTGAGGTGATCACCCTGATCCAGACCGGCAAGCTGGAGCGCTTCCCGATCATCTCGATGGGCGGCGACTTCTGGAACCAGATGTACGGGTTTGCCCGCGAGACCATGGCCCGCGAGGGAGTGATCAACGGCGACGAGGTGCAATTCATCCATGATGCGCGCAGCGTCCAGGCCGCGCTCGACATCATCGCCGGCCACTGCGGCTGAACCCGGTGCGCATCGCGACCCTGGAAGTCGCCAACTATCGGGGCATCGCCTCGGCAAGGCTCGATTTCGACGACACCACGGTGCTGATCGGCGAGAACGACTGCGGGCGCTCCAGCTTGCTTTCGGCGCTGCACCTCGCTCTCGCCTCCGGTGAGCCTGGCAGGCCCGCACTGCAGGATCATCATTTTCATCGGACTCCTGACGGCGATTTTTCCGGACCCCTGGCGGTGACCGTGCAGATGTTGGAGACCCATGCGGGCGAGTGGGACGCCGGCCGCCTGCCAGCACTGGGCCCGCTGCTCGGTCCGCGTGGTCCAGGCCGGCGACGACTGACTCTGCGCATCGAGGCCGATCCTGCAGAGGGTCGAGAACCGCGTTGGGTTATCCGTGGCGATGCGGGCGAGGGTCACAGCCAGCCGGGACAAATTGCTGAGCTTCGCCAGCTGTGCCCCCTGGTATGGTTGCAGGGAGGTCTTTTGCTGGGCTGTACACCCAATGGCGTGGCCGCCGAGGCGGGCCCGCTTGCCGAGGCAGTGGAAACGCACTACCGGGCCCTCATCGAGGGCACGGGCAGTGACCACGCGGAGCTGTTGGCAGGCTTTGAGGCTGCCCGAGAGTTGTTACGTCAACGGAACCGGGCCGAAGGGTCGGGCGCCGAGAGCCTAATGGGATCGATCGCCAGCCTGGTCGAGGCCCGCGGTGGACCGCGTCCGGCCGGCCTGCGCTACCATGGCTCGGCCGCCCAGCAGCTGGCCATCCTGATCCTGGTGGCGGCTTTTCTGCGCTTACCTGCCTCGCGAGCTGGTGCGGCATCCACCCCTGTGGTCGTCGTCGAGGATCCCGAGACCCACCTGCATCCGATTACGCTGGCGTCGACGTGGGGGCTGCTGCAACGCATGCCCGCACAACGGATCATCGGCACCCATTCCGAGGCGTTCCTCGCGCACGCCGACCTGCTGCAGTTGCGCCGCCTGGTGCGCAGCAATGGCAAGGTCCGCCAGCACCGGCTGCGACGTGGCGTGCTCGATGAAGAGGGCATGAGGAAACTCGGCTACCACGTGCGGGCCCGCCGGGGCGAGGCGCTTTACGCCCGGGCCTGGCTGCTGGTGGAGGGTGAGACCGAGTTCTGGCTGATGCCGGAGCTTGCACGACTGGCCGGCTATGAGCTTGCTTTGGAGGGCGTGGCCGTCGTCGAGTACGCCCAATGTGGATTGGAGCCGCTGATCCGCCTGGCTGATGAACTGGACATTGGCTGGCACGTGCTGGCGGAGGGCGACTCCACCGGGCGCAACTACGCGGACGAGGCGCGCAAGCTGGCCGGTCCGGAGCGGGAAGATCGGCTAACCAGGCTCAAGGAGCCCAACATAGAGCAATGCCTGTGGAAACACGGCTATGCCGAGGTTTTCCTCAAGGCTGCCGGCGTGCATCCCTCGCCGCACCACAAGATCAGCGCGGCCCGCGTGATTACCCGGGCCATCAAGCGCCATTCCAAGCCCTTCCTCGCCTTCGAGGTGCTCGAGGCCTCGGCCAGTGGCAACAAGCCCGGCGTTCCGCGGCCCTTGCGGCACGCTATCGAAGCCTCGGTGAACCTGGCGCGCCGCGGGTCCCAGCCATGATCCGTGTCACGCCCTGTGGCGCAGCCGGCGAAGTCACGGGCTCCGGGCTCTATGTCGAGACCAGAAGCACCCGTCTGCTGGTGGACTTCGGGATCTTCCAAGGGGGCGAACAACCCGCCCGGCGTAGCCGCGAGCTTGGACCGGTCGATCCGGCGACCCTGCAGACGGTGGTGCTGACCCATGCGCACGTCGACCACTCCGGACGCGTGCCGCTGCTGTATGCCCACGGCTACGACGGCGGTGTGGTGGCTACGCCAGCCACCTTCGCCCTCACCCCGATCCTCCTCGAGGACGTGGCCCGGCTGGATGCGGAGCGCAGCGCCGACCCCATCTACCGGCCTGAGGACGTTCGTCGGATGCACCAATCGCGGCATCTGCGCCCACTGTCCTGGCGGCGCACCCTGCCGCTTCCCGGGGGCGTGCAGGTGACCCTGCACGATGCGGGACACATCATGGGTGCCTCCAGTGCCGTGCTCGATGTGGAGTCCGACTCGCGCGTGCTGAAGATGGTGTTCTCCGGTGATCTCGGCCCACCGGGTGTGCCGCTGTTGCGCGATCCCGATCCGCCACGCGGCGCGGATGTCGTGTTCCTCGAGTCTACCTACGGTGGTCGCAGCCGAGCGCCGCTGCGGGATACGGTCGAGTCATTCAAGCGCATTGTCGAAGGCGCTGCGCAGGCGGGAGAGACGGTGCTGGTGCCGGCGTTCGCAGTGGGCCGTACGCAGCAAATCCTGTTCTATCTCGCCGAGGCGGTGCGCGAGGGGCGGTTGCCGCGCGACTTCCCGATCGTTCTCGACAGCCCGATGGCCACCGAGGCGACCGAGGCCCTGCTCGAGCATCCGGAGGTGCTGGATGCCGAAGCGAAGCGCCTGTTCGGCAGTGGCCAGTTGGCACGAGACCTGGCCGGCCTGGTCATAACCCGCACCGCGGCAGAGTCCAAAGCCCTCAACGATGCCCGCGAACCCTGCATCATCCTCAGCGCTTCAGGGATGTGCGAGGGCGGCAGGGTGGTCCATCATTTGCGTCGCAGGTTGGGGCGCGGGGACGTGCACGTGGTCATCGTCGGCTACATGGCCGAGGGCACTCTGGGCCGCAAGCTGGTCGAGGGCGCCGGCGAGGTGGAGATCGAGGGGCAACTCATCCCGGTTCGGGCGCGCGTCCATGAGCTGGATGGACTTTCAGCCCACGCCGACCATGATGAACTGCTGGCCTGGCTGGAGGCGGTGATCGATCCCTCCGGCAACCTGCCCAGCGTGGTGCTCAACCATGGAGAGAATGCGGCGCGCGAGGCGCTGGCTGCGGCCATTCGCCATCGCTGGAGCATCGAGCCGCTGTTGCCCATGCAGGGCGAGTCGCTCGAGTTTTAGGTGCCGGCGAACTGTAGCTCGGCGAGGCGCGCATAGAGGGGATTGCGACCCAGCAGTTCGGCATGGGTGCCGCTGTCGACTACCTTGCCCTGGTCGAGGACCACAATGCGATCCGCCTTGAGCACTGTCGCGAGTCGATGCGCAATGATGATGGTCGTACGGCCCTGCATCAGCCGTTCCAGCGCCTCCTGCACGGCCCGTTCGCTCGCCGCATCGAGTGAGCTGGTGGCCTCGTCGAGCAGGAGTATCGGCGGATCCTTCAAGAGGGCGCGTGCGATCGCAATGCGCTGGCGCTGCCCTCCGGAGAGCCGCGTGCCGCGCTCGCCGAGGAAGGTGTCGTAGCCCTCTGGCAGTCCGGCGAGGAATTCGTGGGCGGACGCTGCTCGGGCTGCCTCCTCGATGTCCGCATCGGTAGCATCGGGCCGGCCGTAGCGGATGTTCTCGCGCGCCGTGTCGCCGAACAAGACGGTTTCCTGTGGCACCAGACCGATGCGCCTGCGGACCTCGGCCGGGTCGGCAGCCGCCAGGGGAACGCCGTCGATCTCCACGCTCCCGGCCAGGGGATCGTAAAAGCGCAGCAACAACTGGAAAGTGGTGCTCTTGCCGGCACCAGAAGGACCGACGAACGCTACCGTCTCGCCGGGCTCGATGGTCAGCGATACATCATCCAGTGCACGCTGGTCCGGCCGCGAAGGATAGCTGAAGCTGACGTTGCTGAAGCGGATGCCGCCGCGACCCGGAGCGGGAAGGGGAAGTGGCGATACAGGTGGCCTGATCGCGGGCTCTGCCTGCAGCAGTTCCACCAGTCGTTCGGTGGCGCCCGCTGCCCGCTGGACCTCGCCCCACGTCTCACTAAGCATTGCGGCCGAGCTGCCGACGAAGGTGGCGTAGAGCAGGAACTGACCCAGCTGGCCTGCCGTCATCTGGCCGTCGAGGACCGCATGTGCACCGCCCCAGAGCACGACCGTGATCGCCCCGAAGACGAGAGTGACTCCGAGTGCGGTCAACAGGGCTCGTATACGCGTCCGTCGGATGGCGTGGGCGAAGGCCGCTTGCACGGAGACCGAGTAGCGACGGTCCTGCAGCGATTCCAGGTTGAAGGCCTGGATGGTTTGAATAGCGTTGAGGGTTTCGCCGGCGAGGCCACTGGAATCCGCAATGCCGTCCTGGGCGGCACGTGACAGGCGACGGACACGCCGGCCAACGATGATCAGGGGCGCGATTACGATGGGCACGCCCAGCAGGATCCAGCTGGTCAGGCGGGCGCTGGTCAGGGCCAGCATGACCAGCGCGCCAAACAGCGTAATGGACGACCGCAGCGCTATAGAGAAGCCCGACCCCGCAATCGACTGGACCAGGGTGGTGTCGGTGGTCAGGCGGGAAAGCACCTCGCCCGAGCGAGTGACTTCGAAAAACGCGGGATCCATGCGGATCACGCGGGCGTATACGGCGTCGCGTATGTCGGCGACGACCCGCTCGCCGATCCAGCTCATCAGGTAGAAGCGCCAGGCTGCAAAGCCGCCGAAGACCACGGCTGCCAACAAGAAGCCTACAAATGAGCGATTAATGGTGGCCGCATTGCCCGCGCTGAAGCCCTCGTCGATAACCATCCTGAGGGCCACCGGCAGGGCCAGCATGGCGCCGGCGGCCACCAGCAGCGCGAACAGCGCGAGTGCTATGGTGACGCGGTAGGGGGCCAGGAAGGGCAGCAGTGCACGCAGCGGTTTGGCCGACCTCGCCTTGGGGCGCTCGGAGCCTTCGCTCATGGATCAGGCTCGATCGCAGCCAGCACCTTCGCAACCAGCTCGTCCATGTGCTTGCCCTCGATCCAGCGCGCCACGATCACCAGATCGTGGACCGGGTCGACGTAGACCATGTTGCTGCCCATGCCCAGATGTGCGAAGGCCTCCCGCGGCGCGGAGGGCAGCAGCTTTTGGTCATGGTTAAGGAACCAGTTCATGGCCCCGTACTGCGTGTTCAAAGGGGTGGGGGTAGTCGCATAGCGGTGCCAGTCACGCGAGTACACCTGCCGGTTCTCCCAGCGCCCCTCGCGCAGGGTGAGCAGTCCGAAGCGGGCGAGGTCCCAGGCGCTGATGAACACGCCGCCCCCGAAATGTCCGCCACCGCTCACCGATTGCACCTGCTGTCCGTCAAGGTCTACCCAGGAGTTCCGGTAGCCCTCCCAGCGCCAGTCCTGGCCCGCCCCGATGGGATTCATGACGGTCTCGGCCAGCACTTCCGGCAGGGGCCGGCGCCAGGCGTGGAGCGCGGCCAGCGCCAGCACGTTGACCCGCACATCGTTGTATTTCCAGGCCTCTCCCGGAGCCGGGACCGGTGCACCGGGCCAGGCGAGTGGATCGTTGCCCTCCGGACGGTCGGCCCAGTCCGGCCGACCGAAGAGGCTGCCACGCCAGTTGCTGGTTTGCCGGATCAGCTGGTCCCAGGTGATCAGCGCATTGGGCTCCCCCTCGAACTGTGGAAGTTTCAGGGCCGCGCCGACTGGCGAATGGAGATCCTTGATCAGACCCCGATCGTGGGCTACGCCCACCACGGTGGACAGCAGGCTCTTGGCCACGCTGAAGGTCATTTCGACCCGCTCAGGCTCACCCCAATGAGCGGCGAGGTAGCCGTGGCGGATGATCAGCCCGGTGGGCCCGCCCCTGGGTTCGACGGGCCCGAGCAGCGGTTCGAAAGGTTCGCGCGCAAAAGACAGGGCAATGCCAAGTTCGAGATCCCGCGGCAGGCGGGTTTCGTGGCTGACTGCGAAATCGACCGCCTCCTGCAATCGAGCCTGTTCAAAGCCCAGTTCGGCTGCTGGGCGCGAGGTCCAGGCACCACGGGCAGGGAAGTATTGCGCCGGTTGGGCAGCGACGGACACGGCCAGCAGACCGCAAAGCAGTAGCTTGCAGGCCGAGCGTGCAGACATCAGGCCGTTTCCCGGCTGCCGCGCTTGAGTGCCATCAGTTCCCGGACCCTGTCCAGCGCGGTTTGTTCGCAGGGGGGCAGGTCGACCTTGCTCATCCCGAGCGGAGTGACCCGCTGGCCCCAGCGTACGATATGAGCAGACCAGGTGAGTCCTGCGCCGAAGCCGGTCAGCAGCAGGGTAGCACCGGGTTTGATGCGACCCTCCTCCAGAGATTCCACCAATGCTACGGGCACGGTGGCCGCGGACATGTTGCCGTAGCGCTGCACGTTAACGAAGCAGCGCGACAGGTCGATGCCGCTGCGTTTAACCACGGCCTCGATAATGCGCAGGTTTGCCTGATGGGGTACCACAAGGTCGACGTCTGCAGGCGAAAGGCCGCACTTCTGGAGCACGGTCTCGCAGGCACGGCTCATGCCAATGACTGCGCGCTTGAAGATTTCCTGACCTTCGAAGATCCACTGGGAGTCGCCCAGGTGCCAGCCCTTGTTCGCGTAGCGCTGCCCCATCCCGTGGACCTGCAGGATCTCGCGAACGTCACCGTCGCAGCCGAGGCGGTCGGCGAGTACGCCCTCGTCAGCCTCGGTTGCCTGCAGGACCACCGCGGCGCAGCCATCGCCGAACAGGATCGCCACCCCGCGGTCGTGCCAGTCCATCAGGGGTGAAATCAACTCACCGCCGATGACCAGCGCGTTGCGGACCGTGCCTGCGCGGATCATGCCGCTGGCGGTGGTCATGCCGTACAGGAAGCTGGTGCAGGCGGTGTTGACGTCCATGGCTCCGGCATTCAATGCGCCCAGCCGCTTCTGCAGGCCGGAAGCCATGTTGGGCACCTGCTCATCCATGCTGCAGGTGCCAAAGACAATCAGGTCGACTTCTTCTGCCGCCAGGCCGGCGCAGGCAAGGGCACGAGAGGCGGCGACGTAAGCCAGCTCACCGAGCGACACATGAGAGATTCGACGCTCGGCAATCCCGGTTCGGGAACGAATCCATTCGTCGTCAGTCTCGAGGAAGGTGCCGAGGTCTGCATTCGTGAGCACGGCAGGTGGCATGCACTTGCCCCAGCCCGTAATGGTGGCCCTGATCATCGAGGCATTATAGGCTTCACCCATCCCGGATACAGGAGGTTCCCGTGAAACGACCGACGGGCTGGCTGGCCCTTGCATTACTGACTTCCGTCAACCCGGCCCCAACCGCCGCGCGGACCGACGAGGTGCTCTCGAAGGTGGTCGCCGGTGAGTCCGATCGCATGGCCCTACGCTTCGTGAAGCCCGCCGACTGAGTTGGTGCCGACTTCGGGTACCATCGGAGGAGGATGACCAAGACTTCGGTACTGGTAGTCGACGATCACCCTGTGGTCCGGGACGGCCTCTGCTTCCTGCTGGAGAGCCAGCCAGATTTTCACGTGATCGGCGAGGTGGCTTTGGCTTCGGAGGTGGCCACGGCCGTCGGCCGCCTGGCACCTGATATCCTCTTGCTGGACCTCAACCTGCAAGGCCGTGACCATGTCGATCTGGTTCGGCAGCTCACTGAACGGTTTCCGGACCTGCGCATCCTGGTGCTGTCCATGCACTCGGAAGAGGTCTATGCCTCCCGCATGTTGCAACTTGGCGCTGCCGGGTATGTCATGAAACAGGAGGAGCCTACCGTCTTCCTGCGTGCCCTGCGCCAGGTCGCGGGGGGAGGCAGTTACCTCAGTGATGCCGTGACCGAACGAAGACAGCTGGCTGGCGATGCGACCAAAGGCCTGACCTCGCGTGAGACGGAAGTGTTGCGGCTCATCGCGCGAGGTCTGGAGACCGGCGAGATTGCCGCTCATCTCGGCCTGCGGCTCAAGACGGTGGAAACCCACCGGCGAAACATGCGGGAAAAGCTAGGTCTGTCATCATCAGTCGAACTCGTTCGTTATGCGGTCAGTTGGGCTTCTCAAACTGCCGAGGGCTTCGAATGAGCGCCAGGAAGGCACGGCACAAGCGTTACGTCGCCTCTGTCCGGGAGCTTGCGCTGGACGCAGTCCTCGACTTCGAGCCTATGGCTATCTGGAGATGGGATCCCACCAGTGATGTGCTCGAACGGGTGGGTCAGCCATCACGTCCGCTTTTCCCCGACTCGGGTGACTTCACTCTTGACTGGTGGTTGGAGCGGGTCACTTTCCCGCCGCCCGCAGAGATTCGACGGGCCTTTGCGACGGTCATCGATAGTGCCGAGCCGATGATGCTCGAGGTCGAGGTGCTGGACGCCGCTGGAAGCCTGCGCACGTTGCATTCATCCTTGACTCGGGACGACTCTAATCCGGATCGTGGGCCCTGCGTGCTGGGCGTGACCCGTGATCTATCGACCCAGCGCGGTCTCGAGCGCGACAAGTACGGGGCGGACCTGCGGCTCAAAGCTTCAATAGAGGCCGCACCCTATGGAGTGGGGATAGTGGAGGCCGATTACATCTGTAGTGCCATGAACCTTTCTGGCGCGGAATTGCTCGGGATCGCGGAACCGAGCCATTTCATTGGTCGGGATGCTCGACTGAATCTCCAGCCCGAGGATGTCCCGGAGTACGAACGCCACGTCCGCAGGATCCTGGCGGGCGCGACGGAATCGATCGAACTGAAGTCAGGCACGGGACGCTACCTCGAGGTCACCGCCTCGCCTTTGCCCGGGCCGGACGGTCGGCCCCAGGCAGTATTTTCGATCTTCCGCGACCTGTCTGCCCGTAAGGACCTGGCAGAGCAGGTGATTTCGGCGACCGGACGCGAACAGGCCCGTATTGCCCGCGATCTGCATGACGGCCTGGGTCAGGAACTGGCCGGCATCGCCCTGATCCTGGAGGGGCTGCGTACCCGGCCCCCGTCGAGCCCGGAGGCCTTGCGTCAAGACCTCACCGACGTGCTGGCCATGGTACGCAGCACGATGGGTGAACTGCGTTCGATCGCCGCAGGACTTTCGCCGGCGGCGCTGGAGCGTGGCGGACTGGCTGGCGCCGCCCGCTCGATGCTCGATCGCCTGGCCGGACAGGGCAGTATGACCCTCGACTCGTTCGTGCGCCTCAGGGCTGAGCCACCCCCTGAAGTCGCCGGTGAGTTGTTCAGGATCCTGCAGGAGGCCATCACGAATGCTATTCGTCACTCCGGGGGGACACGGATCAGGGTCGAGCTGGCCGGTGACGACAAACGCCTGCGGCTACTGGTGGCCGATGATGGAGTAGGCCTGTTGCCCACAGCGGAGCGGTCTGGGGGAATGGGCCTTAGGGTGATGCGCTACCGTTCCCAGCTTATCGGCGCTTCGCTGCGCCTGGGGCCCGTAATGCCCCGCGGGACCGAGCTGTCGGTGACCTGGTCGGCTGAACGTCATCGGATTCCGGCGTGAGCGTCCGGCCTGTAGCGGGGCGCAGGATCCTGGTGGTCGACGACCATCCCATCGTTCGCCAGGGCCTGCGGCGCTTGATCAACGCCCATTCTGGACTAGAGGTCTGTGGTGAGGCCTCTACGCCGCGGGAGGCGCGGCAGGCGGTCAAGGTACTCGATCCCGATGCAGTGATCGTCGACCTGTCCTTGTCGGAGGGTGACGGCATCGGACTGGTGCGCGAGTTGCAGGCTCACTACCCGAAGCTGCCCCTGGTGGTGCTGTCCATGCATGATGAGTCGGTCTATGCACCGCGCCTTCTGGCCATGGGGGCCAGTGCCTACGTAGCCAAGGACGCAGCGGGAGATCACCTGATTCAGGTTCTGCTCGACGTACTGGCTAATTCGACCTCTGTGACCCAGCGGCCCTGTGAGCCGAGACGGTTCCCTGAGGCTTCATTACTGGAGGAGCTGTCTGGTCGGGAGTTGCAGGTGTTGCAGCTGATTGGCGAGGGACGCTCATCGAGGCAGGTCGCCAAGCTCTTGCACGTTAGCGTCAAGACCGTGGAGGCTCACCGCCAGCGCATCAAGCGCAAGCTCGC
Source organism: Gammaproteobacteria bacterium (assembly GCA_030831085.1). Lineage (GTDB taxonomy): Bacteria > Pseudomonadota > Gammaproteobacteria > Steroidobacterales > Steroidobacteraceae > SG8-30. The sequence goes on from JAURLT010000152.1 coordinate 28,177, forward strand.
ACTGCGCAGCAACGCGCAGCTGATCCAGTTCGCCGTCACTAAAGCTGACCAGCCCTGAGGCAACCGATGGAGTCGCTTGGTGTTGCCGGCCAGTTGGCGGAGAGTCTGCTGACATGGTTCGACCGGCACGGCCGCCACGATCTGCCTTGGCAGGCAGATCCAACCCCCTACCGGGTCTGGATCTCCGAAGTCATGCTGCAACAGACACAGGTGGCAACCGTTGTTCCTTTCTATGGGCGTTTCATCGCGAGATTTCCCGACTTGCGTTCGCTCGCTGAAGGACCGTTGGACGAGGTGCTGCACCTGTGGTCAGGGCTTGGCTATTACGCACGGGCACGCAACCTGCATCGAGCTGCGCAAGTGCTATTGGCGGAACACGGGGGTGAATTTCCGAACCAGCTTGACCAGCTGAAAGCCCTGCCCGGCATCGGGCGCTCAACGGCTGGCGCTATCCTGGCGCTATCCCGAGGGGAGCGGCACGCCATCCTCGATGGCAACGTCCGTCGGGTACTTGCACGTTGCTTCGGGGTGGAGGGCTGGCCGGGCGAGCGCGCAGTAGAGTCAAAACTCTGGAGCCTTGCCGAGGCCTGTACCCCCGAGGCGCGCGTGGGCGCCTACACCCAAGCCATTATGGACCTGGGTGCCACCCTCTGCACCCGTGTGCGGCCTGCTTGTGAAGAGTGTCCATTGCGGGAGGTCTGCGTCGCCAGGGCCACCTCGCGCCAGTCGGATCTGCCATCACCGCGGCCGCGCCGCCGCCGCCGCCTCCGAACAACGATCATGCTTCTGCTGCAGTCGCCCGACGGCTCCTGCTGGCTGGAAGCGCGGCCTCAGCGCGGAGTGTGGGGCGGACTGCACGGCTTTCCCCAGTTCGACTCCGGGGAACACCTGGAGGCATGGCTGGCGGAAAGAGGCATTGTCCCGATGGGAGCGCCCGAGCGACTACCCGGACTCAGGCACGCCTTTACCCACTTCGACCTCGACATCCTCCCGGTTCGCCTTAAGCTTGCCGCCGCCGGGATCCGCGTGGCCGACTCGGGGGGGCTCTGGTATAACAGGAAAGAGCCTGCCCGCGTCGGGTTGGCAGCGCCGGTGACCGAACTGTTGCGGCGTCTCGAACAACAGGACATTCCATGAACCGCACCGTCAACTGCGTGATCCTCAAGCGGGAGGCCGAGGGGCTCAAGCGAGTGCCGTGGCCCGGTGAACTGGGTCAGCGGATCTATGAGAACGTTTCCCAGGAGGCCTGGCAGCGCTGGCTGGAACACCAGACCATGCTCATCAACGAGTATCGCCTCAATGCGCTGGACCCGAAGGCGCGCAGCTTCCTGACCGGCGAGATGGAGAAGTTCTTCTTCGGCGGCGGGTCGAAGAAGCCTCAGGAGTTTGTCACCCCGGAGTGATGCGCTCAGCTGCTACGCAACTTCATCAGCAGCTGCCCTCGGCCGTCCCTGACCGAGTACTCGAAGCCGGTGAGCAGGTTTTTCAGCAGCATGCGGCTGAGCTCATCCTCCTCGCCGGCGCCTTCCAGCGGATTACCGAGAGAGCCTTCGATATCGGCTTGTACGGTCACGGCGCCGCTGGCCTCGGAGTAGTCGACGGTCAGCGCAGCGCTGGCATCTGCGTGCAGCGATGACCGTATCAGTTGCAGGAATTCCTCGGCCAGCAGCTGCAGGTCATGACGGGTCTGTCGCGGTATGACGTGCTTCTCGCAGAAGGTGTCGATGCCGCCGTGGATGGCATAGAGATCAAAGTCCGGCGAGTTCACGCTGCAGCGATAGCTGCGGATCCGCTGGATGAAGGCCCGGGTCTTTTCCCGCTGTGGGTTGTCGAAGATCTGTGCTGGAGGGCCCTCCTCGTAGATCAGGCCCTCGTCCATGTAGAACACGCGGTTGGAGACGTCCCGGGCAAAGTCCATTTCGTGGGTGACGATGGCCATGGTCATGCCCTCGCTCGCCAGCCGCCGGATTACGGCCAGCACCTCGCTGATCATGGTCGGATCGAGCGCTGAGGTCGGCTCATCGAACAGGATGATTTCGGGATCCATGGCCAGGCAGCGGGCGATCGCCACCCGCTGTTTCTGCCCGCCGGAGAGCTCGTCCGGGAACTGGTGGGCCTTTTCGCCCAGGCCTACCAGGCGCAGCAGGTCCATGGCCTTGGTCTCGGCCTCCGCCTGGCTGATCCCCTTCAGCTTGATAGGTGCCAGCGTCAGGTTCTCGAGCACCGACAGGTGGGCAAACAGGTTGAAGGACTGGAACACCATGTTCATCCGCTGCCGGATGGCCGGCACATCGGCCCCGGGGGCGAGGACATCGATGCCGTCAATGGTGATAGCGCCGGAAGTCGGCTGCTCGAGTAAGTTCAGGCAGCGCAGCAGCGTGCTCTTGCCGGTACCGGAGGGCCCGATGATGGAGACGACCTCGCCCTTGCGGATCTCGGCGTTGATGTCCTTGAGGACGGTCAGGTTGCCGTAGACCTTTGACAGATGCTCGATGGTAATCATGCGCTCACCGCCTTGCGCCGCCTGCGCTTGGGATCTGTTTGCCGCTCGACATACTCAAGGGCCTGAATGAGGACCCAGGCGATCACGAAGTAAAGAATAGCTACCATCACCAGCGGGAAGAAGGCGTCGAAGGTCCGGCTGCGAATGATGTCGCTGGCCTTGGTCAGGTCCTGCACGGCGATATAGCCGACGATGGAGGTCATTTTTACCAGCGAGATGAATTCTCCCTTGTAGACCGGCAGGATCCTCTGCACGGTTTGCGGCAGAATCACGTAAAGGAATGTCTTCACCTTTGAGAAGCCCATGGCGATGCCGGCCTCCCACTGGCCGCGATCAATGCCCTGGATGCCGGAGCGGTAGATCTCGGCGACGTAGGCGGCGAAGTTCATGCCGAAGGCCACCACCGCAACGAACACTGGGCTGATGTCGACGGAAGCAAATACCACGTAGAAGATCAGCATCAGCAGCACCAGCACGGGCGTGCCGCGCAGCACCGCGATGTAGGAACGGGCCGGCCATTCCAGCCAGCGGCTGGGCGACATCCGCATGCCGCAGACCAGCGCCCCCAACAGCGTGCCGAACAGCGTGGACAGCACCGAGATGATCACCGTCGTCTGGAGCCCGTCCCAGATCAGGAGATAACGCTTCTCGCGCAGCAGGTTGCTCTCGACACTGGCCTTGATGCCATCGAGCCAGGAAGGCTCTGCCGATGGAGCGGGCGCCGGGTCTCCCGCCGCCTCCGCAGTCGTCGCCAGACGCGAGGAGAGGACGATGGCCAGTGACTGAGCCTCATAATAGGGATCGGAGAACAGGATGTTCTGCTTGCGTTCTTCGGTGATGAACATGCAACCAAGGCCTAGGTCGGCCTTGCCGCCAACCGTGGCAGCGATCACGGCGCTCCACTCCATGTTGAGCAGTTCCAGTTCCCGCCCCAGGAAGTGGGCAAAGCGTTCAGCCAACTCCATGTCAAAGCCAACCAGGCGGCCATCACGCACCGCGACAAACGGCAGTCCGAAGTCGTTGGTGGCCACCACCAGCTTGCCCTGGCGCGGAATGTCGGGCAGCTTCGGCATGACGGTGTCTTTGCCCTTGATCCAGCGTTCGATCATGTCGTCGTAGGTGCCGTCGGCCCGGATGCCGGCCAGGAACTCGTTGAAGCGGTCGCGAAGTTCAGCCGCGCCCTTGCTGAAACCGGCCCCGGCCTCGCTGACGAACAGTGGTTCGCCGAGGATGGAAAAACCCGGTTGTTGGCTCAGGATCTCGCGGAGCGGATCCGCATCCAGAAACCCGGCATCCACCTTGCCGTCATGCACCGCAAGTACCATGTCCGCGGCCGACCTGTACTGCAGGACTTCACTGTCCGGGAAGGTCCTGATTGCAAAACCTTCATGCGCGGAACCCAGCATGACGCCGATACGCCGCCCGTGGAGATCCGCGGTGGAGGACAGCATGTCTCCGGAGGGAGTGCTGGCGTGCCCCAGCCTGGTTTTCAGGGCGAAGATCCGGGTATCGGTGGAGTAATAGGGGTCGGAGAAATCAATCCGCTCCTTGCGCTCTTCCGTGATGAACATCGAGGTCGCAAGCATGTCCACCTTTCCGGTCGAAAGTGCCGCGATCAGTGAGGCAAACTGCATATGGGAAAATTGCGCCCGCTTGCCCTGCGAGGCCGCGAAACGACGGGCAAGTTCGATGTCGAACCCGGCAAACTCACCATTGAATACCGCACCGAACGGATAGCCGCCAGCGCTGGTACCGACGGTGATTACCCCACCGTCGCCTTCCGCCGGGAGCGGCGGCATCGCGCGCTCACGGCGCTTGAACCAGCGCGCGATCATCTCGTCATACGTTCCGTTGGCCCGGATCGTGGACAGGAAGGCGTTGAACGCGTCCCGAAGGGCGGTATTTTCCTTGCTGAATCCGGCCGCGACCTCCGAGGCAAACAGCGGTTGCGGCAAAACGCCAACCAGCGGGTTGGGCGCCGCGACCTCCATGACGAAGTCACGGTCCGCCACCGCCAGGTCGACCCGATCGGTGGTCAGTCCGAGCACCAGGTCCGCGCCGTGGTCAAACTGCAGGATCTCGGCGGTCGGATAGTGCTTGCGGAGATACACGTCCTGGGCGGAACCCAGCACCACGCCGACCCGCTTGCCTGGTATGTCGTCCGGGGAAGTCAGCCTACCGGAGGGCGCCGGCAGCTGGGGAGGGGTTGCCATCCGCTCCTTCAGGGCGAAGACGCGGATCTCGGTGCTGTAGTAAGGCTTCGAGAAATCGATGCGTTCCTTGCGCTCCGGCGTGATGAACATGCCGGTTGCCAGCATGTCGACCTTGCCCGCTGCTTGCGCCGCCACCAGCGCCCCAAACTCCAGGTGCACGAACCGGGCCCGCTTGCCCTGTGAGGCCGCAAAGCGACGGGCCAGTTCGATGTCAAACCCGGCAAATTCGCCATCCTGGATGGCGCCATAGGGGAAGCCGAAGGCGGCCGTGCCCACGTCTATGACGTCGCCAGTGCCCTCCTTCGGTAAGGACGGCATGGCTTTTTCCTTGAGCCGAAACCAGCGGTTTACCATGTCATCATAGGTACCATCTGCTCGGATACCGGCCAGGAAGGCATCGAAGGCGTCGCGCAGTTCAGGGTTGTCCTTGTTGAACCCGGCACCCACGTCCATCGAGAACAGCGCCTTATCCAGCATCGCAAGCCGGGCGTTATCAGCCAGGATTTCGCCCAGGAAATCCTTGTCGGCCACGCCCATGTCGACGCGCCCGCTCTCGACCGCGACTACCAGGTCAGAAGCCGTGTTGTATTGCAGGACCTCGGCCGTCGGATAGTTCTTGCGGACATAGACGTCCTGTACGGAGCCGAGCATGGCCGCGACGCGGCTGCCTGCGAGGTCATCGTTGGAGCGTATCTTTCCCTGATCGGCCACCGCGTCGGCGGGCATCGCACCCGACTCTGCGTTGGCTCGCCGCACCAGCATGACCTGGGCATTATCGTAGTAAGAATTGGTGAAGCTGACGGCCTTGGCGCGCTCCTCCGTCGCCGTCATGCCGGTAACGATCATGTCGATCTTGCCCGACTGGAGCGCGGGGATGAGGGCCGCAAAGCGCATGTTGGAGAATTCCACGGGGCGGTTCAGGGCTACCCCGATACGGCGGGCCAGCTCGCCATCGTGGCCAGTCACGCGACCCTGACCGTCGACGAAGCTGAACGGCTCCCGTGTGGCCGCCACGCCAATGACCAGCGGCTCTCCTTCGCTGGGCGGTTCGTTGGCAGGCTCGTCATAGGGCCCTGGCGTAGTCTTGAACCAGCGCGCCTGCATCGACTCGAGCGTGCCGTCCGCCTTCAGCGCGCGGATCAAGGCATTGAGTTGCTCAAGCAGTTGCTCTGAATCCTTGCGCACCGCAATTGCGGTATTTTCGAACTGCAGCGGTTCCTCAACCAAGGCCAGCACGGGGTTGTTGCGCGCGACGAGGGCGGCCGTAGGGCGCCCAGTCACCATCGCATCGAGCTGACCCGCCAGCAGGGCACTGACCGCGTCCATGGGGTCGTCAAAGCTCTTGATATCCGCATCCGGGAACCGCTCCTTGGTGCCGGCTTCGCCGGTGGAACCGGTGATCACGCCGATGCTCGCTTCGCTCGCGTCATCCAGGCGGCGGATATCGAGGGTCGTCTTGGTGTCGCAGCCCGCGAGGCCAAACAGGACAATGCTGCATGCGGCCAGCCTAAGGTAGGTTGTCATCTAATTCCCCCGCGGAGGGTCGCATCCTTCAGGATGGAGGAGCGCACCTATCTGCCGGCAGAATAGCCGAAATCGATGGCGTAGTCCGCGCCCGTGATGGCTGCGGCAGCGGGCTGGCACAGGAAGTAGACGACCTCCGCGACTTCCTCCGGGCGGACGAAACGCGCGGCCTTGCCCTGAGGATATTTGGCCAACAGGGCCGCCTTGTAGCCAGCCGGGTCACCGCCACCGTAGCGCTCGGCCTGGAAGTCCAGCATGGGGGTATCGGTGTCGGCGGGGCTGACCGTGTTGACCCGCACCCCATCCGGGGCGAGGTCGAGGGCCAGCGCGCGGGTGAAGTTGGTCAACGCGCCCTTGGAGGCGCAGTAGGCGGCGGCGCCAATGTTGCCCTGGCGACCGGCATCGCTGGAGAGGTTCACGATGCAGCCGCGGGTGGCGCGAAGCGCTGGAATCGTCGCGGCGCACATGAAGAAAGCCGCCTTCAGGTTGACGTCCATGAGCAGGTCGAAATCGGCCTCGCTGAAGGTTTCCACCGGGCCTTCGCGCCAGACGCCAGCGGCATTGACCAAGGCATCCAGCCTGCCACAGCGAGCCATGGTTTCGGCGAATACGCCATGGCAGGCAGCGGGGTGGCGCAGGTCGGCCGGGGTGGTGGCCGCCAGCGTCACCTCGTGGGACAGAGCCGAGAGCAGGCCGTCGTCCAGGTCGGTGGCCGAGACCCGCCATCCTCCGGTGGCAAAGCGCGCCGCAATGGCCCGACCCATGCCGCCACCCGCGCCCGTTAAGAGCACCACGGGAGACTCATTCATGCGCGAGCCTCGATCACGGAGTTACCGCCATCGATGACCCAGCACTGGCCCGTCACGTAGGCAGCCGCCGGCGAGCACAGGAAGGCGATCACGGAGGCGACTTCCTCCGGAGTGCCCGAGCGTCCGGCAGGGCTGGCTCGGCCGGCACGGGCCTCGGCTGCCGTCTGGGCGGCCGTGGCGATCCAGCCCGGCGCAACGGCGTTCACGGTGACCCCGCGCGCCGCGACCTCCAGTGCCAGGGCGCGGGTCAGGCCCACCATGCCGGCCTTGGCTGCAGCGTATGCAGCATCCCCGGGCATGGCGGAGACCGGCCCTGCGGTGGAGGCGACGTTGACGATCCGTCCGTAGCCCCGCCCAGCCATCCCTGCCACGAAGGCCCGGCTGACCAGGAACGCGCTGGTCAGGTTGCGCTCGATGGAGACCTGCCACTGGGCCAGCGGCATGGTGGCCACCGGGCCCGACTCGTCCAGTTCTCCCTGTACCGCCATGCCAGCGTTGTTGACCAGGACATCGACCTGGCCGAGACGCTCGGTCAGGCTGGCCAACTCGGCCACCGTCGACTCGCTGGTCAGGTCGCCCTCGAAGCCGGTCACGGCGAACCCCAGTTCCTGCAGCTCCCGTACCCGTTGGTGGATGCGGGAGGTCAGGCCGGTGATCAGCAGGGCATGTCCGGCGAGACCCAGTTGCACAGCCGTGGCATACCCGATACCCGTTTCGCTGCCGGCTCCGGTGACGATGGCGAGTGGCGCCGGCGTTTGCTTGGACATGGCGGGACTAGCCTAGCGCAGCCTCGAGGCATTGGCAGCCTTTGCGAGTAAAATGTTCTGATGAGTTCAGCGGGGCACAACGAGATCGACCGCACCCGGCCAGTAAGGCTCGGCATCCTGGATGCGGTACCGGCCCGCTATATGCTCCCTGGCGAAAGAACCGATCCGGAAAAGTTCATCAACCTGTTCCGGGCGGTTAATGCCCGAATCGATTTTCAGGTGTTTGAGCCGACCCGTCTTCACTACCCGGACAGGCTGGAGGAGTGTGATGCCTACCTCCTGACCGGCAGCCCCTGCAGTGCCTACGAGCCCCTGAACTGGATCCCGCCACTCGAGGCGTTCGTGCGCCAGGCCTACGGTGCGGGCGTGCCGCTGGTCGGAATTTGCTTCGGGCACCAGCTCATCGCGCAGGCCCTGGGAGGCAAGGTGGAGAAGGCCGCATCCGGGTGGGTGCTGGGGATGCACGAGTTTGGAATCGTCGGGTCCCGGCCGTGGATGTCGGACGCTGCCGGGAGCCATGCCCTGCATTTCATCAACCAGGATCAGGTGGTGCGCATGCCACCAGGTGTAGAGCTCTACGCCAGTTCAAGCGACTGTCCGGTCGTGATGTACGGCGTGGAGGGGCGCCTCCTTTGCCTGCAGGGTCATCCCGAGCAGGCGGAATCCTCGATGCGCGCCTTCACGGCCAAGCTGCAGGACCTCGACCTCATCGACGAGCAGCAGGCCCGCACGGCGCTGGCCTCAATGCAGGGCAGGCGTCCCGACGCGGAACGCGTCGGACGCTGGATCAGCGCGTTTCTGGGCGCGGGCTGATCGACGGGCCTGTCAGCCGCGTCGCTGGACCAGCAGTCCGGGTGCCAGCAGCACAGCGGAGAGCAGGAACAGCGCTACCGACACGCCGTTGACCAGATCGTAACCGCCGACCCCTAACAGGCTGGCTGCGATGAAGGGACCCACTGCATAACCCACGAACTGCATGGAGACGCCGTGGACTACCAGGCGGCCGCGGGCGTCGAAGGCAGCCATCATCGCGAGCAGGTAGGGCACGCAGAGATTCCACAGCAGGTTGAAGCCGCCGACTGCGAGCCAGTACCCCGTAGCACCGACTTCGCCCAGGAGCAGATAGATGCTGGCCGCGCCACCCAGGACCCCGACCGCCAGCGGGGCTGCCCGGCCGTAGCGCAACTCCAGGACGACTGGCAGGAACGCTCCGGCAATACCGAGGAACTGGGAGAAAGTCAGGGCATTGGCCACTTCCTGTTCCCCCATCCCTGCCTCGAGCCCGACCAGGAACAGGTAAGCCCAGACCACGCCCACGGCAGTGTTGTAGACCAGCACTCCTGCCAGCGCCGACAGCCGGGTCGAGATGGGGAAGGACGAGGCTTGCGCCGCTGCAGCCGCTGTCGAATTAGATGAGGCGGGCAGGGGCCCGACGAACAGGAAGCCTGTGGCACAGAACAGGGCGAAAAACACCAGTACCCCGCTCATGCCGATGGTGGCAAAGGCCCAGGGCATGGCCAACAGACCGAATGCGCCGTAGGTCAGGACCCACACCACGATGTAGCCGAAATTGCGATCCGGCCTGGCGGTCAGTCCCATCATGGTGAAGGTCAGGGACACCAGGCCACCGGAGCCCAGGCCCGTCAGGAAGCGGAGCACGCCGAGGGTGGCGAAGTCGTGTTGGCCGATCGAGGCCAGATTACCGACCACGCAGAGGGCCAGGCATGCCCGAAGGACGCCGCGCCAGTTCAGGCGCGATGCCAGCAGGCTCATCAGGACGGTGGTGGCGGCGATCCCGAACATCTCGTACGACGCGATCAAGCCGGCCTGTTCCTCGGTCATTCCAAGGTAGGCGACCAAACCTTGCACGAAACCGGGTTGGAGGATGAATACGCAGGGGCCGATGACGGCCAGGTACACGATGGCTGAAATCGAACGCGTGGAATTGATGTCATTCATCGAAACCGCTCCCGAGTAATCAATAGCCGCTTACCCAGTCTGGCAACACAACGCTATTTTCATTTGCGTAGCGCTCCCAGTAGGCCTTCAGTTCAGCGAGTTTGTCCGGGTGTTCCGCGGCGAGGTCACGGGACTCGGCCAGGTCCTCGGCCAGGTTGTATAGCTGCCACTCTCCGGTCCCGAAGGGCGGCGGCATGTGAACGAGCTTCCAGTCGCCGAGTCGCACGCCCCGCTTGCCGAGGAGTTCATCAGCGTGCAATCGCTTCCGCCAGTCGACCTGCGGCTCTTGATGCTGCAGTAATGGCAGGGCGGAGATGCCGGTCATTGGCTCCACCTCACGTTCCCTGTGCCGATTGCCCGGATGGGCGACTCCCGCAAGCTCAAGGATTGTAGGGGCTAGGTCCTTGACCAGCACCAGCGCGTCCTCGACCCTGGGCTTGCCGAAACGGCCTGCACCGTAAACGAAAGCCGCCGACCGAACGCCACCCTCGGTCGGGAAGGCCTTGTACAGGCCCAGGGCAGGTGACGAGGTGCGGGCCCAGTTGGGCCCATAAAACGTGTAGGAGCCCGGGCGTCCCATGTTTTGCAGACTGAAATCGTGGGACTCGTCCAGCACCTTGCGGATCGCGGGAAAGGCATCGGCTGGCCAGGTATCGTCATAGTCGTGTCCTTCCGCGCCGTTGTCGGAGAGAAATATGATCACGGTGTCGTCGAGCCGGCCGGTGGTACGCAGATGCTCCACCAGCCGCCCCACGTGGCGATCGATCTCCCAGATCATTGCGGCATAGATCTCCATGGCCCGAGCCTCGACCTTGCGGCTCGCTGGGTCGAGATCGGCCCAGGCTCGACCCTTGGGTGCGCGAGCAGCAAGTACCGCGTCCTGCGGGACGAGACCCAGCGCCTTCTGTCTGGCTAGGCGCTCTTCGGCGATCGCGTCGTAGCCCACGTCGTAGCGTCCGGCAAAGCGGGCGATGGATGCGTCCGGGGCCTGTAGTGGCCAGTGCGGTGCGGAGAAGGCCAGGTAGGCGAAGAAGGGTTGCTCATGATCGCTGTCGAGGTACTGGATCATGCGGTCGACGAAATACTGCGAGGAATACTCGAAATCCTCCGGTAGCGTGCTGACGAGCCGATCGTCGTCCCGGTACTTCGCCTTGGCCTTCGGGTCTGGCGAATAGGCCGGCCTCATGTCGGCAAAGTGACTGGCATTGGTCAGCATGGCAAAGGCCCGGTCGAAACCGCGGGCCGCGGGACCGTGCGGCTCCTCGATCCCGAGATGCCACTTGCCGGTCATATAGGTCCGGTAACCGGATTCCCTCAGTAGTGTGGGCAGCGTGACCACGCGGTCATTCAGGTAGCCCTCATAGCCCGGCTGGTTGCGCTGATTGGGTGCCAACTCCTCTTCGAGGTTCCCAAGGCCCGCCTTGTGCGCATCGACCCCGGTCAGCAGCATCGCCCGGGTGGGTGAGCAGGCCGGTGCGGTGATGAAACGGCTCAGCCGGACGCCCGCTTGCGCCAGCGCGTCGAGGTTGGTCGTCGGGATCTCTCCGCCGAAGCTGCCGAGATCGGCGTGGCCCATGTCGTCCACCACGATCAAAAGCACGTTCGGGCGGTCGCTGTTTGCAGCTGCCGGCATGGTCGTCGATCCGAACAGGACCAGGCCGCCCACGATCAGGGCCAGGGTGCGATTGATCATCTCGGCAACTCCCCGCGTTTGTTATGCTCGATACGATCCATGGGCAGCCAAAATTACCTCAAGCTGGCGCTGGATGCTTACCAGAAACGGTCTTTTCAGCAGGCAGAGCACTGGCTGAGCGAGGCCTTGCGGGTCTCCCCCGACAGCCCCGAGCTGCATGCATGGCAATGTGAGGTGCTGCGCAGCCAGGGACGCCTGCAGGACGCCCAGCTGGCCGCGGGCAGGGCCCTGCGGCTGGATCCGGATCATGCCGATGCCCTGTACAACCTCGCCGTCGTGTTGCTGGCTGCCGGTCGTGAAGTCGACGCGCTGGCCCGACTGGAGGCATTGGTTGCCGCCCACCCGGCCCATGCCCCCGGGCTGCACAACCTCGGTGTGCTGCTCGAGCGCAGGGGCCAGGCGCGCCGCGCCCTGGCCTGCTACGAGGCCGCCATTGCCACCGGGCGTGCTGTGCCCGCCACGCAGGCAAGCCTGGCGGCCCTGCTGGTCGAATTGGGCGATCACGATCGGGCCAGGCAACTGTATGCGGCCCGCCTGACGAATAACCCGGATGACGTGGAGGCGCATTTCGCCTATTCACGGCTGACCCGTTACCAGCCTGGGATGGAGCAGCTGGCTTCACTGGAGGCGCTTGCTGCGAAGAGGGACTTGCTGCCCTGGCAGGCCGCTGCCAAGGTGGGTTTTGCCTTGGGCAAGGCGCGACAGGATGTAGGCGAACATCAGGCCGCCCTGCAAGCCTTCGTGAGTGCCAACGATCTCCACTACCGTCATAGGCCCTACGCAGAAGGGGCCAATCACGCGCTGCTGGAGGACGTGATGCAGACTATCAACGCCTCGCTGCTTGCGCGCCTGACTGTCGACGAGAAGTCAGCGTTGCGTCCAGTGTTCATCCTCGGCATGCCGCGTAGCGGGTCCACTCTGCTCGAGCAGATGCTGCTTGCCCATGGCGATTTTGCCAGCGGAGGCGAGCTGAAACATCTCAAGGCCGTCATCCAGTCGCATCTTGTTCGGGATAGGGGCACGATCGGTCGAGCCGCCGGCGTCTGGACTGGCCAGGATTTCAGGGCCGCGGCGAGCGACTATATAGGCCGGCTTGCTGGCCACGGCTACGGCAAGTCACTGGTGATCGACAAGATGCCGGGCAACTTCGCTTTTATCGGGCTTATCGCGGCGTTGTTTCCCAATGCCATCATCCTGCACACGATCCGGCATCCGCTGGCCGTGATGTGGTCGGCCTACAGCACTCACTTCGCTGACGGGCTTCACTACACCTACGAGATAGGCACCCTGGCCCGCTTTCATAGCCGGTACCGGCAGGTCATGGGCCACTGGGAGCAGGTGCTGCCGAGGGGGCGGATCATTCCCGTGGTGTACGAGAAATTGGTGGCCGAACCCGAGTTAGTGCTGCGAGGACTCATGGAGCGACTGGGCCTGCCCTGGCGGCCTACGATGTTGGAGTTTCACCGAGGCAGCCACCCGGTCAGGACGGCCAGCGTCGCCCAGGTCCGGCAGCCCCTGCACGGGGCTGCGGTGGACCTGTGGCGCCACTACGAGCACTTTCTGGCCCCTTACGCGAGGGGGGCGGGTCTCGCCTAGAAATTGACCTCCAGCGTCACGCCGCTGGTCCGCGGCGGCGCGTAGAAGGTGGTCGCGCCGAGGATTCCAAGGTCGAGCGAGTAGGCCTTGTAGGTTTCATCGAAGACGTTCTTGCTCCAGGCCGAGATCGACCAGTTGCCGCTGTGCCAGGTCAGCTTGACGTTCGAGACGTTGTAGGACTCCTGCAGGGTGCCAGGACCGTTGGTCACCTCCAGGAACTGGTCGTCGTAGTAGGCGCCATCGAACTGCAGGACCAGCTCGTTACCGCCGACGGGCTGCGTGTAACGCAGCAGGTAGTTGGCCGAGAAATTCGGCGCATTCGGCAGTTCTGCATTGATAATCGGTGTGGAGCCGGCGTTTACCTCGTCGACCTCCGAGTCCTCGAAGGTCAGGCCGAGCGCCACGTCCCAGCGGTCGGAGGGCTTCAGGAACAGTTCGAGTTCGCCCCCAAAGGCCTTGACGTCCGAGTTCCCCACCTGCGGGTTCGGCGAAACGTCATCGGGGGGGATCGCCACGAAATTCTGGTAGTCCTGATAATCGTAGTAGAACACCGTCGCGTTCAGCCGGATGGCATCACTGATGTCTGACTTGACGCCCACCTCAAAGGAGTTGAGGACCTCTTCCTTGTGGGTAAATTTGTCCGGCGAGACGTTGGAAGACAGGGTCCAGTTGCCGCCCTTGATGCCCCGGTTCCAGGAGATGAAGCCCTGGGTCGATTCGCTGAACTGCTTCTTCAGGGACAGCCGTGCTGCATAGTCGTCGTAGTTGATCTGGTCGTCATCGAACACGTTCAGGATGGTGGCTGCCCCGGCCAGGGGGCTGTTGGCCGTAGCGGCATACGCGATCGGCGTGGGATCCTGGTCAGAGCTGAAGAAGGCCGTCCAGTTGAGTTTCTTCGAGTCGTCGGACCAGCGCAGGCCGGCCGTCAGCGTCAGTGAATCCGACAGGCTGTAGTCGACTTGGCCGAACACGGAATAATTCCTGACCTCGAGGTCGGTAAAGCGGTCCGATCGCCCGTCGAAGGGATTGCCGTCCCCGACGACCGGCGCGTCGATGATGCCCGCATCGGCGAGCGCGAAGGACAAGCCGATGTTGGGGGCGCCGATGGTCAATCCCAGGCCATCGAACTGGTAGTCCATGTAGTAAGCGCCGACCTGCCACTGAACGGCCCCTGAGGTGCCGGACAGCCTGAGTTCCTGGGTGAACTGCTTGACCTTGGCATCCTGGCCGAAGACCACGATCGGCACCGGGAAGGCATCGCCGTCCTCAAGGTACTGCTTGTCCATGTCCAGGTAACTGGTGATGGACACCAGTTCGTTGCCGCCCTCCAGCGACGCGTCAAAACGGGCCGTGGCAGCCACGATCTCGCGATCGAGGTAGCCGCGTGTATCGTTCTGGTGCAGGTGGACGTCGCCAGAGACGACGCCGGGCAGGGTAATGGCCCGGCCGGATTCGTCGACCGGGCAGAAGCTGCTGGCGTCAAATTCGCAGTTCTCGAAAACGTAACCTCCGGTCGGCACGTCATCGTCCTTGCTGTAGCGGACGATGAAGTTGCCCTGCACCGAATCGGAGAAATCGACCTGCAGGCTGCCGCGCAGGCTGTAGCCATCGGCGCCACCGATGGCGCGGGTATCTACGGGGGGAATGCTCTTGTCGCCCTTGATGTAGCCATCGGCCGTTTCCTGGCGGAAGGCAAGGCGGCCCCGGACGTTGTCCGACAGTCCACCCCCCACGGCGCCCTCGACGCTCAAGCGACTGTAGGAACCGGCATTGATGCGCAGGTAGCCGTTCAATTCGTCCTCATTGGCGCCACGGCTGATGTAGTGAATAAGGCCGCCGGTGGCATTACGGCCGAACAGCGTGCCCTGCGGTCCGCGCAGGACCTCCACCCGCTCGATGTCGAACAGCTGGCCGCTGATGGCGTTGATGCTGGCGATGTAGGCGTCGTCCTGATACACCGCAACTGGTGCCTCCAGGTTGTCAACGAAGTTGTTTTGGGAGACTCCGCGCAGGTTGAAAATCGTCAGCTGAGGGGACCAGGTATTCAGCTGCAGCGCCGGCACCTGCTGGGTGATGTCGGTCATGTCGCTGAGCCCGAGTTCCGCGATCTGCTCGCCGCCGAGGGCCGAGACCGAAATAGGCACTGCCTGGATGGATTCTTCGCGCTTGGTGGCGGTGACGATGATTTCGTCCAGCAGCTGGGCGCTGGCGAGGGATGGGCCCGCGCCGAGCGCAACCGCGACGGCGAGGCTGATGGCATTGTGGCGTGTTCTCATGGTCCCGAACTCCTGGTTGACAGTGCTTGCGGGCGCGCGGCGCGCACCTACCCACAGAACTTCGATTGTGGGGGATCCGGCAAGCCCGGCTTGGCATTTCAGGACAAACTGACGGCTCGCTTACTCGTCCAAGCGAGACTGGTAATGCCTGGCGCCTTCACCCTTGGCAGCGCGCTTGCCGCGATGTTCCCAGTCCCCCCCCATGGCGGTCGAGACCACTTCCTCGGATTCGCTCGGCTGTGCACCCACGTCGTCGCGGATGGGGATCGGGCCCTCCACGATCCGGTTGGACAGCGTGCCCAGTCCCTCCACTTCCACCTCGACCAGGTCGCCGGGTTGTACCGGTCGACTGTTGGCAGGAGTGCCAGACAGCAATACGTCGCCTGGAACGAGGGTGATGGTGCGGGCGATGTCCGCCACCAGGTAGTGCATGTCCCATTCCATATTGTTGGTGTTGTCGTCCTGGGCCAGCCTGCCATTGACCCAGGTCCGGATCTGCTTGCCCCGGAAGTCCCAGCCTTCCACGAGCCCTGGACCGACCGGGCAGAGTGTGTCCGAGCCCTTGACCCGCAGCATCGAGCCGGCGTCCGTATCGCGAAAGTCATGCAGCCCGTAGTCGTTGGCGATGCTGTAGCCGGCGATGTAGTCACCGGCTTCCGCGGGACTGACATTGCGGCAGTGCCGGCCGATGACGATCGCAATTTCGCCCTCGTAGTTCAGCCACTTGCACCGTTGCGGCCTGACTACGGCGCCGCGGTGGGTGTTGAGCGCGGTGATCGGCTTGTGGAAATAGGTGGGTGCCGGGGGCAGCCGGGTGATGAACTCGTCGACCCGACTGTGGTAGTTGAGGTGCACGCAGATGATCTTGGTGGGGGCCACCGGCGGCAGATGGATGGCGTCGTCGACGCCGATCGATCGCCCATCCCGAGTGAGCAGTACCTCGCCGTCCCGTTGGGCGAGAATCGGGTAGCCGTCCAGCAAGATCTTGCGGTACTCAGTGGTCATCGGGATATCCTCGGGCAGTAGGTGCGCCATGATGATGGGGCTGATGGGCAGGCTCGAGACTTGGCAAATCTGGACAACCTGCCCGGCCGGGCTGCCCGCACCCCTGGCTCACGGCACAATGGCGGCTCGGCTACCAAGGGTATCACCATGTCTGGTTTCTACTATCCCCGCACTCCTTCCGGCCGCTCGGCAATTCTCCCGCCCGTGCCCTGGCATTACTCGGGCGAGCTGATCACCCTCGAGTACCGTACTCGGGTCGAGGCGGTCCGCGAACTGCTGCCTCCCGAACTCGACCTGGCTGACGAAGACCCTGGTGCTGTGGCGGTCATCTGGGCGGATTGGCAAAGCTGTGCGGATGACTCCGCACAGATCGTCGACCCGGTCCGCGGCCAGTACAAGGAGATGTTCGTGGTGGTCCGCTGCAAATGGCGTGGCGTCACCTATTCCCGTTGCGTGTTCATCTGGGTCGACAAGGAATTTGCAGTGATCCGTGGCCAGCATCAGGGTTATCCCAAGAAACTGGCCTCGATTCAGATGAGTCGACCGGCCTACGTTGGGAGGGGCGGTCCGCGCCTCGAGCCGGGTGGTACCTTCGGCGCGACCCTGGCCGCCTTCGACCGGCGCCTCGCCGAGGCGCGGTTCACCGTCTCTGGGCCTGCAGAGCGCCCCGGCTTCGTGAACGGCCATCCCATGATCCATCACCGTTGGTATCCGGCCATCGAGACCAACGGCACTGACAGCCTGACCGAGATGGTGACCATGCGCGGCTTCGACGTCGAGCTGGGTCGATGTTTCACCGGGGATTTTGACCTCCGGTATTTTGAATCGCCGGTGGAAGAGTTGCCGCTCATCGCGCCGCTGGAAAAAATCGCCGGCTACTGGCATGAGGTGGGGGTGTCGTGGAAGGAAGGCCAGACCCTGTTTCGGCGCAGCCTGCCCGACGTCGGCTGAAGGTCAGCTTCGGCAGGAGCCCTCGAGGATCTGCAGCGTCTTCAGGTCCGAATGGAACTCGAGGGCGTAGTCCCCGCCCTCGCGCCCCAGCCCACTGATACCGATGCCGCCAAACGGAGCGGTCAGGTCCCGAACCAGGAAAGTGTTGACCCATACCGTGCCGGCCCGGATGGCACGTCCGACCCGCTCGGCCCGCGCTGCGTTGCCCGTGTACACGATGCCCGACAAGCCGTAGGGCGTCGAATTGGCCAGCGCCACGCCCTCTGCCTCATCCTCGAAGGTCTGGAAAGTCAGAACCGGCCCAAAGACCTCGTTCTGCACCACCTCGGACTGGTTGCTGCGCGGCAGGATCAAGGTGGGCTCGTACCAGAGTCCACCCTCACGGTACACGCGTCCACCTCGGGCGACCACGTCACCGGCTGCCCGGGCACGTTCCACGAAGCCCGCTACCCGCTCGAGGTGATCCGGATGGATCATCGGCGATATCGTCGTGCCAGGCTCACGGCTGTCGCCAAGAACGTGGGCGTCGGTAAAGGCGTTGAACAGCCGCAGGAATTCATCCCGCACCGAGGACTCGACGATCAGGCGCGTGCCAGCCATGCAGACCTGCCCGCTGTCGTCATATTGACCTGCCGCCTTGCGGGCCGCAGCCTCGAGGTCGGCATCGGCAAATACCAACAGACAGGACTTGCCGCCCAGTTCTGCCGTAAAGGGCACGATGTTGGCCGCAGCCGAGGCGCCGATGCGGCGAGCGGTCGGCACCGAGCCGGTAAAGGAGATGCGTCGAACCCGTGGATCGGCGACCAGGGCGGCACCGACTTCTGCGCCAATCCCCTGCACGATATTGACGACCCCCGGCGGCATGTCGCTCTCGGCTACCAGGTCTGCGAGCAGCGACGCCGAAAGAGGCGACCACTCAGCCGGCTTCAATACGACGGAGTTGCCGGCTGCGAGTGCCGGGGCGCACTTCCAGGTGGAGAGCATGAACGGTGCGTTCCACGGCGTGATGATGACCGCCGGTCCGGCGGGCATGCGGATCACCCGGTTGGCGGTGCCCTTCGAGGACCAGACGCGCTCCTCGTGAGCCGCAGCAATGTCGGCGTAATTGCGAAAGTTGAGTGCGCCGCGAGGAATGACCCTGGCGCGCAGGCTCTCCAGCAGCATCGCCATGTCCATGCACTCTACGGTGGCGATGTCGTCCTTGTTGGCGTCGATGAGGTCGGCGAGACGATTCAGGTGAACCGCACGTCCTCGGGGGCCCAGGGCTGCCCAGCCCGGAAAGGCGGCCGCGGCTGCCCCGACGGCTGCCTCGGCCGTGGCGGCATTGCCGCGGGCGACGTCGGCTAGCTTGAGGTTCCAGTCCAGCGGCGATCGCACCTCGAAACGCCCATCGGAATCGACCCGTCGCCCGTCAATGAAGTGCTCACCAGAGACCTGGACCCCGGCAACGTCGAAGCTCCGTGCCACGGACTCTCCTACAGGTAGGGTGCGTAATAATCGAAGATGGCGCCCGCGTCCTTGCCCCGCACCTCCTCGATTTCCGCACGTTTCAGCGCGACGAAATTCTCCACCAAGAGGCGGCCGATGGCATCAGTCAACGCTGCATCGCGCTCGAGGTGGTCAAGCGACTCGCCCAGCGATTCCGCGATGTGGCGGTCCGTGCCGACGTTCTCCAGCCCGTCCTGGGTTTCCGGTGGCGGCAGGTCATAACCGTTGAGGTAGCCCAGCCGGGCGGCCTGCAGGACCGCTGCCACCACCACATAGGGACTGCCCGCGCAGTCAGGAGTGCGGTGCTCGATGCGCGCCGCCTCGCCGTCCTCCGCCGACACCCGTACCGCTACGCTGCGATGGTCATGACCCCAGTTGGCCCAGTAACCGCACAGGCTGGCAGGTTTCAGTCGATCGTAGGAGTTCACGGTCGGCGCAATCAGGGCCCCGAGTGCCTCATGGTGGTGGATGAGCCCGGCAATACAGCCGGAGACGAGCTTGGAAAGCTTGCCCGGCGCGGTTCCGCCCGCCATGGCGTTCCTGCCCTCGTTGTCCCTGAAGCTCAGGTTCACGTGCAGGCCCGTTCCACTCTTCTTGGGGAACGGCTTGGGCAGGAAGGACAGCAGGTAGCCGCGGCGATAGAGAATTTCGCGAGCCATGGTCCTGAACAGGAAAAAGTCGTCACAGGCCTTGAGCGCGTCCGCGTAGGCCAGGGTCAACTCAAACTGGGGTGAGTCGTACTCGGCATTGATTGACTCAATCGGCAGGCCACAGCGGTGTGCGGCAGCCCAGAGGTCATCGATCAACCCCGCTGGATCCACGAACGGTCCTGTGCCGTACACGAAGGCGCCCGGCGTATCGTAGGGCACCCATTTGCCCTCGGCTCCCCTCTGAAAGATGTAGGCCTCTCCTTCCATGCCTACCATCGGCTCCAGGCCCAGCTTGCGCCAGTCCTCGATGGCACGCTTCAGGGCGCCGCGACCACAGAGACCGGCTGGCTGGCCATGGAATTCGAGGTCGGCCAGTGCCACCCTGGTGTTCAGTTCCCAGCCCGGACGCAGGTTGTCAGGGTCGAAGACGGCCTCGATATCCGGCAACCCTTCCAGCAAGCCGGCACCGGGTGCCGGAACCAGTTCCTTGCTGTAGGTGACCGCGTAGGTCCCCACACAAAGCCGGGCGGCGCCCTTGCGGGCAAAGGAGGCCGGCAGGTACTTGCCGCGGGCAAGGTTCAACTGGTCTGCAAAAAGCACCCTGACCCGTTGGAAGTCGCTGTTGTTCATGGTCCTACCTTGCAGTCAGCCTGACGGGCAGGCGCTTGATCCCGAGAATGAAGTTTGAGCGAAGGTAGCTGTGGTCCGCCACCTGTTCCACGCGCGCCACGCGCCGCGCCAGCTCCTCCAGCACGATACGTACCTCGAGCCTTGCCAGGTACATGCCCAGGCAGACATGGGGCCCGCCCTGGCCGAAGGAGATGAACGGGTTTGGCTTGCGGTCCAGCTTGATCTCGTAAGGCGAATCGATGGCCGTTTCATCGCGGTTGCCGGACAGGAACCAGAGCACGACCTTGTCTCCCTTGCGGACCTGCTTGCCGGCATAATCGAAATCCCGGGTTGCGGTGCGCCTGAAGTGGGTGGTGGGTGACGCCCAGCGGATCATCTCGTCGGCCGCAGTCACCAGCTGCTCGGTCGAGGCGCCCCTCAGGGACTCCAGCAGTTCAGGTTGATTTGCCAGGGCATGAATGGAGGCCGCGATGCTGAAGCGGGTGGTGTCGTTGCCCGCGGCGACCAGCAGACAAAAGAAATTCCTGAATTCCCCGTCGCTCATGACCTTGCCTTCGCGGGTAGGCTGCATGACGAGGTTCAGCACACCCACGTCTTCGCCGGCACGGATGCGCTTCAGCAGCCCGTTGGCATAGTCGAACAGTTCCACCGCCGCAGGCGAGCGGAAGGGCAACAGGCGGTACTCCTCGGTGTCGACCTTGTCGACCACGAAGTCGGTGTAGTCCGGATCCGCGTTGGAGATGAGCGCGTCGCCGTTGTCCACCAGCCAGGAGGTGTCGGCCTCGGGAATGCCGATGATCTGGGCCAGCATCCGCATCGGCAGCTGACGGGCAATCTCGTAGGTGGCGTCGATGTCGACCATCTGGATGGATCGGTCGATCAGTTCTGCGGTGATTTCCCGAATGCGCTCCTCGAAACGACCCACCGACTTGCGCGAAAAAGCATCGTTGACCAGCATCCTGAAGTGGGTGTGCTCCGGCGGGTCGGTTTCCTGGAAGGTCTTGCGGGCCTCGTACTCCTCTGGGCTCTGGTCCTCGATCCGGATGCCCTGCGCCGAGCTGAGCGTATTGCGATCGCGGTTCAGCCGGACGATGTCTTGATGGCGGGTGATCGACCAGAACCCGCGGCCCTCATCCTCCGTGCACCATGCTACCGGGTCCTCGCGGCGCATGCGCTCGAAGGTGGCAAAGGGTGCGCCCTGGTTGAAGGCGTCCTGGGAGGACAGGTCCACATGCTCGTCGGTCGAGCGGGAAAAGGGGTATGCCCAGCTGGAATCGGTCATTGGCAAGGTCCGTGGCGGTCTGTCCCAAATCAAAAGTAGGGTAGCGCGACCAATTCGTCTTAGCAGATGCGGACAGACTGTGGACTATCACCTATGACGCGGCGGGTGCACGGTATGATCGGGTCCTTGATCAGGATTGGAGTGGAGCGATGGGCGAGGTCATCGGTGCCGGGCTGGTGTCGCACGTGCCGACCATCATGCTGCCGGAGTCGATCCGTCGTGAGTTGAACGAGGGGCGGGAAATCAGCCTGGTGCCCGGCCTTCACCGGTTGCGGACCGAGGTGCTGGACTTCATCAGGCCCGACACGGTGATCGTATTCGATACGCATTGGGCCACCCTACTCGAGTTTGGCGTCACCGCCCATGAGCGGCGCAGCGGTCGTTTTACCTCGGAGGAACTGCCGAGGGGCATGGTCCAAGTTCCCTATGACCTGCGGGGCTGTCCGGAATTGGCCGCGCTGATTGCAGAGGAGATTACGGGCACGGGCATGCGGGGCACCGCCATTGAAGATCCCTGCCTGCCGATCCACTACGGCACCGTAAACGTGGCTCACTACCTCAATCGGGGCGAGGCCTGGCTGAGCGTTGGCATGGTCATGACCGCCGGAACCGATGATTACCTGGAGGCAGGCGCCGCCATCGGGCGGGCGATCGCGCGCTCGGACCAACGTGTGGTGCTGCTGGCCAGTGGCTCGATGAGTCACACCTTTTACCCGTTGAGGGAATTGCACCTGCACGAGTCCTCCGACCCCGCGCACATCTTCACCCCGGAGGCGCGCGAGGCTGACCTGGAGCGGCTGGAGTGGTTTTATCGGGGTGATCACCGGCAGGTGATCGAGACCATGGACGACTATCAGCGGCACAAGCCCGAGGGGCGGTTCGGACATTACCTCATGATGGTGGCGGCGATCGGCGGGAGAAATTGCCGGGCCATTGGCAGGCGATTCAGCGATTATGAGAACGCCGTGGGAACCAGCCAGGTGCACGTCTGGTTCGACCGCCCGGCGGACGGCTGGTTGGCCTGAAGCGGGACCGCTACCGAATCAGGCAGCGGCTGCCACATGGCGCCGATATTGCTGGGGCGCCATGCCTGCCCAGCGTGCAAAGGCGCGAGAGAAAGTGGAGTGTTCGGAGTAGCCCAGTCGCAGGGCCATGTCCGATAAGGACAGGCAGCGGCGGGTCCGGAACTCCAGGGTGGCAAAACGCATGCGGCAGTCGTCCAGCACCTCCTGGAAGTTGAGTCCTTCCTCGGCAAGCTTGCGACGCAGTGTGCGACTGGATACCCCTAGTTCCCTGGCGATGTGTTCCTGGCTGACCCGCCCCTCGCTCATTTCCCGATAGATCATCTGCCTCGCCCGATCGCTGATCGGCAACTGCTGGTTGCGGCGGGACAAGCGCCTCGCGAGATTTTTCAGTACGTCGGCATCCGGGCTGGGTGCGAGGTTCAGGGGCGCGTCGAGCAACGAGGCGGGAAAGCTCAGCCAGTTGGTCGTCGCTCCATATTCCACCGGGGCCCTGCTTACCGCTTCCATGTCCGCAGCAGCCAGGTCCTGTTCGACTTCCAGGCCGATTTGTACGTGCTTCCATGCCCCCGGCGCGGCGCTGCGCAGCAGCGTGGACAGGACGCCGAGGGTGTAGATGGCTTCACCATGACGGGGCCAGATGGCCGGGTCGAGGATGCGATAGCTGAGGGTCGCTCGAGCCTCGCCGATATCGAGCTTCAGCAGCGAACAATCCTGTAGCAGGGGAAAATAACGGCACATCCAGTGCAGCGCGGCCCCCAGCGATCGGGAACCCGAGGCAATGCCCCCGAGTTCCGCATCCAAGGGCAGAGAGCTGGAGGTGCCCACCAGCCACGCCGTAGCCGGGCAGTGGGTGGCTTTAGCGATGTCCTCTACCAGCGCTACATAGTCGTCGAGCGGTAGCGACGCCTCTTCGACGGGCAGAAAGGCCGACATCCGGGCCTGCAGCCGCGCACGCACGTCCAGGTCGGCCATATCGTCGATGACCCTTTGCCAGTCCTTCAACCGCGAAGTGCCCGTTCGTGCCTTACGCATGTTGTACCCCTGAGTGACTGATCTGTTTTTTTGAGGTTAAGAAAGCCGCTGTCAGTGAGAATTGTCTAAAAGACTCAAAAATTTGTTTTATTAGGTCAGTCTGTTAGCCTCTTGTCATGCCTGCCTCATCAAGGCCCATGGCCGAGCCGCTGATTTGGGCGTCCGTCCTGCGAGGGCTGCAGTTGCCGCTGGCCGAGCACAACCTGGATTTCGCCGCCCTGTTGCAGGAGGTTGGCGTGGAGCCAGAGGACCTGGGTCGACTGCAGGGCAAGGTTCCGCTGAAAAGCTATCTCAGGCTCATGGAGCGTGCGGCTGAGCAGGCCGGCGATCCACTGATTGGCGCCCGGATGGGTCGCTCCTGTGGCTCGGAAACGCTGGGTGCGGTGGGCTTCCTGTTCCTGTCCTCGCGCACCCTGGGTGAGGCCCTGTCGGACTTTTGCGCCTACCTAAACCTGCTGCAGGACACCACGGATTTCCGCTTCACCCAGGATCGCGAACACATCGCATTTCACTACCAGATCTATGGAGTGCCCGACCTTGATTGCAGGCAGGACGTGGAGTTCAGCCTGGCGCTGACCTCGCGCCTGATTCGCATGTATGCGGGTGGCAACGTCGAGCTTGCCAGCATTTCCTTCCGTCATTCACCGAGCGCGCCACTGGTGGAATACGAGCGCCTGCTGAGGAGCGAGGTACGCTTCGAGCAGGAGTCCAATACGGTCCGGCTGGCCGCCAGGACGTCGCGGATTTCCAGCCACAACGTCGACTCGACGCTCGCCAGCATCCTCAAGGACTTCCTCGACAGGGAACTCGAGCAGCTGGGCCGCATCCGCTCGCTGCAGGATCAGGTCAGGCAGGCCTTGTTTGGCAACCAGGTGGCGGCGCCAGTCACGGCGCGCAGGATGGCCAGATACCTGGGCATTTCCCAGGCCAGCCTGTATCGCAAGCTGAAGGCGGAGGGGAGAACCTTCGGCGAACTGCTGGACGAAACCCACTACGAACTGGCCCGCCATTATCTTGATGAGTCCGTGCTCCCCATCACCCAGATCGCCCATATCGTCGGCTTTGCGGAATCCGCCAGTTTCACCCGGGCCTTCACCCGCTGGTCGGGTGGCCAGACGCCTTCGGCCTACCGCAGGCGCGCCAGGGGCGTGACAAACGCCTCGCAAAAACGGAGTAAGTAGAAGGCAATTGGCTGCTGCATACGGTCGCGGCTTTTTGGTGTGCGCTTTCTTGACTCCGCCCAAGCGTCACCGGTCTAATAGCGGCCCGTTCTGAGGCCAGGTAGCTCAGTTGGTAGAGCAGCGGACTGAAAATCCGCGTGTCGGCAGTTCGATTCTGCCCCTGGCCACCATTTTGACGTTATTTTTCAATAGATTGAGTGTGCAGTGATCCACTGCCGGGGCCAGCGGTTGGCTCGGCGCTCCCGTTCCGCCAGCAAAGACAGGGCCGGCTCATTACTTGGCTTCACTCTGCTGCAGTAACTCGACGATCGTGGCGTCCACCCCGGCCCTCTCCGCCAGCATCAGCGCAGTCTTGCCATTGGCATCCCTCGCGCGGACGTCGGCACCCGCCTCCAGAAGGGCCTTGGTGATATCAAGGTGACCTTTCGAGGCCGCTGCCATCAAGGCCGTCAGGTCGAACACGTTACTCGCGTTGACGTCGGCGCCGGCTTCAATCAGGGCGAGCGCGGCAGCGGTGCGGCCGTCTGTTGACGCCCACAGCAAGGCGGTCATGGCCCCTTCGTCCCTGGCATTGATGTCGGCACCCGCATTCATCAGCGCCTGCACGGCCGTGAAGTGATCCTTCTCCACCGCCACCATCAAGGCTGTCTTGCCATCCCCGTCCCTGGCATTGACGTCGGCGCCTGCCTCCAGCAGGGCCTGGATGGCGGCGGTATCGCCCTGTCCGACCGCCTCCAGCAGTTCCTTCCATCGACTGTTCCGGGCTCCAGCGCTCCTGAGCAGGCCCACGACCTGGGCATGGCCTGCCTGCTCGGCCCACTGCAGGGCGGTCAATCCGCCGCGGTCCCTGGCATTCAGGTCTGCGCCGGCTCCAATCAGGGCCCGCACGGCTGCCTCGTGACCTCCCGAGGCCGCCGCCATCAGGGCGGTCGTGCCATCGCGCACTCGCGCGTCAACGTCCGCCCCCGCAACCAGCAAGGCCTCCACGGCGGCGGCGTGTCCCTTCATCGACGCAAAGTGCAGGGCCGTAATGCCCGCCCTGGCCTTTGCGTTGACGTCGGCCCCGCCCTCGAGCAGGGCCTTGAGGGCCTCGACATGGCCCTGCCTCGCCGTCCAGATCAAGGCGGTTGCGCCGCCCGGGTTGTTGCTTGCCCTGTCCAAAGCATTGACATCGGCGCCCGTGGCCAGCACCGCCTTGATCGCCGCTGTGTCGCCCATTTGGGCCGCCGCGGTGAGACGGTGACCCAGGACGGCGTCATCCTCCCTGGACTGGTCGCGTACCTCAGCAGCCGGCCTAACCGAGGGGCCTTGTGCGCTGGCCAGGAACGGGATGAGCATCCCGACGAACAGATATGCAAATTGTCGACACAACACAGCTACCCTCTCCTCCGGACTGCAAAGTTCAAGGGACACAAGCCGTAGACGCCGCAGACCGAACGCTGACTTCCAGATGAACTGCGCCTAGTGTGCTAGCGTTGCCAGGCACCGTTTTGCCTGAACGAGGAGCAGACCGGAGAATCCTCGTCTTCAGGTTGGTTTAAGACAATACTGCAAAGAGACACGCCATGCACCACCGCCCGATTCTCATCTTTATTGCTCTCCTGTCTGCTGCATCGGGGCAGGCCGGCGAGATCTTCGACGCCAAAGGCAACCGGATCTTCTACACCGAGGAGACCGGCGCGACCCGGCAGGTGGAGATGCGGGACGGCCGTACTGGCACCTATCACGAAATACGACTGGTCCACGAACCCTCGGGGCGAACCTTCGAGTGGGATGCGAGATGGGACCAGGTGACCAGCGGGGGTGAGTTGGTCATGGACTATGTATTCAATGATCGCCAATGGAACTGGGTCGAGGGCACGGGCGTCGTGCCCTGCAAGGACCAGGGTGGGATCATGAAAAACTGCACCAACGCCTCGGACAACAAGCGACGCTCCTACGAGAAGGAGGATAATGTCTTCACCGCCTCGGACCAGGGCGAGTACCCGATCCTGACCTACAAGGAAGGGGTGTATTCGAATGAATTTGGCGAGCCCGTTTTTTCGCTCAAGGCCGGGCTGCCGACATGGTGCGCGATCATCATGCTTCATTACCATTACGAGGAAAACTACCATCCGGGCGTGATCAAGCAGATCGAGGCACGGCGGGCAGCCAACGCGGCGCTTGCCCTGGAATCCAACGGCATCGCTACAGACATGGTGAACCTGGCCCACCAGTATGAAACGCTGCAGTCAGGCATCTTCGGGCCCAATTACCAGGTGCGTTACTACACCCGGATTGATGACACCAACTCGATCCTGAGTGAAGAGCAGGTCCTCAAGATCAAGGACAAGTGGCTGGTCCTCAACGAGCAGACATGGCGGCGCAGCGGCCCGCCGCACGATCTGCCGCAAGGGGGGTTCCTGCTATCCAGGAAGGAGATCAAGCAATATGGAATCCCCACGGAAAAGAACCACATGGTGATCCTGATAAGGATCAGGCCGGAATTTCGCGAGGCGTTTCTTCAGTCGGTCTTCAATTAGCCCAAGCTGGGGAGGTTAAATGCCGGACAACCGCATCGATTTTTCTGGCCAGACCGTCCTCGTGACGGGCGCATCCCGTGGCATCGGTCGGGCTATCGCCGGGCTATTTGCCGACCATGGTGCTGGTGTCATCGTCCACTACGCCAATGACCTCGCCGCCGCTGAAGAGACGCTGGCCTCGCTGACGCCCGGAGCCCATCACCTCGTGCAGGCCGACCTGCAGGATCCAGTGGCCATCAATGCAATGGTGGAACAGGCCGTGGAGAAGGCCGGTCGAATCCACGTGCTGGTCAACAACGCTGGTGTTTTCGAGGATCACCCCCCGCTCGAGGTCGATTACACGCAGTGGCAGGCCCACTGGCACCGAACGCTTGCCATCAACCTGCTCGGGCCGGCCAACCTGTGTCATTGCCTGGCTGGTCATATGCGCGATCACGGCGGCGGGCGCATCGTGAATGTCTCGTCGCGCGGCGCCTTCCGGGGCGAGCCCGACGCGCCGGCTTACGGGGCCAGCAAGGCGGCGCTTAACGCGATGGGGCAATCATTGGCCAAGGCTCTGGGGCCCGCGGGTATCCGGGTCTTTACGGTGGCGCCTGGCTTCGTGGAGACGGATATGGCGGCCGAGATCCTGGCGGGTCCGCGTGGGGATTTCATCCGCCACGAGAGTCCGCTAGGGCGGGTGGCGAGGCCAGATGAAGTGGCCTGGACGGTATTGTTCCTGGCCGCTCCGGGCTCCGAGTTCCTGACTGGCTGCATCGTTGACGTGAACGGGGCTTCTTACCTCCGCAGCTGAGTCACGTCCTGGCTCGAGTTTATTCCCGTACGCACTCCAGCATCACTGCCGGCGGTGCGCGCATGAACTCCGCCCAGTGCTCGTGATCATCAACACCGTCCTCTGCAGGTGCAAGCTCCAGGCCATGCACCCTGAAATCCCTAAATCCTGCCTCGCGGCACGCCGACTCGTAGGCTGAAATCGGCAGGTAGTAGTTCTCGATGTCCAGCACCGTATCATCCATGTGGATCCGCCAGGTGATGGGGGCGCCCTCATAGACCTGATCCTCTACCAGTACCTCGAAACCGTAGGGTCTGAAGTCGCCACGAGGCTGAAACAGGTACAGGTCGGGGTTGGTGGTAAAGGTGACAAACCGTCCGCCCGGCCGCAGCCAGGAAGCGATGCCGCGGCACATCCTGGCCAGTTCCTCCCGTTCGCGTGCATAGACCAGCAGCCATGCAGACACCGCGAGGTCAAACGCCCTGTCCACCGCCAGCTCGCGGGCGTCATGAACGACATACTCTATACCAGCGGGGTCGTCTGCCTCCTGGGCTCGAGCCAGCTCGACCATGCGTTCAGAGACATCAAATCCCATGACGGTACTTGCGCCTCCCAGCTTGAGCCGGCGAGTGAAATGCCCCTCACCACAGGCCATGTCGACCACGGACTTTCCGGCAAGGTCGCCAATGCACCTGAGGAATGAATAGGCCTCCACGCGATGGCGCCACGGCTGCTGCTTGGCCTGCTGGTATTGCCTGGCAACGCCGTGCTTGTTGTAGTCGGTGGTCATCAGTCTTTTACCTCGTGTTAAGACCTTAACAGCGGTACTCCAACCAGTAGTATGCTCGTGCGCCGGGTTGGGCAATAAAATAAATCTCGAC
>JAURLT010000153.1 GCA_030831085.1 Gammaproteobacteria bacterium
GGCACCACGCCGGCAAAGAGATACCGCGGGAATAGCGGTTCCACGCTCTCCTGCCACTTCTGGTGGCGAAAGCGCGGCAGCTTCAGGCGCGGCAGGTAGGCCGCATAGCCCTGCCGCTCGAGGTTCTCGACCGCCACCAGCTCCTGCTTCGGGCGGGCATGCACGAGGTACCAGTCCAGCGATGGCGCGGGGTTGCCTGCATCCGGCACGTCCGTGTCCTCCTCAGGGGGCGAGCCCGGATTCTGTAATGTCAGGCGCGGATTGGCAAGGTGGAAAACCGCGAATTATCAGGACCCTGAATGTGAACTCTGTCACAGAGGGTGATCAAGCTCGCGCTGGTGGCGGGCAACGATGTTGAGGTTAGGAGCCAGTGTAGTCCGGCACAAGCCGCTGCTCGACCCGCATGACGTGCAGGATGACGACGCGGCCGTCGTGTTCCCGATAGAGAACCCTGCAGGGGGGCTCGACGATCTGCCGGACCCGCAGGCCCCGCAACTCGGGGAGTTTGGGCCCGAGGCGGGGGTGATCGGAGAGCCGCTCCACGTGCTGGAAAACGCGCTGGACGAGGGCCCGCGCTGCAGCCGGGTGTTCCAGCGCGATATGGTCGGCGATGGCGTCGAGGTCCTGAAGGGCGGGCTCGGTCCAGATTACTTCAGCCATCGCCCCAGGCGCCGCTTCGCCTCCGCATGGGAGACCGTGCGGCCCTCTTCCAGGGCCCGCTCGCCGCGCGCGATGCCCTCCAGCAGCTTCAGGCGGTTTTGCAGGGATTCATAGCTTTCCACATCCACCAGATAGGCACTGGGTAGCCCGTGCTGGGTGATGAGAATGGGCTTACGGTCCCGGGAGAGTTCTGCCAGCAGCTCGGTGGCCTTGCGTTTAAGGGTCGTCACCAGTTCGGTTCTCATCAAGTGATACTAAAGTATCACTCCGCCCGCCGCCAAATTGCCTTCGATAATCCGACTGGTTTGTCAGAAAATATGCCATGGCCAGCCCCTCCCTCAGCGCCCACACCCCCATGATGCAGCAGTACCTGCGCATCAAGGCCGAGCATCCGCGCGAGTTGCTGCTCTACCGCATGGGCGACTTCTACGAGCTGTTCTACGACGACGCCCGGCGGGGCTCGCGGCTGCTCGACATCACCCTCACCCAGCGCGGCGAATCGGCGGGCGCCCCCATCCCCATGGCCGGCGTGCCGGTGGACAAGCTGGAGACCTACCTCGCACGCCTGGTGCGCAAGGGCGAATCGGTGGCCATTTGCGAACAGGTGGGCGAGGTGGGCAAGGTCAAGGGCCCGGTGGAACGCAAGGTGGTGCGGGTGGTCACCCCGGGCACCGTCACCGAGGATGCACTCCTGGAGGCGCGTCGCCAGACGCTCATCGCCGCGCTCTGTCGCGACGGCGAGGCCTTCGGGCTTGCCTGGGCCGAGCTTTCGGCCGGGCGCTTCATGGTGCTGCAGGATGTGGGCAGCGAGGCGCTGCAGGCGGAACTGGGCCGGCTGGCGCCCGCGGAGCTCTTGGTGCCGGAGGGCGAGCCTGCACCGGGACTCGAGGCCGTCCGCGAGTACTCGCCCTGGCATTTCGAACACGACAGCGCGCGTCGGCTGCTTTGCAGCCAGTTCGGTGTCCACGACCTCGCTGGCTACGGTTGTGAGGATCTGCCCCTGGCGGTGCGCGCTGCCGGCGCGCTGCTGAACTACCTGCGCGACACCCAGCGCGCTGCCCTGCCCCACCTGACGGGCCTCGTCACCGAAACCCGCGAGAGCGCCCTGCAGATCGATGCCGCCACGCGTCGGAACCTCGAGCTGGAGGTGAACCTTTCCGGCAGCAGCGAGGCGACGCTGGCCGCCGTACTCGATGCCACGGCCACCGCCATGGGTGGGCGCGAACTGCGCCGCTGGATGCAGCGGCCGCTGCGTGAGCGGGCGGCACTGGAGGCGCGCTACCACGCCATCGACGCCTTCATCGCCAGCGGCCGGCGCGGCGAGCTGCGCGAGTGCCTGGCGGGCATTGGGGATGTGGAGCGCATTCTCGGCCGCGTGGCCCTGAAAAGCGCCAAGCCGCGCGACCTCACCGGCCTGCGCGAGGCCTTGGGCGCGCTGCCGACGCTGACCCACCTGCTGGTGGGCTACGACTCGCCGCTCATCGGCGAGGCCCGTGATGGACTCCGGCTGCGCGCCGACCTGCACGGGCTGCTGGTTCGCGCGCTGGTCGCCAACCCACCGCTGCTCCTGCGCGAGGGGGGCGTGATCGCCGAGGGCTACGACGCGGAGCTCGACGAGTGCCGCTCCATCTCCACCGACACCGACGCCTGGCTCATGAAGCTCGAGGCCGCCGAGCGCGAGCGCACCGGGCTCGCCTCACTCAAGGTCGCCTACAACCGGGTGCAGGGATTTTTTATCGAGGTGCCACGCAGCCAGGCCGAGGCGGTCCCGCCCGACTACCACCGCCGGCAGACGGTCAAGAACGCCGAGCGCTTCATCACCCCCGAGCTGAAGCAGTTCGAGGACAAGGTGCTGGGTGCGCGCGAACGGGCCCTGCAGCGCGAGCGGCAGCTGTACGACGCCCTGCTGGACAAACTGATCGCCGAACTGCCCACCCTGCAGCGCATCGCCCACGCGGTCACCCTCATCGACGTACTCCTGAACCTGGCCGAGCGGGCGCTGGCGCTCGACTACGTCCGGCCCGAGCTCACCGACGCGCCGCAACTGATCATCGAGGGCGGCCGCCACCCGGTGGTGGAGCGCGTGCTCGACGGGCCTTTCGTGCCGAACGACCTTGCGCTCTACGCCGAGCGCAGGATGCTGGTGATCACCGGCCCGAACATGGGCGGCAAGAGCACCTACATGCGCCAGGTGGCGCTGATCGTGATCCTGGCCGGCATGGGCAGCTTCGTGCCCGCCAGGCGCGCGGTGATCGGCCCGCTCGATCGGGTGTTCACCCGCATCGGCGCCTCGGACGACCTGGCCGGCGGGCGCTCCACCTTCATGGTGGAGATGACCGAGACCGCGCTGATCCTGAACAACGCCACCGAGCAGAGCCTGGTGCTGATGGACGAGATCGGCCGCGGCACCAGCACCTACGACGGCCTCTCGCTGGCCTGGGCGGCAGCCAGCCACATCGCGCGCCGCGTGCGCGCCTATACGCTCTTCGCCACGCATTACTTCGAGCTGACCGCGCTGGCCGGCGAGATCGAGGGCGTGGACAACGTGCACCTGGATGCCACCGAGCACGGCGAGGGGCTGGTGTTCCTGCACGCGGTGAAGCCGGGGCCGGCCAGCCGCAGTTACGGGCTGCAGGTGGCGGCCTTGGCCGGCGTGCCACGGGAAGTGATTGCCAGCGCCCGGCGTTATCTCGAGCAGCTGGAACGCGGGGATCAGGGCCTGCCCGCCGCAGGCGAGTCGGCACCCGGGGGGTCTCTGCCCCTGCCGCTCGAGTTCGCCGCACAGCCGAGCGAGGCGCTGGAGTTGCTCGCGGCCACCGACCCCGACCGGCTGACCCCGCGCGAGGCGCTGCAGCTCTTGTACGAGCTGAAGGCGAAGCTTTAACCGCCGAACCGTCCTTCCGCCAGGAAATTCGCCACCCGCTCGGCGACCTCGCCCGAGACCAGCATGCCGGAGTGACTGACCGGCAGCACCAGGTGCTCGGTAGCGCCCTCGACGCGGGTCTCCTCCACTGCGACCGCGCCATCGTTGGGCTCGGGCAGGTCGGCGACCAGGCGCCCGAGGCCGAGGGAGGTGGAGCCCGCCAGCACGCCCAGCTCGCGCGGCAGGGTCCACTTGACGGGTTTTCGTTCGACGATTTCCCGCAGCGCCAGGTGACCGAGCACCGAAGGCCCCAGCGTCCAGCGCGCGACGTGACGCGCCGCCACGCTGCCGCCGGCCGGTGAGCCCAGGAGCACGACCCGCCCCGGCGGCTGCTCGGGTCGCAGCTCGAACAGGCGCAGCAGCATGAGCCCGCCGAGGCTGTGACCGACCAGGTGCACCGGTGACGGCAGGGCGCGCAGGGTGGTCTCGAGCCCCGATAACACTTCCTCGAGCGTGGCCTGGTGGCTCGAGTAGGCGAAGTTGTGGGTGGCGTAGCCCGCGCGCTCCAGGCGCTGACGCAGCAGCAAGCCCTCCACGCCCGTCATCCACAGGCCGTGGACGAACAGCACGCTCTCGCTGCGGGTGCCCGCTCCGCTCGCCACCAACTCAGCTGGCCGGTGTGGGCTGCGTCCTCACCCGTACGTTCAGCTCCTTCAGCTGCGCCTCGCTGACCGCGGTGGGCGCATCGGTCAGCGGACACCAGGCCGACTGCGTCTTGGGGAAGGCGATGACGTCACGGATGCTCTCGCTGCCGGTCATGAGCATGGCCAGCCGGTCGAGTCCGAAGGCGATGCCGCCATGCGGCGGCGCGCCGTAGCGCAGCGCCTCCAGCAGGAAGCCGAACTTCAGCTGGGCTTCCTCGGCGCCGATGCCGAGCAGCTCGAACACTGCCGACTGCAAGGCCTCGCGATGGATACGCACGGAGCCCCCGCCCACCTCGGAGCCGTTCAGCACCATGTCGTAGGCGTTGGCGAGCGCCAGCGCGGGATGCGCCGAGAGCGCTGCCGGATCCGGGTCCACCGGCGAAGTGAAGGGATGGTGCATGGCCACCCAGCGCTTGGCGTCCGGGTCCCACTCGAACATGGGGAACTGCACCACCCACAGCGGCCGCCAGCCGTGCTCGACGAGGCCGAGGTCGTGGCCGAGCTTCAGGCGCAGCGCGCCCAGGGCATCCGAAACCACCCTGGCCGAGTCGGCGCCGAAGAAGACCAGATCGCCCGTCTTCGCACCGGTGCGCTCGAGGATGCCGTGGATGGCGGCGTCCGAGAGGAACTTGAGGATGGGCGACTGCAGGCCCGCGCGCCCGGCCGAGCCATCGTTGACCTTGATGTAGGCCAGGCCCTTGGCGCCGTAGCGGGCCACGTGCGCGGTGTAGTCGTCGATCTGCTTGCGGGTGAGCTCCGCCCCACCGGGTACGCGCAGCGCGGTCACCCGACCGGCCGGGTCGGCGGCCGGTGCGGCAAACACCTTGAAGTCGCAGCCCGCCACCAGGTCGGCCACGTCCACCAGCTCCAGCGGGATGCGCAGGTCGGGCTTGTCGGAACCGAAGCGGCGCATGGCCTCGGCGTAGGTCATGCGCGGGAAGGGATCGGGCAGCAGCTCACCGAGCACCTCGCGGAACACCTCACGGATGAGTCCCTCCATGAGGGACATGATCTGCTCCTGGGTCAGGAAGCTGGTCTCGATGTCGAGCTGGGTGAACTCGGGCTGGCGATCGGCGCGCAGGTCCTCGTCGCGGAAGCAGCGCACGATCTGGTAGTAGCGGTCGAAGCC
>JAURLT010000154.1 GCA_030831085.1 Gammaproteobacteria bacterium
GGCCGCTCAGGCCAGCCAGCAGTGCTGCGATGCGACCAACGAGAAGATCGATCGCATGTTCCAGAAGTCGATGTCCAAGTAATCGACCCGGAACCTTCGACGAAGGGCCTCGCGGTGTTTACGCCGCGGGGCCTTTCTTTTGGGCGTCAGCCTCGCGGGCAGTGAGCGCGCCGGACACGGTGACGGGAACCGGCATGCCACGCGCATCGAGGTAGGCCTGCTGAACTGCGGACCAGTCCACCGGCACCAGCGACTGGCGGGCAGCTTCCACGACCAACTTGGCCAGATCGGTCATGGTCGGCGGTTCGACCACGTCTTCCTTCAGTGCAGGATGCACCTCCACCCAGAGTCGGCCATCACGCCAACCCACTTTGAAAGGCTGGTTGACAATGGTGACCGGCGTATTGACCGGCGCCATGCCGAACAGCGCCTCGATGTCCTCCGGGTACAGGCGCATGCAGCCATGGGTGACCTGCATGCCGACGCCGGCCGGACGATTGGTCCCATGAATGAGGTAGGCGCCTCCCGGTATCGCAAGTCGCATCGCATAGCGTCCGAGAGGATTATCCGGGCCCGCGGGCACCACCGCCGGCAGGATGTCGCCCTTGGCAGCGTGCTCGCGACGCACCGACTCCGGCGGATACCACGGAGGATCCTTCACCTTGGAAACGATCCGGGTCGAGCCGAGCGGCGTGTTCCAGTCCATCTTGCCGATGCTCACCGGATAGCTGTAGACCTCGTTGCCCTCAGGCGTGAAGAAATACAGCCGATGCTCAGGCAGGTTGATGACGATACCGCGACGCTCGGCCGCAGGCAGGATTCGCAGCTTCGCCAACTCGATCCGCACGCCGGCACCGGGCAACCATGGGTCCACGCCAGGATTGGCGTTGACGATTTCGTCGTAGCCGAGCTTGTAGCGGCGCGCCAGGTCGATCAGGGTGTCTTCGTGACGGGCACTGGCCTGGCGCGGCTCGCCGATCAGGTCGCCGGCAGCAGGATCCAGCAGGTAGCGGTCGGCCAGCGCTGCGGGCGAGGCTAGCAGGAAGCAGAGCAGCAGCCGTGGCCGGCGGATGCGGTCGAACATCTCAGTACCTGACCAGCGCGGAGCCCCAGGTAAAGCCGCCGCCGAAGGTTTCCATCAGCAGCAGCTGGCCGCGCCGGATCCGTCCATCACGGACCGCCGTGTCGAGCGCCAGGGGAATGGAGGCAGCCGAAGTGTTGCCATGGTCCTGAACGGTGACGATCACCTTCTCCATCGGCATGTCCAGCTTGTCTGCGGCCGACTGGATGATGCGCAGATTGGCCTGATGCGGCACCAGCCAGTCGATCTGGTCTTTGTTGATGCCGTTCTTGGCGAGGGTCTCGTCGACCAGGCGTGAGAGGGTGCGTACCGCGACCTTGAAGACCTCATTGCCCTGCATGGTGATCCCGGCCGGGACGCCCGCACGGAGCTGGTCGAAGCCCGACGACGGCCCAAAGGGAAACTTCAGGAGATCCTGATACTTGCCATCCGAGTGCAGGTGCGTCGCGATGATGCCCGGCTCGGTGGAGGGCGTGAGCACCACGGCCCCGGCCCCGTCACCAAACAGGACGCAGGTGCCGCGATCGTTCCAGTCGACTATCCGGCTCAGGCATTCGGTGCCGACCACCAGCGCGCATTTCACCTCGCCGGCGCGCACGAACTTGTCGGCCACCGACAGGGCATAGATGAAACCACTGCAGGCGGTCTCCAGCGCGAAGGCAGGGCAGTTGTGTATGCCGAGTCGCTGCTGCAGGAGCGTGCCGGTGTTGGGAAACACCAGGTCCGGGGTAGTGGTGCCGACCACGATGAAGTCGACGTCCTCGACGGTCAGCCCCGCCGAGCGCAGGGCGCGACGGGCGGCGTGCTCAGCCAGCACCGAACTGGTCTCTTCGGGAGCCGCCAGATGGCGGCGCTCGATCCCGGTACGAGTGCGAATCCACTCGTCACTCGTCTCGACCATCTTCTCCAGGTCGGCGTTGGTCACCAGCCTCGACGGAAGGTAGCTACCGGTGCCGGCTATCCTGGAATGGGTCATGCAATCGACCCCGCGCCGCTAGCTCTCTTCGCCCTCGACCGGCACCTCGATCACCCGCTTGCCACGGTAGTAGCCATCGCGGCTGATACGGTGACGCAGGTGCGTCTCGCCGGTGGTGGGATCCTTGGACAGCGCCGGCTTGGCCAGCTTGTCGTGTGCGCGACGCATGCCCCGGGTAGAGGGGGTGCGACGACTTTTCTGGACGGGCATCTTCGTTACTCCGCTGAATGAACCTAAGACTTGAGCAAATCCTTCAACCCTGCAAACGGCCGCTGGCGAGGCTCTTCCTCCGCGGGAACGTCCGTCGCTACCTCGCGGCCGCCACCACAACCGTCGGCGCCCTGCTCGTGCCGCGCAACCAGAGGCACTGCCAGCAGGGACTCTTCCTCGATCAATTCCACGACCTCAAGCCATCCGGCCTGGACTGGATAGGCTTCTGCCTCGCCCGGCTCAGCGCCGGACTCCTCACTCCCCTCCTCCACGAACACCAGTCGACTGGACCCGGCCAGGACCTGTTCGTAGGGCCGCAGGCAACGCTGGCACTGCAGGGTCAACGAGCCGGTAATTTCCAGGTCGCACCCAAACCGCCCATCACCCGCCGCGCTGAAACTGAGCACGGCATCGACCCATCCGGTCCCGTCCAGCCCGGCCTCGGCGAGCCTCGGCAGCTCCGACGCGGGATAATGGCGCCGGATGACCTGACCCTCGGCAGCCAACGCGTTCACGTCCAACCGCTCGTGCCCGGACCCATACATGGGCCGCGTATAATAGGGTTGCGGGGCCCCTCTGTCAAAGAGAAACAGGCCTCAAATCCTTGTTTTTGAAGGTCGTTGAAACGTGACCCACCCCCTTATCCTGGCCTCCGGTTCCGCTTATCGGCAAGCCCTGCTGGCCCGCCTTGGCCTGCCCTTCGAGGTGGTCGTGGCAGGGATCGATGAGTCGGGGCGCCCGGGAGAAGCGCCTGCCGAGCTGGTTCGGCGCCTGGCGCAGGACAAGGCCTCTGCGGTAGCGATGCAACGCCCGGAGGCCTGCATCATCGGCTCTGACCAACTGGCCGTCTGCGGCAAGCGCATCCTGGGCAAGCCGGGCAGCGAGGCGCGCTGCGTCGAGCAGTTGCTGTCCTGCAGCGAACGGGTGGTTGAATTCCTGACCGCCGTGGTGCTGGTCTCGCCAGCAACCGGCGCGGCGGCTCTGCACATCGATGCCACCCAGGTGCACTTTCGCCGTCTGGGGCGAGCCGAGGTGGAGCGCTACGTTGCGCTCGAGCGACCCCTCGATTGCGCCGGCGGGTTCAAGTGCGAGGGCCTCGGTATCGTGCTGTTCGAGTCCATCCGCAGCCAGGATCCGACGGCCCTTATCGGCCTGCCGATGATCTGGCTGGCTGGCGCGCTGCGCGAGGCCGGTTTCGACCCGCTCGCCACTCCCTAGCGCAAGCGGGAAAGCACGCCCTCGAGGTCCGCCGGCAGTGGAGAGGTCAACTCGCAGCGCCGGCCGGTATCGGGCCACTGGAACTCAAGCCGGGTGGCATGCAGGAACAGTCGCCGCAACCCGGCTTCCCGCAGGCGCTGGTTGAATTCACGCTCACCGTACTTGTCGTCACCGGCCACCGGATGCCCGGAATAGGCCGCATGCACGCGGATCTGGTGGGTCCGGCCGGTCTCGAGATCCACCTGCATGAGGGTGGCCAGGTCACCGAAACGCTCCAGAGGCTCGAACACACTGACCGACGGCTTGCCATCGACATGGACCCTGACCACGCGTTCGCCACCCTGACGGTGACTGGTGGCCAGCGGCAGGTCCAGACGTTTGCGCCCGAGTCGCCAGCGCCCCTTGACCAGCGCAAGATAACGTTTGGCCACGGCGCCCTCGCGCAGCAGTGCGTGCAGGTGACGCAGGGCTACACCACCCTTGGCGACCAGGAGCAGGCCGCTGGTGTCCCGATCGAGCCGGTGAGCCAGTTCCAGGCGCACATCCGGGCGGCTCGCCCGCAAGGCTTCGATCACCCCGAAGGCGAGGCCCGAACCACCGTGCACCGCCAGCCCGCTGGGCTTGTCGACGACGATCAGACGATCGTCCTCGTAAACGACCCGCGCTTCAACGCCAGCCGCCATGCGTTCGCCCGGCTCGGACTGGCCAGAGGCGGATTCCTCCTGCCTGACCGGCGGTATCCGAACCCGATCGCCAGCGGCGAGGCGAAGCTCCGGCTTGGCCCGCTTGCCGTTCACGCGCACTTCGCCACGCCTCAGCAGGCGATAGACATGACTGCGGGGCACCCCCTTCAACTCGCGCAGCAGCAGGTTGTCGAGTCGCTGACCAGCGTCGGAGGCGTCAACCTCGACCTGCCGCACCCCTCCAATTCGGTTCCCTAACATATTGATTTTCTGTAACGTATTCCG
Source organism: Gammaproteobacteria bacterium (assembly GCA_030831085.1). Taxonomy (GTDB): domain Bacteria; phylum Pseudomonadota; class Gammaproteobacteria; order Steroidobacterales; family Steroidobacteraceae; genus SG8-30. The sequence goes on from JAURLT010000154.1 coordinate 4,454, forward strand.
TTATGATCCACAGCGGTCGCAGGGCAAGCGATGACCGCAAGGTCTAACCGCCCGGCCCCAGTCGATAGCGCGGCCCCCCGTGAGACCACTCCGGGCAGGCGCCGCATGTTAGTTGGTCCTGGTGAACCAGGCCATCGCCCGGCCGAAAGTCTGGACCCGCGCCCCGAGAGGCGAGGTCCGTGGAAGAGTACAGAGCTCCCAAGGCATGCAACTTCCCCCGTACATAGCCACCGGCGCAAGCCGGCAGGATAGAGGTCCAGACTCGCAGGCCCCCACGTCAACGGATGGGGACCATGAAGAGAATGCTTGTCAACGCAACCCAGCAGGAGGAGTTGCGCGTAGCGCTGGTTGACGGCCAGCGGCTCTACGATCTTTCGATAGAAATCCCGTCACGCGAGCAGAAGAAGGCCAATATCTACAAGGCCCGCATCAGCCGCGTCGAGCCCAGCCTCGAGGCTGCTTTCGTCGATTATGGCTCGGGGCGCCAGGGCTTCCTGCCGCTCAAGGAAGTCGCTCGTGAGTATTTCCGCTACCAGCCGGCTCCCGGCGCACGCTTCAACATCAAGGATGTGCTGCAGGAAGGCCAGGAGCTGATCGTCCAGGTCGAAAAGGAGGAAAGGGGCACCAAGGGGGCCGCGCTCACCACCTTCATCAGCATGGCCGGCCGGTTTCTGGTGCTGATGCCCAACAACCCGAAGGCCGGCGGCGTCTCGCGTCGCATCGAAGGCGAGGATCGCGACGCCACCCGCGACGCGCTTAGCCATCTGGTCATTCCGGATGGCATGGGTGCCATCGTGCGCACCGCCGGGGTCGGTCGCGCTGCCGAGGAGCTGCAGTGGGACCTCGACAACTTGCGCACCAACTGGGACGCCATCATCGACGCGGCCGGGCACCGTCCTGCCCCCTTCCTGATCTATCAGGAGGGCGACGCCGTCACTCGCGCCCTGCGCGACTACTACTCGGATGACATCGGCGAGGTGTTGATCGACGAGCCCGGCGCGCATCAGCGCGCGGCGGAGTACGTGCAGCGTTTCATGACGCCGGACGTGGTGCGCTCGATTAAGCTCTACACGGACGACGTGCCGCTGTTCACTCGCTACCAGATCGAGAGCCAGATCGAGTCGGCCTACTCTCACACCGTCAATCTGCCCTCGGGCGGCAGCGTGGTGATCGATTACACCGAGGCGCTGGTCTCCATCGACATCAACTCTGCGCGGGCAACCCGCGGTGGGGACATCGAAACCACAGCCTGCAACACCAACCTTGAAGCCGCCGACGAGATCGGCCGACAGCTGCGCCTGCGCGACCTCGGTGGCTTGATCGTCATCGACTTCATCGACATGGAGTCCAAGAAGAACCAGCAGGCCGTCGAGGACCGCCTGCGCGATGCCGTGCGCGCCGACAAGGCTCGCATCCAGATCGGCCGGATCTCACGCTTTGGATTGATGGAGATGTCGCGTCAGCGGCTGCGCCCCTCGCTGGGCGAGGCGACCCATGCGGCCTGCCCGCGCTGTAGCGGCATGGGTAGCATCCGCAGCGTCGATTCGCTGGCGCTGGCCGTCCTGCGCCTGATCGGAGAGGAGGCCCGCAAGGAGCGCACGGCTCGCGTCATCGCCCAATTGCCAGTGGACGTCGCCACTTTCCTGATCAACGAGAAACGCGAGGCACTGCGCCAGGTCGAGGCCCGTAGCGGCGTCGAGATCATCCTGGTGCCCAATCCCAACATCCAGACCCCCAACTACCTGATCAAGCGAGTGCGGGACGATGAGGTCGGCCTGGCGGAAAACTCTGGAATCAGCTTCCGGCTCGCTGAGCAGGCGCCGGTGGAAATAGACTTCCAAAAGAGCGCGGAAAAAACCGCGGCGGCTCCTGCACCGGCCGTGCAAACCATCCTGCCCTCTACGGCGGCACCGACGCCAGTGGCACCACCGCCCGCACCGTCGGCTTTCATTGCCAATGGCGGGCTCTGGGGTTTGATCAAGGCCTGGCTGGGCATCGGCAGCAGCAGCGAATCGCGTCGGGAGCCACGTTCACCGGGGCGTTCGAGTCGGGAAGGCGGTCAGCGAGGCGACGGTCGTGGCGGTCGCGATGGTCGCGATGGCTCGCGCCGGCGGCGTGGCGAGGGCCGCGGAGACGGCCGCAGCGAGCCGCGTCACGAACGTGGCGAGAAGGACCGTGACCGGGGTCGTGACCGCGGACGTGAGGGCGACCGCGAACGGCAGCGTGCTGAACGTCCGCCTGGTCAGGGGGACGGCAGGCGTCAGCGGCAGGACGGCCGTGGCGAGCGTGACCGTAACCGGCAGCCTCGACAGGAACAGCAGAGGGAGCGCCCGCCGGTGCAGGAGAGCCAGCAGGCTCCCGCCGCGCCGGAGCAACCGGTTGAGGCCGGCGCTGCCGGGACCATGGGAGGAAGCCAGGAATTCGAACGCAAGAAGCGCAGGCGGCGTGGCCGCGGCCGTGGTCGGGGAGGCAGCCGTGAGGGCCGCGAACTCGGCCCACAGGCCGGGCCGATGCAAGTCGGGCAAGCAACGTCGGCGCCTGACCAAATGTCCTTTCCCACCGTAGAGGAGGACCGACTGAGCATCACCCAGCCGCTGCCGATCCTGCAACTCGACACCGAGGCGGAGTCGTCGAGCGCGCCCTCGGTCGCCGGGCCCGCGCCAGAGGCGCCGGCCAGCCAGACGCCTGAGGGACCCGCGGAGGAGAAGCCGCGTTCCGCAGCCAGCCAACCTTACACGGTCTGGTCGTCGGGCCCCAGTTCAGGTCCGCAGAGCTTCGGACCCGGAGACTGATTGGCTTGAGGGCCGGGCCTGTGAAGGGCCCGGCGCCTCACCGCTTGAGCTCGGCCAGAAGACCCCGTGAGGCAGCCTCGACCAGATCGAGGACCTGCTCGAACCCCGCAGCACCGCCGTAATAGGGATCTGGCACCTCCCGATGCCCCGACTGGGGAGCGTAGTCCATGAACAGGCGGACGCGCGCCGTGTGAACGGTGGGTGCCATGTTCTCCAGGTGCGTGAGGTTGGCTTCGTCCATGGCCACCAGCAGGTCGAAGGCATGAAAGTCCTCGACGCTCACCTGGCGCGCCCTGAGGTGTCCCATTTCCACGCCTCGCCGGCGAGCCGCCTCGATCGTGCGCCGATCCGGTGGGTCACCGATGTGATAGCCATGGGTGCCCGCTGAATCGACGTGCACCTGCAGGCCCCTGCCCTCCTCCTCCAGCACCCGACGGAACACCGCCTCGGCCGTGGGTGACCGGCAGATGTTGCCCATGCACACAAAAAGTATTTTAGATGAAGACATTACACACCTAAGTCTCTGAAATCCCTATCTCCGACGGTATCTCCTGATATCCCCTAAAATCCTCAAAGCGCAGGGTGTTGTATCCAGTCCTTGTATCCAGAGGCCATATGTCGCTATCCGACGTTACCGTCAAGAGCCTCCGCCCCAAGGCTGGAGACTACTGGCGAGCCGATACCAACGCCAAGGGCGAAAACCCACACTCTTTGTACCTCCGAGTAAGGGCTACGGGCAAGAAGGTCTGGGTCCTACGTCGCATGCGCGACGGCAAGCTGACCAACGTCACCCTTGGACGGTACCCGGCACTCACGCTCAACAAGGCCCGGAAGAAAGCACGCGACATCCTCGAGGGAACCGCCGATCCAAAGAGCCTAAAGGCCGTCGCAGACGAGTGGTTCACAATGAGAATCCGGGGCAAATATCGTCGCCCTCGTCAGGTGCTCCACTACCTTGACCACATTCCCGCAACGATAGGGGCAAAACTCATTCACGATGTTGACCGCCGCGAGATTCACCGTGAACTGGTCAACTACGCTCAGACTCGTGGACCCGTAGCAGCGGCGCGGTTTTTGGCAATTTATAAACAGATGTTCCAGTACGCAGCCGCTGCCGGATACCTCCCCGACTCTCCGCTCTCACAGATGACCGCGAGGGACATTGGCTATGTCGAGAGGCCCCGTGACCGAGTGTTAAGCGACAACGAGATCAGGGCGATCTGGATTACAGACAGCTCACATACGCCGTTACTTAGGTTCCTGCTGCTTACCGGCCAGCGAATCGGCGAAGCCCAGCGTATGACCTGGGGCCACGTTAACTTCGACCGCTGGGTGATCCCGAGGGAACACAGCAAGAACAAGAAGGCGCACTGGGTTGCACTGTCACCGAAAGCAATCGCCCTGCTTGAGTCGCTACCAAAGAAATCGAACCTGGTATTCGGCACCGTCAGTAACACGGCAGTCCAGGCATGGGTCCGCCGCTGGCAGAAAGACGCGCCGGACGCATGGACTCCTCACGACCTGCGGAGAACAATGGCGACACGCATGAATGATCTTGGCATCGGTCCGCACATCGTCGAGAAGATCCTGAATCATTCCCTGCAAGGCGTGATGGCGGTTTACAACCGCGCCGAATATGAGAAGGAGCGGATCGGAGCGATGCAGCGATGGGCCGATGAACTCGACCGCCTTCTAAAGGCTTGTCCCAAATGACTACAGACAAGAAACCGAAGATCGTCTTGCCATTCTTCATGTTCGAACGATCTCGACGACGCCCGAATACGAAGTCCAGAGATGCGTTGATTGCTTTGGACTATTGGACCCGGGTCTGGAAGATGCCGGAACCACGGCGGTGGGGCTACTCGGGCAAATTCGAGTTAGCGGTCGCCTCGGCGTGGAAACCCCACAAGGTCACGCCGGAAACCGTAAGACGCTGCCGTCGGCAGTTTCATAAGGACTGCCAGCAGATGATGCACTACTTTGCGAATTTCCTCGAGGGACTCGCAAAGACTGGCGTTGAGATGACGGTAGAAGAATTTTTCAGCGCACTTGAGAAAGGCATCTCTCAGCGGCGACGTTACCTTGAAGGAACTCAGGGATTCTACATTCGTATCTACGATCCAGAGATGAAAAAGCGGTACGGGTGAGAGTACCACCGAAATTCTTTACCCCATTATTTCCATCTAACGCACGCGCAACGGGCTGTATTTCATTCGCCTGTTGAAAGGTTTGCCAATTTGATATCTATAGTACGACCGGACACTGAAACCACTAGAGGAGTCCGGTCATGTCATTCAAGCCCCTACGAGTTCCTGTTGAGGAGGGAGCCCGCCTACTAGGCATCTCACGCCCGACTATATTCCGCCGCATCCAACGTGGCGAGATCTCAGCGATTCGCGATGGTCGGCGCACACTGATTGCTATGTCAGAGTTAGAGCGGTACGCCGCCCTAGTCTCGTTACCACCATCGAATCCTGGCAGCGGGCGGCTCCCATGACTCCCGAAATCTGTCCCGCTCAGTCGAAGAGCAAGCCCAGTCTGCGGGCGGCAATCAACGCCAAGTGCAAAGACTGCACCTACGATCCTCTGTCGGGCGGCGGCACCTGGCGCGAACAGGTTGCACAGTGTAGTTCCGTCAACTGTCCACTCTGGCCCGTCCGTCCGGCACCAATTTCAGGGCTGTTCGCCAACCCTTGCCGTGATCCCGAGGTTGTGCCCCAGGAATGGCTCAAGTTACCTGCTGGATTGGCCGTCTCGCCCCATCCATCGGATGAACACCCGCAGGGGAATAGCAGGGTATGACCAAGGCTCCGTCTTTCGTGATGGCATGGAAGCGGGCCTTCCTTTCGCCGGCGGGACCCAGACCGCTGACGCGATTAGTTCTGGCGGCGATGGCGATGCGGATGAAGCCAGACGGTAGCGGATGTTTCATCGGCGCTCGCGGCCTAGCCAAGTTGACCGGCCTCGATAAGAGCACCACCGCCGAACATCGAATCTTGGCGGCTGATGGTGGCTGGGTGATCCCCCCACCCAACATGCACGCACCCAAAGCGGAATGGCTTCCGGCAATACCTCCACACGCACAAGTGTCCGGCAAAGGTGGACAGTCGGACGAAAAACAGCTGTCCGGTTCCAGGGGCCCAGCTGTCCGTGATGAGAGGCAGAACTGTCCGGTCTCAGCAGATGAACTGTCCCGCCAGGCCGGACATATCTCCTTCTTATCTCCTTCTAATCTCCTTAATAACTCTGGAAGCGCAAAAAGCGCTCTCGGAGTTGAGGAAAAGAAACGCCTCATCCGCGATTGGGTAAATCGGCCCGACACACGTAGAACTTACGATTGCGCAAACACGGCACTACGGGTGCCAGAGAATTGGCGCTTTGCCGGATTCGAGAACTTCGTCAAAGAGGTTTGGCGAGAAATCGAGAGGACTCCGAAATGACGGAAAACTCAACTTCGGGCGATAAGCCCGAGTCTCCGAAGTACCACCCCAGCCGGACCCCTGAGCAGTGGCGGGCGTATCACCGGGCGTACTACCGGCAACATGCAGAACGCAGGAGACAGCAGGCCAGGAACTCCTACTGGGGAAAGGTACTGGGAGATCCCTCTGGAGAACGCAGTTTGCAGGGTCTGATTAACGCGTTTTTGAGAGGAAAGTTTTAGCTATAGGTAATATAAACAACATGTTATGAATGGATACAAAGGTTTTCTCTAGCTTAGTATTTGACCAGGAACGTTGGCCATTTGTTGCCAGATTGGGGACCCGAAGCCCGGCGCCGAGTGTCGTCGGCTCAAGCCAGCCCAAGACCCTGCCCCTGGGGTGCCTACGGATTACGCGTTACGCCTATCTAGTGGGGAAGTAGGCTTAGCCATGCTGGGGTCAGGGGTAGGCTGAGATACCCCGACGGATGGCCCGTGTCGTGGCATCCAGTAGCGTTGCCCTCATTCCTGCTGGTGGTCAGCCATGTGTTTCTGGCTGGTTGGTAGCGAGTCGGTTGAGACGGCGAATCGCGGTCTTGCATACGGGAAGATAGAAGGGCGCCCAAGCGGGCACCGTGAAGATGATCTCGCAGGTACTGGCATCGACCGGGATGACGCGATGACCGGTGGCCGTTACGCGGGCGACCGTCCAGCCCCAGAACTGCTCGGGCTCCCAGTCAGTGATCTGAAAAGGCAGCCACAGGCCGACGGCCGTCTGGACTCTTCCTCGGGTATCGGGTCCGATGAGGCGCGCTGGGTAATCGACGGTCCGCACGCTTGGGCCCCAGTGTGGCCACTCGTTGGTATCTGTCAGCAAGCGCCAGACGACGGATGCGGGGGCTTGAATGGGACCGCGGGTTTCGAGCACGTCGGGATGGCTCCCAGGAGTCAGTTCTTGCCGATCGTGGGGAGGCAAGCGGCAACGATCTTATGACTGAAGTCGTGGATGGTAGCGGTATCCAACAGGCCTGGAAGCCAGATCTCAGGCGACCAGGGAAGTGGTTCGCCGTGAGAGCCTGGGTCGGCAACAACATCCAGATCGAAAGACGTCTGCTAACGGCCAGATGCAGACGCCTTGTAAATCAAAAAAAGGGCCCTGCGATCAGCACGGCCTCTATTAAGAAGCACGTCGCACCCGAAGATTTCAGTTGGGTGATGTTCTGTGCGTCCAGGGGGGGGGCGCGTCGATCCTACTTCGACGTAGCGCCACATTTCTCGTAGTAGAAATGCCCAGATGCGTCATCGGGACCGTATGGAAAGTAGAGGCCTGCGATCAGCATGCCGCCACCAAGTATGTTGTACCCGGCCCGACTCTGGCACTGTTGATGCGATGACTCACCCGTCTCGTTGTCCTTCCACGAGTGCTGAATGAGCATCTGATCCTGCAAGCCCGGCTCCAAAAGTTCAGCCTCGAGAGTGAATGACGCCTCGAAAGACCAAGGCTGGATGTCCGTAGATCCGTATATCTCGATCCCGCCTGAATTGACACAGAAATCTGATGCCGGCTCCAGAAGCACCTGCACCCAGGCCTGGTTAGGCGTCACATGTATTGCGCCGCGGCCGACCATACATTCGACACGACGATAGCTATAGCTACCAGGATCACTGATGTCTTCTTCGGCCCACGCACGTGTTTCGACGTACTTTCCTGAGGGCGATCGGTACTGGGTAATAGCAAAGGATCGGCAGTGCCAGCTATTCTCGTTAGGACTGTAAGTGCAGACAGCGCCATCAGCAGCTGCCGTGACTTGCTGATCACGTATTGGAAGCAAGTCAACCCTCGCCTCGAGCCCTGCAGCGAGCGAAATCGACACAGACAGGAACGCGCTGATTGTGGCCAGCGCCAAGTATTTCTGTCGCATAGAATTGCCCCTAATTCATGAGGCTGGTCCCGCCAGGATGAGCGGGGCGTCGACCCCATGAGCGCCATGCTAGGCCCGGCCCTCATTTCCGCCATAAGGAATAGTGGAACTGTGTTGACCGGGGTACGGAGCCAGTCGCTGGCTATTGCCAGTCACTTCTAGATCAGCGCCGGTTAAGGTCGATAGCGGAACGTGGATTCAGTCCAACCTGGCCGTCTGACATATGACTGCAATGGGTCGTTAGCTGCCGGACTGCTGCGGCGCAGCAGGATGTCGCTTAAGGGTAGGGAACAGATATCGAAGCCCAAGTCTGTATCGGATAGGAAGTAGTCTTGGGTGCCCAACCCCCACCGACTGGCTAGTCGAGTCTGCAATTCAACCTGACCCGAGCCTTCCTTCCGCTATCTTAGGAACGGCGCATCAACGGCGAACCGATTCATCGATAGGTTCCCATGTCGAGAAACCTTCGTTCGTCGCCTGCTCGTACATGGTGCGAAGGTGGTTTGCGCAGGCCTCCGGCGTCGGCCATTCTGCAAGATCAGATCGAATTCTCGGCGGCAGCTTGTCTGCGACTCCGGCCCACCTGAAATTCCTGTCTATCAAGGTCTGCATGAAACCGGCAGTTGGGAGCGAGTCGGACTTTCGACCGTTGCATGCCCGACAGCTCAGAACCAGATTCCATGCCCGATCCTCAAGAACATAGGCCCATGGAATAACGTGGTCGATGGCCCACGGGCCCTGGGAGTTCCCGCAGTAGAAACAGGATGCGTTGGATGCCTGTTCCACAGGGCCCCTGTAAGCCGCCGTCTTCCGCCGTGGCTGTTCGTCCGAGATCTTCTCAAACAGGCGGGGTGCCGAACTGAACGCCTGAGTAAACCTCACCCAGCCGGCAACGGCCAGATACCGAAGCAAGTCGCGGTGTGCAGCAACGAATGCCACAGCCTCAGGGGAGAGGCTTATCCCGCTGGCGCTTTCACGAAACAATACGGGTGAAACACGGTTCCGCCGAACGGTGTGAAACCGTGGGATGACATCGCGGAAAGCAAATTTCGCCACCGTGTCCAACAAGTCCTCGTAGCACGCTCGATCCCGATGCTGCAGGTCCGTTGGCACATCGCTACCCGTGATCACCCCTTCCGCCACTAGCTTACGCAGGTACCTCATCACCACCGGGTCTTTGGACGGGTCCGTCCCTTGCCGAACGCGGTACTTGAGCGTCAGGGGCCAGTAGTAATGAACAAAGCGATCGGCCAGCTCGGCACGGCTGATCTCTTGGGCATCCGTTCCCGTGGACCGCGCCCGATCCGCAATGGCTCTCAGCAAGGCAAACTTGTAGGAATTCGTCTTCTGACCACGGGTCAGCACCTGAAAAGTCGACCTGAGTAGCGCGTCCATCGGCGTTTCCGACTCTGTAGGGCTGTCTTCTGCACCAAACTGCGCGAAACCGCAAGTGACCCAGACGAATACTTTCCCTATAATATCCCTTAACGGGAAAGAATAGAGGTGTGCCATGGGACAAGTCATTGATCTGCCACGTCGCCGCAAGCGGGCCCCAATCGCCGTAAATGGGAAAGTTCCTCCAAAGCGTCGGGCCAACCGCGAGGTCCGCTCCCGCGAGTACCTGACCCCGACCGAGGTCGAGCGGCTGGTTAAGGCGGTGGGGGCTATGGGAAGGCACCCTGGGCGGGACCAGACCCTGCTGACCCTCATGTACCGGCACGGCCTGCGGGTGACGGAGGCCGTCTCCCTGCGCTGGGACCAGGTGGACCTCAAGGCGGGCCTGCTGCACGTCAATCGGCTCAAGAACGGGGTGGCTTCGACCCATCCCCTCCGGGGACCTGAGTTACGCAAGCTCCGCCAGCTGCGCCGCGACTACCCCGACAGCCCCTATCTGTTCGTCTCCGAGCGCGGAGGCCCCATGACTGCCAGCAACGTCAGGAAGCTCGTCACCCGGGCTGGGGAAACCGCCAAGCTCAAGTTCCCGGTCCATCCCCATATGCTCCGGCACGCCTGCGGTTACAAGCTGGCCAACGATGGCCACGATACCCGGGCGCTACAGCACTACCTGGGGCACAAGAACATCAACCACACGGTCCGGTATACGGAGATGGCCCCGGATCGGTTTAAGGGGTTCTGGAAGGATTGACGAGGACCTGACGCCGTAAACCTGTGAGCGGTTGAGTCGGTACCCCTGGCCTTGGTATGTCTTTGAGGAGATCAAGGCTCCTGGGATTTTCCGCGACCCTAGAAACGGCACGCCTGGGTCTCGACCGGTCATGCTGCGTTCTGAGCTAGTCAGAAACAGACCCCCACCCACCCGGGCGGTACACCCTGAAATCACAGACCCCGGGGGGTGTGCAGGTACCATCTACCCCCGTTCAACCGCTGGTCGTAATCCTGGTGCCGGACGACGGCTCAACCAGTAAAGTGTCTCTGATCGGGCGGACACACAGTCGATGTCTGCTATCTGCCAGGGTCGGAATCGAACCAACGACACGCGGATTTTCAGTACAGAAGAGAGTCGGGTCTGGGGCGACCAGGTCGAAGACCGTCACGGGGTCCCGTCCAAGTCGACCGAGCCGTCCGCGGGAGCCATGGCCTCCTACCAACTCCGATCGGCGAAACTGCCGAATGAGGCGCACGAATGGTCAGGTGCCGCCAGTGGGCACAACACCCATCACGCTGACAAGCACACCGTCCGGGTCAAACGTGATCACCTCAAGAAGTTCAACGGCACGACTCGCTCCTTCTGCAGGTAGCCGGTAAATGCTTGGCTCCTTGAGCAGTTCGCAACACCCGTCGCGCAGTCTTGACAAGACTCCTGCAACATCCGCCGACTCAAATACCGCAGTCGCCTGACCGTAGGCGACGCGCTCCCGCGGCGGCGGCGCAAGTGAACTTATGGGTGGCATTGCACCGCTCAACTCGTACAGCCCAATCCAGCCAACCGTCGAGCCCGGCGTACCTAGGTGGGCAATGCGCATCCGGCCGTCTTCGTATCCGACGAGCGACGCAATGGCCGGGCCAGATAGATCCTTGCGCTCGAGGACCTGCAGGCCGATCACATCGCGATAGAACCACAGAGAACGCTCGATGTCCCGAACCCAGACGGTTAGACGCTTCAATGCGGGAATGCTCGACATGGGGTCTACTCGTTACTTTGAGGACAACATCTTCAGAACGGCCTCACGTGACCAAGGAAGGCGGCAGCTAGCAGCGAGAGGTGCAGCCCCGCCAGAACCCAGGTGCCACGCCTCATCGCCTGGCGAATTGCAGCTTCTCGTATTGGGGTCGAGCCATGTTGAACAATATCTGGCCACGTCAGCAGCAACGCCTGGATGTAGTAGCGAATGCCGATCCCTGCACCCACTACCAGCCCAAACAACACTACTTTGGCAGCCAGCCAGCCAGCGGCGATTGGAGTACCAAAGACCAAAGACCAGCCGCCCACGCCGACGGACACGGCGATGACGCCATAGCGTATCCGGACATCCCAGGCTCGCAGTGCAGCACCTGCTGCCGTGTGACCGCGCAGGTGAACGTACCACATGAACGAGAACCAAGCCCCTGACACGATCCACACCGAAACGAGACCGGGAGTTCCCAGCGGCACGAGGCCCAGCAGGCCGCCCAGCGTCAAGCCGAGCGGCAGCGAAAGTATCAAGGCATTCCGTGGGTGCTGGTCAACGTCGAGGAGGAAGTTCCAAAGACGATTACGTTCCATCCCCTCCATTTTCTCGGCATGCGTCAAGTAGTGGGTCAACTGGTTCACGACCAGGTCTGAGCCGACCCAGTAACCCCAGACGACGATATGCGCCAGCTTGAACCATCCATACGCTTCCACGCTACATTCCCCACTTCCGCTAGTGCTGGTGTTTAGCAGCAGGTCCCGGACTCAGAAGACCTGATTGATACTCTTGCATGTCGCGTGTCGCGTTGGCTGCTTTCGAATGACCCATACAGGCCGCTTGTAACCCGACAATTGAAAGCCGGTTTCCCACGAGCAGAACACCACACGCCAGTGCTACCTGAAAAGCCCTACCGCATTCCAGCTCCTTTCCACTTCCACTTACTGCGGGACGCAAGATAGGACTTGAGCCCGGTGCGCTCCAGCACATGCCCTTGCGCCACTCGTGCTCCGTCGACGACGTCAGCCCGGTTCAGGTACTTGTGCACGCCGCTGGCAACGACCTGCTCGCCATCGATGTAGACATCCCGCACCGCACCTGGATCATTCGAGTACACGAGGTTGGAGATCACCGTATGAGCCGGCGCGAGTGACACCCTTTCCGTGTCGATCACGATGAAGTCAGCGCGCTTGCCTGGTTCCAGCGAGCCGATCTGGTCTTCCATGTGAAGCGCCATTGCCCCGCGGCGAGTCATCAGCTCCAGCGCCAGCTCGGCCGAGCCAAAACTGGCATTACTCAGCCGTTCCTTCTGAAACAGCAGAGCCATCTTCATCGTCTCCCAGACGTTCTGGCCGTTGTTGGTCGATGCGCCATCGACACCAAGTCCGACCCGCACCCCGGCCTCGAGTAACTCGGCGAGGCGTGCGAATCCGGATGCATAGTAAGCATTCGCCACTGGGTTATGAGAGACCCCGGTCTGGTGTTCAGCGAGATGGTCGATCTCGGCGTCGTCGAGCCAGATCGCGTGTGCAATGAGGGTCTTCGGCCCGAGGACGCCCAGCCTCTTCATCTCGGCGACGCTGCCGTGGCCCAGGCGGCGATAGCTTTCCTCACGCTCTTCCTTGGAACTCGCGACATGCATGAGAAAGTGGCTGCCGGTCTCCACCGACACTTCATGCATCGCCTGGACCATTTCCGGCGTGCAACGCAATACACCCAGGGCCTCAGGTGCGACGCCAATTCGATCGGAGTTGAACGCTCTCTGTAAACGGCGAACCTCCTTCGCCGCGTCATCCGGCTTTTCACGGTACTGCCTTGGCACCGCCTGCGATGCGCTCGACTCGTCGGCGCTGTCGATCGTCATGCGCGAGACGATTGCCCGTATACGTGACTGATGCACGGCCTCGAGGACGCCGTCAATCGTGTCTCCGTTCGGCGTTCCAAACTCGCCGCTCACACTGGTCGTTACGCCAATGGTCATCTGCTCGAGCAGCGCGAGTTCCGCACCAGCCTTGCCGGCCGGTCGCTCCATGGCTTCCATCACCGGCCACATCCCCTTGCTGAACCAGACTGCGAGCGGCATTTCGTCATAGATGCCCCGAAGGATGCCGTTGGAGAAATGCGAGTGGCAATTGATCAGTCCGGGCATGACTAGACAGCCCCTGGCGGACCGTACGTCGACTCCCGCGGGTACCTCACCGATTTCCGCGCTATCGCCCACGCGATAGATGGCGCCGTTCTTCACCCAGACGTAGCCGGACTCGTACACGTTCCGCTCGTCGTCCATGGTGACGACCATGCTGTCCTTGAGGATCATCTCCGGGGCCGTGGATCCAGCGCTGCTAGAGGACATGGTCATTACTCCGCCCCGCGCGCCGTGCTCCGGTCACGCCAGGGATCAATTTGGGCCGCCAGGGAAGTCAGACATTCCCATGACACATCGCGCAGTTGGCGCGAGTCCGCGACTTGCCCGGCGCACCTCTCGTCACAAGGCGAGAGGGCACCGGACGCAGTGGGGTTCACTTGAAAGCGTACCTCAGCATGAGGCTCCATGTCTGGGGCGGGTTGATGTACACGGCATCGAACGCTAGCCCGGGAATGAAGAACTGGCCGATTGCATAGTTCTCGTCCGAGAGGTTGCGCAGGGCGCCGGCGACGAGCCAGCGGCCATCGTCCGATTCGTAAGATAGCTGAGCATTGTAGAGGTCGTAGCCCGGAGACTTCGACGGCAGCGGATTGCACGAGCTGTGATAGAAGCTGTCCTTATGAGTCCAGTCTGCGCCGAAATTGACTGCGCCGCTGAGGGCTGCCAGCGGAACCCGGTAGTTGAAGCCGAGGAACGACGACAACTTGGGCGCAAACTTCAGCTCGAGATCCTTGGTACCCGTTCCGACCGAACCGCAATCCGCGACCTGGTCGAAGTTGACCTTCGTGTACTCCGTGTCCAGGAGGCCGACGTTGGCGGTCACGGTCAGGTTAGCGACCGGTAGCGCAGTCAACTCAACTTCGACCCCCTTGGTCTCCACGTCTCCAACCGAGAATCGCGTGAACGCACCGGTGTCCTGGTCGGTTCCGGTGCCCTGCAGGTCCTGGAAGTCGTTCAGGAAGACAGCCATGTTCGCCTGCAGGCGGCGGTCGAGCCACTGCGTCTTCGCGCCGACTTCATAGGTCAGCACAGTCTCAGGCTTAATCGGCTGCAGGTTATACAGGGCGGTTCCGACCTCGCGGCCGTCGAAAGAGCCGGACTTGAATCCCTCAGCGACGGACGCGTAGAGCATCGCATGGTCCGACGCCTTGTGGTCCAGTACCACCCGTGGTGTGACACTCGACCAGGATTTTTCGATCTGCCGGTCCAGCGGCACCGTCAATGCCGCCGGCGGCGAGCCCGCTGCGCAAGGCCCGCTCGAGTACACCGTCCTCGTGACGGGATCGGCGCATATGAGGCGGGCGTTGCCGTTCGCCTCGAAGACGGCACTGGCAAAGTCCTTCGTGTCCTCGGTCCAGCGCGCACCGAGCGTGAGGTTCCAGCGGTCCGAGAGAGCCATCGTGGCCGAGCCGAACACGGCGATGCTGTCGGTATCCAGGCTGGTGTCTGAGTACGGGTTCTCACCGAACTGCGCGAGGATAATGTTTTCGGTGATCTGCCGGTTGCTCTCCTCGAAGTAGTACACGCCGGCGAGGTAGGTAAGGCTGCCGCCGCTGGAGCTGCCCTGCACCTGGAACTCCTGGCTGATTTGGTCCTGGGCCTGGTCCTGAAAAAGGTGGAGGCACGGCAAGGATAACCCGAAGCAGTTATCCTGGCCATCAGCATCCAGCAGGACTGTGTTCTCCATCTCACGCCAGGCCGTGATGGACTTGATCGTAAGGTCGTTGACCTGCCAAGTGAGGGTGAGGCTCGCTCCCTGTTGGTCAGTGTCGTTGATCGGGTCTAAAAGGTCGGAGATGAGGGTGTGGACATTGCTGTCGCCATCTATCTGGTCGCCAAGATCGACGGCACCAAGTCCGTCAGACCCCTGCAGGACGACGCCCAGCGCATATCCGGGTGTCGATCGATCGCGGATTTTGTCGTAGGACAGCAGGGCCTCAAAACTGTCCGACGCCGCGTACCGCAAAGCCAGGCGACCCGCGACCACGTCCTGGTCATTCACTTTCGAGCCGTCGATGAGGTTGCGGTCATAGCCATCGCGCTGGCGCGAGAGAGCGGAAATTTCACCGGAGATCATCTCGCTGAGCGGACCGGAAAGGGATCCGCGCAGGTCTATCCTGCTGTAGTCGCCGACGGTGACTTCAGCGTTAGCGCGGAACTCGTCACCGGGCTTACGGCTCACGAGCTTGATGGCTCCCGCGGAGGTGTTACGGCCGTACAGCGTGCCCTGCGGGCCGCGCAGGACCTCGATGCGCTCAACATCGAACAGGTCAAACATCGCGCCCGTCTGGCGCGGAATGTAGACATCGTCGACATAGATGCCGACCGGCGTGTCAGATGTGAAGAAGCTCTCGTCCTCGCCGATGCCGCGCAAGGCAGCGCGCGATCCGTTCGACAGCCCCGTATTGGTTTCCATCCAGAGATTTGGCACCACCGACTGGACGTCGCGGACTGTTCGGATCTCAAGACGATCGAGCGCCGTGCCACTAAAGGCAGAAACCGCGATCGGGACGTCCTGCAGGTTTTCTTCGCGTCGCTGCGCAGTGACGGTGATTTCTTCGAGCACAGCGGTTGAAACTGTCTCCTGCGCGAAGACGGGCACCGGAGTTGTGGCTACGGAACAGGCGGCACCGGCTAGCTGGAGCGCACGGCGCAGTGTAGGCTTCAATGACATTCTGAGTTCCTCCACCTGTCTGTCTGATCAGGACAATCGTGTATCTCACACGTCTTGGGGTGATGGCGGGTCCATGGACCGGGGCCGGATACATCCAGCTCGCAGTCCTGTTGGCGCTGCCAGGACCTGTATCGACGGAGCAAGAGTAGCGATGGCGGAAGACAACTAGTTGTCTTTATAGACAACCAGACGTTTCGAGTTAGCCAGCGTCAAACCCGCGTTCGCAGTGCCCGGGTTCGAGACGCATTCAGGCCGCTTGTTCGAGTGAGGCAGCCGACATCAACTTCAGAAACGGCCTACGGCCGGCCGCGAGCAGCGTAACCGACAACAGGCTGCAGATCAGGAACGTCATCGACATGGCATAGGCCACATTGCCGAACCGCCCCGGCAGATGATCCGACAGAGTTCCCACAACCACTGGCCCAAGCCCTGCGCCGATCAGTCCTACCGTGGAGGTGTAGAGCGCGGTCATCTGCCCCCGCATCTCGTTCGGCGCGATCCGGTTCAGCACAGCCAGTGCGCCAACGCCTGGCCAGTTCGAAAAGAAGCCCGAAAGGGAGAACATCACGAGGCTCAGAACAGCCGTAGGCATGAGCGGCGCGACAGTGCCAGGTAGCAGGCTGCCCGCCGCACCGATCCCGCAAACCAGCCAGTCGCTGTCGGCCACGCCACGTTTCGCCAGGCGGGCCGCCAGCCAGCCGGCGGACACAGACCCAAGTCCCCCGGCGATGATGGCCACCACGCCGAAGACGGTCGCAAGTTGGGCAGGATTCCACCCGTAACTGCGGGAGAACATGACCGGCATAAAGGCCAGTTGGCCATAGGGCGCGAGAAAGCAGATGGCGATGCCAAAATTGAGCGACCAGACCACGAACCAGTGCCGCCGCAGGAACTGCACCGTGACGTGGAGGTCCGGCTTGCCGGACTCAAGCCGTTCCTGACGCACCGGTTCGCGAATAAGCGCCAGCGCGACGGGCACCAGCAGGCCGATGGCTCCCAGGCTCAGGAACGCGCCCGACCAGCTACGCAGCCCCGAGGCACTGGCGACCCACTCGCCGACGCCGAGCGCCATCGCGCCAAGCCAGTAGGCCGCCGCAGTCCCGATTGCTGTGCCAGCCACGAACACACCGTAAGCCTTCGAGCGCATCTCCGCCCGGAAGCAGTCGGCGATCATCGATGCCGCGGCCGGCTGCAGCGCGGACTGCGACAGACCGGATCCGAAACGCAGAGTAGCCAGCGTCGCGAATGAGCCAGCGAAGCCGCAAGCGGCCGTCGTCGCAGCCCAGATCGTCGCGGCTGCCGCCAACAGCATCCGCCGGCTGAACGCATCGGCCAGCCAGCCCAGCACCGGGCCTCCAAGTGTGTAGGGCACCGCGAACAGTACGCCCATCAGCAGGCCAATGTCGGTGTCGTTGAGACCGAGGTCCGCCTGCATCGGCTCGACAAGCAGACTCATCCCGATGCGGTGCACAAAGGCGACCGCATAGGCGAAGGTCAGCACTGCCACGACCCGCCAAGCGGTCCTTGGGTCCGGCCATGGGCCTAACGGATCGTCAACGATGGTGAGTGGGGACACGCGCAAGGAGAAGCAACCCGAGCAGGAGGAAAATAATCGAGACACCGAAGACGCCCGCCGTCTGGTCGTCGAGTAACGCCGTCGTTGTTGCCACCAGCAGCGGTGCCGCAAAACTCGAAGCGCGCCCGACCATAACGTAGAGCCCGAAGAACTCGCCCAGCCGATCCGGTGGCGATAGGCTAACCATCATGGTCCGGCTACTGGCAAGGATGATGCCCACGCAACCGCTGGCAATCACTGCCAACGCCAGAAACATCCGGTCGTGCACCGAGCCGAACAGCGCGGACGCCGCAGCGAGCGTCTCACCGGTCGGCATGATCAGCAACATCAACGAGGCGACGAACAGCATCAAGCCAATACCCACCGCCAGCACGCGCTTCGATCCGTAGCGTCGATCGAGCGAGCCGGCAACGAGCGCACTGCCGCTGCTCACCAGCAGGCCAAGCAGCCCGAAAATCGAGATCTCGGCTGCGCGCCACTGCAGCCTGGAGGACGCCAGGATGGCGATGAACGAGAACAGGCCCATCATGCCGTCCCAGTAAGCCATACGTGCGAGCAGGAAGCGGCCCACGCCCGGGATCCTGACGACGTCGCGTAGAGAGTTCCTCAGGCGCCGCCAGCTCTCGTGGGACGTCTCGAGCCATGAGCGAGCCTCGGCTGGATAGTCCGGACAGTAAAGCAGCAACGGCAGCATGAACACCACCAGCCAGAGGCCACAGAGCACTGAGGCAATGCGCTGGACCGTCGTCGAGACCTCGTCCGCGGAAACCCCGGTTCTCGCGGCTACTAGCACGCCACCGAGGTAGATCAGGCTGGCCAAGAAACCGAGGCTCACAGACAGGCCGCTCAGGCGACCGACGCCCTCCTTGTTGGTGACCCGAAGTACCATACTGTCGCTGAAGATCCGCGACAACTCGACGGCAAGCTGTGTCCCGGCGACCGAAGCCAGGACCCAGATAAAATGTCCCGGCTCAGACGTCGCCCACCACAGGCTAGTCATCCCTCCGGCCACGCCAGCCATGCTGGCCACGATCCACGGCTTGCGCCGGCCGGTGCTGTCGGCCGCCGCGCCGGCCAGCGGGCTCAGGAACACCAGGGCGGCGCTCGCGATCGAAATGCCGTAGCCCCACAGGACCGTGCCACGGATCGGGTCGGCTACAACGGCTGACACGAAAAACGGCGGAAAGATCAGGCTGAGGACAATCGAGAAGAATGGCTCGCGGGCCCAGTCGGCCAACGCCCACGACCACTGGGCTCGGGACGTCGCCCAAAGGCGTTGTCGAGTCATATGAACGCGGCGACACCCAGGACGGCCATGACTACTGAAAGCGACCACATGAAGTACGCCACATATTTGGCGCGTTGCAGGGTGCGCAGGAATGATGCATCCACCTCAGGATCAGGACCGCCGCGTGCGAGCTTCGCAAAACCAACGACCCAGTCCTTCATCATCCTACGCAGTATGAGACCCACGACGATCATAATGCCGAAGACCGCGAGTTTCAGGGCGATGAAGAGCGGCGCTACCGGGCCACCGGTCACCGCCGAGTACAAGCCGACCAGGATCAGAAGCGGCGCCAGCGCCACGCGGATCCACTTGTCCGCGTTGCTCATCCGGTTCCCCGTCGGGGTACCGGAGCGCCGGTAGCCGGTGACGTTGATGACGAGCCACGTGACTGCTGCAATCCACACCACCGCCATGAAGGCCGGCGACCAGGGCACGCGGCCGTAGGCCGTGGCGAGCTGCAGGCCGACCGGCAGCAACAACGTAAACGAGATGCGCGGCAACAGGTCGATACGGAAGGCGGCCACCAGGAAGCGGCGGCGCTCGTCGAGTGACAGCTTAGGATCGGCGACGTAGTGGGAGTTGACATAGACGCCCCAGTCCGCGCCAAGCCAGTAAGCAAAGAGCAGGACGTGCGCCACGACGAGCAGTTGATAGGTAGTCATCGGTCTCGCACCCTATCGGAACAGCTCCGAGAGCTGGTAAGTCGTTGCCATGTAGCCACCGACCCGGATCTGCACGATGATAAAATCATCGGGGACGCACCAGAGTTCCTCCGGTGGATGCGGCTGCGGCACGGTGCCCTCGAGGTGAAAGCGGTAGCGGTGGGTCTCAAACGTGCCGGCTGCCACGGTGATCCTCTCCGGCCCGATGAACTCGATTCCGAATCGCACCGGGTGCAGCATCGGCCCGGAGCACCCGTCGTGTTCCACGGAGCTTAGCGCGGAGTCGAGGAACTGCACCTTCTGCGGGGAGCCGTGTACGTATTGGGCGAGATGCCAGACGTCGCAAGCGAGCGGATGCGGCCCGAAACTCGGAAAGGAGTTGGGCCGGTTGATTCGCTGAGAGACGCGTCCAAGAACCTGGTTGACTCCCTCGAAATCAGCGCCCGCGCCGTCGAAGTTGAACCAACCGGAACCCACGAATTGCCCGTCCTTGATCAGGCGCACGAAAGCGTCGATCGGCCTGAAATCCTTGTCGACCGAATAGACCACGTCTTTCGATACGCGCCGATCCATGATTTCGCATGTGGCATGCAGCGTCCGGCTGCCGTCCGGCGCCACGGCCACCGAGAACCGCTCGATTCCCCTCAGTCCAACCTCGTCGCCAATTGACACGACGGTGCCGGAGTAATGCTTACGGCCGATTTCGTTCATTCATTTCCTTCCTACCCGCACCTCAGGGCGCCGGGTCACCGACACAGGGGGAAGCTGGTTCGCCGTTACACGAGCCCTGGGCAGTATCCAAGCGGCTGTAGCGCTGGTGCTATCAACTTCTTGTATTTTTCGGCAACCATGAGTTACCAACGGCGGGTTCCACGCTATGGCGTTCCCGCCTCGACGATCCGCTTCAACTCGCGCAAGAACTGCAGTGAGTCTGGGGATCGAGTGCTGTTCTTACGAAAGAACACCACCGTCGGTCGTGTCCAGTCATCCGCATCGGTATCGATCGGAACGACGAGCCCTGCCGCCGTCTCACGGCGCAGGATTTCCTGCGGCAGGATCAAGAGCGCATCGCTCTGCAGGAGGAGCCCCAGGGCGAAAGATACCGAGTTGGTCTTGAAGGTGGGCTCCGGCGGGTTGAGATCAATCGCCCTGAAGCTCGCTGCCACCTCTGCTTCCACTTGGTCTTCATCGTCTCCCGCAATCCATGGGAACTCCAAAAGGCGCGCCAGCGGCACCTTCTCCAGCCCGGCAAGAGGGTGGCCAGCCCGCGTGTACGCGCGATACTTCTCAACCCGTAGCACTCGATGGTCGATAAGGCGATCGACGACATCGACGGTCATGATGCTTACGACCACGTCAATCTTGCCCTGCAGTAGCCGAGGGATGAGGTCCTCGAAGGTTCCCTCGATGACGTCGACGGCGATATTAGAATTGTGCCGACGTACCGCGAGTACGGCATCCGCAATGAGCTTCGTCGCGACCGCGGCACCAGCTCCGATTACCAGCTGGTTGGTGCCCGTGTCGAGTAGCGCATCAAGGGCTCGGCGTAAACTGCGCGCCTCGGCGTCGATGTTCCTCGCATAAGTAACGATCTGTTCAGCAAACAATGTCGGCCTGACTGACCGCGTATCACGATCAAACAGCCGCACGCCGAGCGAGTCCTCGAAACGTCGGATACTCTTGCTGAGCGCCTGCGGCGTCAGCCCACACTCCTCCGCGGCACGCCAGTAACTCTTCGTCTCCATCAGTGCCAGGAAATGGCGTAGTTGCCTCATCTCCATTGCGATGCTCCTCTGACGTGACGGGGGAGAACTTGCACCGGATCCGCGCGCGTGGGCGACAACGTCTCAATAAGGCCTAGGGTGTATTGACTGGATGTGAGATGGGACAACGATCCGCGCCGTTTGATGAGCATACTGCAAGTCGCCACCATCGACGCCCGATGGCCACCCTATCGCGTAGAAAGTAATATTAGAATCAATTGGTTAGGAAACATCGGAAGTGGTGGCCAGGGTCGGAATCGAACCAACGACACGCGGATTTTCAGTACAGGAGAGAGTCGGGCTCGGTGCCAGGAGGCCGAAGACCGGGACGGGGTCCCGTCCAAGTCGACCGAGCCGTCCGCGGGAGCCATGGCCCTTCAGGATGGGGGTATCGATCAACAAATAGACGCCTACAGCTATGGGAAGTAGGACGATCAGCCACCATAGTTCTACGATGATGGCTAGGCCGAATATGAGGGCGAGAATCCCCCCAGCCAGGACCAGCACGGCAAGAACAATTCCGGGTGCGATATCAATCGCCATAGTTAAAGGTTAGAGAAATGGGCATCGGCCAACGACCATTGCGACGTCACCGGATGGCCTTTCATCCCCCTTAACTAGGAGCCAAGCGTCATCAAAGACCGCGTAGAACTCCAACTTGTCGAGGCGAAATACAAGCTCTGGTATTCCTTGGCACCAGAGGACGCCGCCTTTGTTGAAATTAGGACACGTTGATAGGGCTGCGTCTTCGCCCAATTCGACAACCGCGTAAACTTGGTAGGCGGCATCTGGCTGCATCGGGATATCTTGGCCATTCTTTATCGGGCGCATTACGAGCTTCTTCTCCGTCTCAAATATCGCCGGCACCCAATGCCCTGTTGTCTTGTTGAACGTGAATCCGGACATCCCATCCGAAACGCACAACCAACCATCCGCGCTTGCCGGAAGTGCGACTAACAGCCCAATTAGCAAGGCAATGACGCGCATAGCCATCTCCCTATGACGCAACCATCGTAAACGGTCACAGACTGGTTTCCAGCCCAATACGGGACATTCTCACGGCCCAGGGCGGGCGCTGGAGTGGCAGGCTGTGCGTGGCACCTCCCCGGTGCCGCTGGCCGTCCGCGTGTCGTCCTCTCTTTTGGTGGCTCACCGCATGGCCCTGGCTGGCGCTACGCTTTGGCCGTGGACGATCTCAGTACCATTGGCGGGCTACATAAATTCCGGCACAGGATCGGAGTCTATTGCCCGTCCTGCCGTCGCTGGGCCAGCCTAGACTTGGGAGAAATGGTCCGGTCTGGTCGGGGAGCTATGGCAGTGACGCGATTGCGGCCACGGTGCAGGCGATGTGGCGGGCCGGGTGAGAAGCAGATACGGCCCCCGGTACCGGACTACTCCACGGGTCTGGGCCAGTGGCCCCCGATGGGGTGATGCCGATGGCGGCTGCCTGGTGCCGACTTGCGGTCTGGACAACGGCATTGGACCCAGGGCGAAGTCATGCAGTCAAGCAGGAACCCTACGGTGTCCCGCTGGGTGCTACTTGGCGCGGTCTTGCGGCGTGAGCGGGGCTTGGATATGGCCCCGATGATCGCCGGTCCTGGGCGCACTATAGGGGCGGGAATCTGGACTGTTCAGGCAGATATTCGGCCGGCACGAAGTCGCCAAATGTTGGCCTATTTTTGTATCCTGGCAGTATCCAGAATACCTAACTCATTGTTTTATAAAAGTATCGAACTGTTGCCCATGCAGACGAACAGGATCCTCATGACCTACTCCACCGGACGCAATACGTAGCGACTCACCAGTTGGTCTCGCAACTCGAACCAGCCAAAAAACGGTATTTCACGCTCGGGGCCCTCGACCGCTGCCAGGAAAGCCCCCTGGCAGCCATCGCACACCAACTGCCTGATGCGGTGCCGAATGCCTGCCTCGGCCAGTCTCGCCACCCGCTCTGCCAGCAGGCCGTATACGGCCTGTCGACCTTTCAGCCGGGTAGGCTCGGCACGCCGGCGGTAGTCATGGTGCTCCCAGACCTGCACATGTGACCAGTCGATGTCAGGATGCAGCGCCAGCACGGCCGAGGTCATGTCACCACGATCAATCGAATCGTAATAGGTGGC
The DNA here is from genome assembly GCA_030831085.1 of Gammaproteobacteria bacterium. Classification (GTDB taxonomy): domain Bacteria; phylum Pseudomonadota; class Gammaproteobacteria; order Steroidobacterales; family Steroidobacteraceae; genus SG8-30. The sequence goes on from JAURLT010000154.1 coordinate 27,943, forward strand.
CTGCAACAGGTGACGGGCAAGTTCGGTTGCGTTCATGGTCATCCTCCCGGGTTCCAGACTAGCACCTGCGCGGGATTGACGAGGCCATGCTCGGACTTGCGGGCAGTGAGCCGGAAGGCTTCGGGCACCCGCTCCAGACCCGGCAATACGTGGGTCACCATCGGCCGCACGTCGAGGCGCCCGTCACCGAGCCAGGCGAGCGTCCGCTGGAAAATGGCCTCGCTCATCAGGCTGGGAAACAGGTAACGAATGCCGCGAAAACGAAACAGCCGATAGGGCAGGAAGGTGCCTTCACCATGGAAGGCCACGCCGACCACCGTGCCCGCATCGCATACCATCCGCGCCGCCTGCTCCAGCGTGGTATCCCCGGCCAGGCCCTGCTCAGGCGGCCCACCGGCGGTCTCGAACACCACGTCAGCGCCAAGGCCGGTTGTGGCCTCTCGCACCGCTGCCACCGGATCACACCGGCTGGCGTCGAAGCAGAGGTCGGCACCGAGTTGCCGAGCGAGCGACAGTGACTGCGCACGGCGGGCGATCGCGATGACCCGCGCGGATCCAGCGGCGCGCGCTGCCTGCAGGCAACTCAGACCCATCGCGCCCTGGCCGATGACCACCACTGAACGGCCAGCAAGGTCGCCCGCAGCATCAACGGCTGCTACCGCGTCGGTCAGCGCCTGGACCACCGCACCCTCGCTGAAGGACACGCTGGCTGGCAAACGCCCGAGCAGCGTGGCAGGCACCTCGATGTACTCGGCAAAAGCGCCGGGCATGTCGAAGCCCACGATGCCTGCGGGGTGTGAACCACGCGCCGCCACCCGATCTCCCACCGCCAACCGGTCTACGCCCTCGCCGAGGGCGGTAACCACTCCGGAAAATTCATGACCAAACAGCGGCTGCGGACCCTGAGCCAGCAAGCTTGCTACCTGCTCGTGCAGGTAGGTCTTCGCGCCGTCGAACAGCAGTGTCTCGGTGATGCTCGGCTGCACTACGCAGACCCGCACCACCGCCCAGCCCGGTCGCGGACAAGGCTCGGGCAGCTGCTCGAGCCTCATGTCGCCGTAGCCATGAACGCGCCAGCCGAACACCGATCAGCAGTCGCCAGACAATGGCGATACAATCAGCCGATGGAAAGCTTCATCGAACGCCTGCTGTTCGCCTGCCGCTGGCTGCTGGCGCCGCTGTACCTGGGTTTGTCGCTGGCGCTGATGGCGCTGGGATTCAAGTTCTTCCAGGAGGCCTGGCACGTGCTCACCCACGCGCTGATCTCGACCGAGGCACAACTGGTGCTGACCGTGCTCGCCATGATCGACATCGTGCTGGTGGGCAGCCTGATCGTGATGGTGATGTTCTCGGGCTACGAGAATTTCGTCTCGCGCATCGACGTCAAGAACGGCGAATCGCTCGGCTGGCTGGGCAAGCTCGATGCAGGCACCCTCAAGCTGAAGGTTGCAGCATCGATTGTCGCCATTTCCAGTATCCACCTGCTGCGGGTGTTCATGGACGCGCAGCAGATCGCCAACGACAAGATCATGTGGTACGTGATCCTGCACATGACCTTCGTGCTGTCGGCGCTGCTGCTCGGCGTTCTGGACCGACTGTCCTTCGCAGCGCACCGGGAACACTGAGCCGCAGCTCACCGGCTTCCGACCAACGACCTGACCCGCTCAAGGTCCTCGGTCGTGTCCACCCCAGGGCCGGGCGCTGCCATGGCCTCCGCCACCGCAATCCCCATGCCGTGGTGCAAGGCCCGAAGTTGCTCCAGGCGCTCGCGAAGTTCCATTTCACAGGGCGGTAGGGAAGCCAGGCGCAACAGCGCTGCGACCCGGTACGCGTAGAGGCCAATGTGGCGCCAGGTATCCGTCAGGCCACGATCACCATCGCGGTCCAGGGGAACGGGCGCACGACTGAACAACAAGGCCCGACCATCAGCCCGGCGCACCACCTTGACCACTGCCGGGTTCCGGAACTCTTCCTGGGTGGTGATGGCCGTACACAAGGTAGCCAGGTCGGCGCCCGGATCTGCCGCCAGCAGCCCCGCTACCTGCCCGACCAGCACCGGGGGCAGCAGGGGTTCATCACCCTGCAGGTTGACCACCACTGTATTTCCAGCCCAACCGCGGCGCGCTGCCACTTCCGCGATGCGGTCCGAACCGGTGGAATGTGCCGGCGAAGTCATCTCCACTTGTGCATCGAGGGCTACGCAAGCCTCGCGAATACGCTCGTCGTCTGTTGCGACTATCACCTCGCCAGCACCCGCCTCCAGCGCTCGCTGGTAGACGTGCAGGATCATCGGCCGCCCCATGATGTCCGCCAACGGCTTGCCGGGAAGGCGAGACGACGCATACCGAGCGGGGATGACAACCTTGAACACGCCTCAGCGCGCCAGCACCGGATCATCGGCGGACAGTTCGCTCGCCTCTTCCTGAAGCATCACGGGAATCCCCTCACGTACAGGATAAGCCAAGCGATCCGCTCGACAGACCAGGCGCTCGGGATCCGTCAGGTAGAGCAGCGGACCCTTGCAGATCGGGCACGCAAGGATATCCAACAGTTTCTTGTCCAAGTTACCTCCCGACACTCGCGTTCTCCATGACCCGGTTGACGACGCCCAGCAACTGCTCGGCGCCCTCGTGATCGATCACCGCCTGCACCTCAAGGTACCAGTGCCGTCCGTCGACTGGGTGGGGATATTTTACGGCATCTTTTTCCGTCATCAGGATCGGAAGTTGGTCATTGAAATTCACCTCGCCAGCCGTGGGCACGCCGTGGTCCGGCAGGGGCAGCGGAATAACCTCCACACCCAGTGAGCGCAGGTGCTCGAAGAAACGCTCCGGGTGGCCTATACCCGCCAGCACGTGGGCCGGCCGGCCGGCCATCGCCTCCGGGGCCAGTGGTTCACCCCCGGCCAGCGGCACCCAGCGCAGCGACTGCAGTGACATCAGGATTCCGCCCCCAGCGGACGGCAGGGCGCCAGTGCAAACCAGGGCATCCACCTCTGCCAGCCGTTCCGGCGGTTCACGCAGGGGCCCCGCCGGTAGCAGATGCGCGTTGCCCAGGCCCCGACGACCATCCATCACCACGATCTCTGCATCACGATGCAGTCCGTAATGCTGCAGTCCGTCATCAGCAAGGATCAGGTCACAGTCGCCCTCGACCAGGCGGGCCGCGTCGATCCGCCGCTCGCCCACTGCCACTGGCACTCCCGTCCTGCGGGCCACGAGCAGGGGCTCATCCCCTACCGTCTCGGCAGTGTCCTCAGGGCCCAGGCGCCTGGCCCCCGTGACCCTGCGACCATAACCGCGGCTGATCACTGCGGGCTGCAGCCCGCGCTGCTGCAACTGCTGAGCCAGCCATATCACCAGCGGCGTCTTGCCAGAGCCGCCGACTGTCAGGTTGCCGATCACGATCACGGGCCGCACGCTTCGCTGCATCCTGACCAAACCAGCCTGGAAAGCAAGGCGACGCAGCCGCACCACCACCCCGAACAGCCAGGACGCCGGCAACAGCCAGGCTGACGGTCGGCCTGCCTCGTACCAGCGACGAACCAGTCGCTCAGACGCTGAATTGCATGCGGTGGAGTGCCGCATAAACACCGCCCTGCTGGAGCAGCTGTGCATGGGTGCCACGCTCGACCACCCCTCCCTCGTCCATCACCAGGATCAGGTCAGCCCTTTCGATGGTCGACAGGCGGTGGGCGATCACCAGCGTGGTCCGGTCGCGGACCAGATCGTCCAACGCGGACTGGATGACACGCTCCGATTCAGAATCGAGCGCCGAGGTCGCCTCATCCAGGATCAGGACCGGCGCATCCTTGAGCAAGGCCCGGGCGATCGCCACGCGCTGGCGCTGCCCCCCAGAAAGCAGCGAGCCGCGCTCGCCCACGCGCGTATCGAGGCCCTGTGGCAACGCATTGGCGAACTCCAGCACGTGTGCCATGCGCGCAGCCCGCTCGACTTGTTCCGGGGTAGCTGCGGGAGCGCTGTAGGCAATGTTATTGCGGATGGAGTCGTCAACCAGCGCTACCTCCTGGCTGACCAGGCTGACCTGCGCGCGCAGGTCGGCCAACGCGTAGTCACGCACATCCACGCCGTCCAGCAATACCTCGCCGCCGGTCACGTCGTAGAACCTCGGAAGCATGCCAACGAGGGTCGACTTGCCGCTCCCGGAGCGCCCGACGATGGCCACCACCTGACCTGGACTGGCCGAGAAACTCACGCCATCGAGTGCACCGTCGCTGGCTTCTGTATACCGAAAGGACACCTCGCGAAACTCGACCCGACCTTCGGCCCGCGTCAGCCTGCGTTCCCCACCCACGGGTTCGCGTGGCGCGTCGAGGATCTCGAACACGCTCTGACCCGCCGCAATTCCCTGCTGCAGCGGGCCCACCACGCTGACCAGTCGCCTGAGGGGTGCAGTCAATAGCAGCAAGGCCGCCAGGAAGGAACTGAACTCGCCGATGGAAAGCTGGCCGGCCAGCACCTGTCTGATGGCCGCGTACAGCACCGCAGCCAGACCCAGGGCCGCGATCATCTGGACCACCGGATTGGAGACCGCTTTTACCGTCACCAGGCGCATGTGGCTATGGCGATTGTGCTCGTTCACGGCCTCGAACAGGCGCGCCTCACGCGCCTGGGCGTTGAAGACCTTCACCATGCGCTGGCCTTCCAGGGCCTCCTTGGCTACCCGCGTGACGTCGCCCATGGAGGCCTGGATGCGGTGACTGTAGCGGCGGAACAGGCGACTGGTGGTACGGATCAGCCCGACGATGAACGGCGCGACCGCCAGCGCGAACACCGACAGCCGCCAGTTCATGTAGAGCAGCCAGCCGAGCAGCCCGATGATGGTAAGGCTGTCACGGATCATGGTGGTGACCGCGTTGGTTGCTGCCTCTGAGACCAACTCGACGTTATAGGTCAGGCGCGAAAGCAGCGGCGCCACGCCGTGGGCGTCGTAGTAGGCAGCCGGCAGGTGCAGGTAGGCGGCGAAAATTTCCCCACGCAGGCGCTTGATGACCTGGCGGCCCACCCAGCCGGGCGCGTAAACGGCCAGGTAGTCGCCCACCCCACGGACCAGGAACAACACCAGGATGCCAACGGGGACCAGCGACAACACCGCCGGATCACGCTCGACGAAGGCGCCGTCGAGGAATTCCTTGACCAGCCACGCAAAGCCGGTGTCGACCGCCGCGAACATCGCCATGCCGAGCACGCCCACCGAGAACACCCCGAGGTGCGGACGCGCATAGCCGAGCAAACGGCGATAGATAGCCAGCCCGTCCAGGTTGAGGGGCGGCAGGTTCGGATCCCGCTTATTCTTTTTCACTGACCGTCGCTATGTTGACCCGATTGAAGCCGGTTCTCGCGACCGCGTCCATGGCCGTGACCACCGCTTGATGCGAGGCACGGCCATCCGCGCGGATGACGACCGGCTGATCCCGAGTGCCCTGGCCTACTTTCTCAAGGGCACGCTCCAAGGTCTGAGGCAGTGCATCCACCAGCGGTTGTTCGTTGACCCGGTAGGCGCCCTCGGCGGTCACGGTGACCACCACCGGCTCCTCAGCGGCAGCCAGCGGGCGCTGGCTGGCACTGGGCAGCTCCACCCGCAGGCGCGACTCATCAACGAAAGTGGTCGAGACCATGAAAAAAATGACCAGCAAAAGGACGACGTCAATCAGCGGCGTCAGGTTCAGGTCCGGCGACTCACGCCGCCGGGGGTCCAGCTTCATGGCTTGCCGGCCCCACTCGCCTGCAGCCGATCATAGGCCTGTACCAGTTTCATGGCCTCCTTTTCCATGTCGATGACCAGCCGGTCCACCCTGCCACGCAGGTAACGATGGGCGATCAGGGCGGGAATGGCCACGATCAGCCCGGTCGCCGTCGTAATCAGTGCCTCGCCAATTCCCCCGGACAACACCTGCGGATCACCCACGCCCTCGACCGTGATGGCCTCGAAGGCCGAGATCATGCCGGTGACCGTCCCGAGCAGTCCGAGCAGCGGCGTGACGGCTGCAATGGTGCCCAGTGCGTCGAGGAAACGTTCCAGCTCGTGAACGACGTGGCGCCCGGTGTCCTCAATGACTTCCTTCATGATGTCGCGGCCGCGATCGCGATTGGCCAGCCCGGAGGCGAGCACCCGCCCCAGCGGCGAGTTCTGCTCCAGCGCCTCGACATGGCGATCGGTGAGAGTGCGGGTCTGGACCAGCTTCCAGATCTTGTCAGTGAGCTCGGCCGGGTTGACCCGCCGCGGACTGAGGGTCCACAGGCGCTCGACCACGATTGCCACGGCTACCACCGAACAGAGCAGGATGGGCCACATGAGTGGGCCGCCGGCCCGAATGATCTCCCACATGGAGCAGGATGATAACCGCTGGCGGAGTCGCGTACATCATTGCCGGTTCCACCAGCGTCCGCCTGCCACGCGCCAGCCGCGGGGGCCGGCACCGCAGCGTCCCCGCCGCGCTTCGAACAGCAGCGCCCCGTCGCGGCCCGTATCGAGCACCTCGGCGCCCGCGGCCCGCCAGCGTGCCACGACCTCCGGCTTCGGCAGCCCCCAGCGGTCATCGAAACCACTGGAAACAAGCGCCCAGCGCGCTCCCACCGCAGCCACCAGGGCTGCGCCCGATGAGGTCGCGCTACCGTGGTGGGGCACCAGCACCAGGTCGGCCCGCGGAAGCTGTCGCAGCAGGGCCGCCTCCCCTCGACGCTCGGGATCGGCCAGCAGCAGGACGCTGCATCCGGCGCTTGTCACTCTTATGGCACAGGAGGCGTCGTTGCCGTCCAGGGCAGCGTCGGCCGCCGGATGTAACACCTCGAATTCCACACCCGACCAGTGCCAGCGCCGGCCGGCCACGCAGGCTTCGTCGACCCCGACCTCCTCGGGACCGAGAATCCAGCCAACGGCCAGGCTGCGCACCAGGTCGTCGAGCCCCCCTGCATGATCGCGGTCGGCATGGCTGATGACGGCCAGATCAAGGCGTCGTATGCCCTGGCTACGCAGGTAGGGAATCAGCGAATAGGCGGCTGCAGATCCTCCCTCCCATGCAGGTCCCACGTCGAACACCATGACCCGTCGGGAAGTTTCAAGAACCGCGGCCAGTCCATGTCCGACATCGAGCACCCGCAGCCGGAATTCCCCCTGCCCCGGCCGCACCGGCGTCTGCAGCAGCACGGTCATGAGCAGCGCCAGGGCCAGCCAGCGAGTGGCCGGCAGGGGCACCACGACGGCCATCAGCACGCCAAGCATCGACAAGCCGGCCAGCCACGGCGGCGGTGCCGCCAGCCAGCTCATCGCCAGCGGATGCGCAGCAATGGCCGACAACGGACCCCACGCCGGCTCCAGCCATCGGCCGAGCATCGCCCAGAGAGCTTGGGCCGCTGCGGGCCACACGGGCATCAGCGCGAGCGCCAGCAGCAGCAGCGGCAACAGCAGGAAGGAAAACACCGGGATGGCCGCCAGGTTGACCAGTGGCCCGACCCGCGAATAGCCGCCGAATACGGCCATCGAGACCGGAATGAGGGCGAGCGAGAGGCTCGCCTGCAGCTTGAGGAATCCCCACAGCCCGGCACTCGACCAGGCAAACACCAGGATCAGTACTGCGACAAACGACAACCAGAAGGCGGCGGAGCCCATCTCCAGCGGTGCAGGCAGGATGATAGCCAGTGCGCAGGCCCCCACCAGGTCAGCGGCCGAGACCTGCCGACGGCCGAGGTAAACGAGCGCCACCATACTGACCGCGATGGCGGTCCTGAGCGTGGGCAGGGAGGCGCCTGCAAGCAGCGAATAAGCCCAGGTCGCCATCACCACCAGCACGGTCCGGCAAGCCGGCCAGGCCGAAGCCCAGCGCGCGGAACCGACGGCACGGAAGGCCAACTTGAGTGACCATGCGACCACCACGGCAAAGGCCGTGACATGCAGGCCGGAAATGGCGATCAGGTGAGCCACTCCCGTCTTGATGAAGGCCTCCCGCAGGTCGCGCGGAATGTCGCCCCGCAGGCCGACCGCCAAGCCCTGCAACACGGCGGCTGAGTCTGGTGCCTCCACGGCCTCGGTGATGGCGGCACCGACCACCTCACGCATCCGCTGGATCGGCCAGCCATCGGCGGCGGCCTCCCGGCGGGGCTGTCCGTCGCGGGGCGCCACATAGGCCGTGGCCGCGTAGCCGCGGCGCAGCAGGTCGAGCTCCCGGTCGAACACCCCCGGATTGAGGTGCGCCCGGCGGCAGCGCAGGCGCAGCGGTAGTCGCCAGCGCTCGCCAACCGCTGGCGCCTCGCTTGCCTCGTACCAGGCCACCCGCAGCTTGAGTGAGGGTCCGCTCCCGAGGGTCTGGAAATCGAAGTCCAACTTGCCCGGGCGCTGCTCCGGGACGGAAACGATCCTGCCGCTGGTCTCCAGTCGCTGCCGTTGTTCAGTGCAGGGCGGTTCGCCGTCTAGCGCAAAGTGGCCGTGCAGGCAGGCCAGCAGGAAGCCAAGTATCGCGCTGCCGACCAAACGCCAGCGAACCGTCAGGGACAGCACGGACAGCCCTGCCAGCAGCGCGAGCAAGCCGACCCCGGGCAGGGCACGCAGCCAGTAACTGGCGGAAATTCCGACCAGCAGGGCAAGGACAGGCCATCTCACCCACTGATCGTGACCCGCGCCGCTGGACGGTGGGAGCCGTTCAGCCGCTCAGTTCGCGCAGTTTTCCGTCCTCGAGGACCAGCCGGCGCTGCAAACGCTCGGCCAGCACCCCGTCATGGGTGACGATGACCAGGCTCGAGCCCCACTCGCGGTTAAGTTCCAGCATCAGCTCCAGCACCTGATTCGCGTTGGCCGAATCGAGGTTACCGGTGGGCTCGTCGGCCAGCACCAGCGGCGGGCGCGTGACCAGCGCCCGAGCCACCGCAGCCCGCTGCCGCTCACCTCCCGACAGTTCCGAGGGTCGATGCCCAAGGCGTGCCCCGAGGCCCACCCTGTCGAGCACTGCGCGGGCCGACTCGAAGGCTGCCCGGCGATCCTCGTGGCGTATGAGCAGCGGCATGGCTACGTTCTCGAGTGCCGTGAACTCCGGTAACAGGTGATGAAACTGATACACGAAGCCGAGTTGGCGATTGCGCAGCCAGCCGCGCGCCGCCTCGCCGAGCAGCGCCGGATTCTCGCCGCCGATCAGGACCTCGCCGGTGGTCGGCACGTCCAGCGCCCCCATCAACTGAAGAAGGGTAGTCTTGCCGGAACCGGAGGCGCCCAAGATGGCCACGGTTTCACCGGCCTGCACCGAAAGCTGCAGTCCCGCCAGCACGGTCAGGGTCACCGGCCCCTGTCGGAACGACTTGCCGAGATCGGTGCACGCCAGCACGGGAAGGTCTTTCAAGGTAGCCTCGTACTCAGACATCGTGACGCAGGACCTCTGCCGGTTCCGTGCGGGCTGCCCGCCAGGCGGGATAGAGGGTAGAGAGCATACCGAGCGCCACTGCGATGAGCGACACCAAGCCCACGTCTGCGGCGCGCACATCGACCGGCAGGCGGTCGATGAAATAGATGGTCTCGTCCACTAACCGGGTATCCAGCAGGGTCTCCAGTGCGCCGACCAGAACAGTCAGGTTGAGGCTCAGCAGCAACCCGCCCGCTACGCCCAGCAGCGTCCCGAGCAGCCCGATCACCGTGCCCTGCGCGAAAAACACCGAAAGGATGGTGCCCGGGGTCGCCCCGAGGGTGCGCAGGATGGCGATCTCGCCTTGCTTGTCGTGCACGACCATAACCAAGGTTGCCACAATGTTGAAGGCAGCGACCGCCACGACCAGCAGCAGCACCACCAGCATGATCGAGCGCGTTACCTGGATGGAGCGAAAAAAATTCGCCTGCCGTCGGGTCCAGTCGGTGATGTAAAAACCGCCTCCCTCATTGAGAGCCAGCGTGCGGACGGTCTCGGCCGCGGCAAAGGGCTCGCTGAACAGGAAGCGCAGACCGGTCACCGTATCGCCCATCCGCAGGAACCTTTGCGCATCCTCCACGTGAACCAGGGCAAGGGTACTGTCGAATTCGTACATGCCCGCATCGAAGGTGCCTGCCACCTCGAAGCGCCGCATGCGTGGCACCACGCCAGCCGGGGTAACCACGCCATCCGGCACCACCAGCAGGACCCGATCACCCAGCGCAACACCCAGCTGACGGGTCAACTCGATGCCCAGCAGGACCCGATACCGTCCGGGTTCCAGGGCCTGCAACGAACCCTCCACGAACAGGCCCGCCAGCGAGGAGACGCCCGACTCCGAGGCGGGTAATACGCCACGCAACTCTGCAGCCCTCGCCGTCTCGCCGCGCACCAGCATGGCGCGCCCCTCGACAAAGGGCGTCGAGGCCAGCACCCGCTCATCGGTACCGGTCGACTCCGCAAGGGACTGCCAGTCGGCCAGTCGTCCGTCCAGCGCCTCGAGGGTCGCATGCGCCGTCACGTCGAGGATGCGCTCGCGCACCTCCTGCTCGAAGCCGTTCATCACGGACAGCACGGTGATCAGCACCGCCACACCCACCGCGATGCCAGCCGTGGCGATCAGCGACACCACCCCGGTAAAGCGCTCGCCTGAGCGCAAGCGCAGGTAGCGACGGCCGATCCACACTGGCAACGGCGACTGCGGCCTAGTCATGGCGCAGGGCTTCCGCAGGTTCGACGGCGGCCGCCCGCCGCGCCGGATACCAGGTTGCCAGCGAGGTCGCGACCAACGCACCGATGGCAATCAGGAGCACGTCGCCGAGCTCCAGCCGGGAGGGAATGCGGGTGATGTAGTAGACCTCGGCATCGAAAACCTGGAAGCCGAACAGCACCTCCAGCCACGCGGCCAGGTCGGGCAGCACCTGAGCGAGAATCACTCCCACCAGCACGCCCAGTCCCGTGCCAAGCCAGCCTATGATCAGGCCCTGAAAGGCAAACACACCCACCACGCCACCCGGGGTCATGCCGAGCGTGCGCAGGATGGCGATGTCGCCACGCTTCTCGCCCACCACCATTACCAGGCTGGCGACGATGTTGAAGGCCGCTACGGCGACGATCAGCCCGAGGATCAGGCCCATCATGAGCTTCTCGAGATGCACCGCGCGAAAATAGGCGCTGTGCTCCCGTGTCCAGTCCGAGACCTCCCAGGTCGCACCCAATCCGTCCCGCAAGCGGACCGCCAGCGCTGGTGCGGCCATCGGGTCGTCGAGGGTCAGCGACACGCCTGATGCGGCGCCCCCACCCGCGAGGGCGGCCACATCCTCGAGCGTGGCCAGGGCCAGGCTGGAGTCGAGTTCTGCCAGACCCACCTCAAAATTTCCACGCAACTCGAATGCACCGACCGCGGGCAGCAGACTGCCCGAGAGATCTGTGCGTGGAAACAGCAGGGTCAGCTCGTCGCCCGGCACGGCACCGAGACGATTCGCCAGCACCTGGCCGGTCAGCATACCCCGCTCACCAGGGGCGAGCTCGGCGGACTCCACCCCCCTCACCAGCACCGGTGCCAGCTGACCCCGATGCGATACCAGCCCCTGCAACTCGATGAACGGCTCGGCCCTCTGGATCTGCGGGTCGATGGTCCGCAGGCGGGCAGCGATCTCGACCAGTTGATCAGGTGAGGCGCCCGCTGCCCGAACACTGACATGGGCGGAGATAGACAACAATCGGCTGCGGAGTTCGGCCTCGAAACCGTTCATCACCGAGAGGACGGCAATCAAGGCCGCCACCCCCACGCACACACCGCCCACCGACACGACGGTGATGAAGGACGCGAGGGTGGAACGCCGCCCGCGGCGCGCGTAGCGCAGGCCGATTGCCGCAGGAAGGGAACGAAACATGGTGGGATATTGAAACACAGGACCGGCATGAACCCGACATAGATCACTTTTTTCATGTACTTATGCCAGAATCCTCGACAGTGTCCCGCTGCCGGGTGTTAAGATCCGTCGAGGAGGTACAGCGATGCGTCGATCCATTCCGTTGCTGACAGCCCTGGTTTTGGCAGCCCCGCTGGCCTTGGGCCAGAACCTCGACGTGCCGGCAAGCTCGGCCGCGCGCGCCATACAGGCGGTACCCTTGCCGGGATCGAGCATGGCTGCGACAGAGGCCTCCCTCGGCGCACCCACCAACCGGCACGGCCCGGTCGGCGACCCGCCGATCACCCGCTGGGACTACCCGGGCCTGGCAGTCTTCTTCGAGTACGATAAGGTTCTGCACAGCGTCGTGATCCAGGGCGGCCGCTGAGCTCGGCTGGCACCCGCTGAGGTGCCAGCGACCCTTCCAGTCCGATGAGGAACGAATGACCGCAGATCGACTGCTGGGCGTGCCCCTGCCCGCTCCGGCCGAAACCCTGTCATGGGGTGAGTTATATGGCTCGGCTCGCGCACTCGCCATCGTGGAACTGGCCCTCGCGGCCCAAGGACCGGTGCTGGTGGTGGCTGAGACCAACCGGCAGGCGGTCTCGCTGCAGGGCGAGCTGACTTTTTTTGCGGGCGCCGACTTACCGGTCCGCGCCCTGCCCGGTCATGAGACGCTTCCCTACGACCCCTTCTCTCCACACCCGGACGTCGTGTCCGAGCGGCTGGAGACGCTGGCGAACCTGCCTCACCTGCGCCGCGGGGTGGTCATCATCAGCGCGGACACCCTCACCCAGCGCCTGCCGCCGCGGCAGCACGTTGAGGCCCACAGCTTCGACCTGGTGCGCGGTACCCGTCTCGACCTGACCGCCTTTCGCAGCCGCCTGAGCGCCGCCGGGTACGCAGCCGTAGGGCAGGTCATGGCCCACGGCGAGTACGCCATCCGCGGGTCGGTCATCGACCTGTTCCCGATGGGCGCCGATGAACCCTTGCGGCTGGATCTCTTTGACGACGAAATCGAAACGATTCGTCACTTCGACCCCCAATCCCAGCGCTCCACCGGGGCACTGGATACGCTGCGCTTGCTCCCGGCACGTGAGTTCCCCACCACTCACGAGGCGGTCACCGCGTTCAGACAGCGCTGGAGGGCGGTCTTCGAGGGTGACCCTACACGCAGCCCTGTCTATCGCGCCGTGAGCGATGGACTCGCACCCGCTGGAATCGAGTCCTGGCTGCCACTCTTTTTTGAGTCCGTGGCCTCGGTGTTCGACTACTTGCCCGGCGATACCACCGTCGTACTGGCCGGCGAGGTCCGGCACGGTATCGGGACCTTCCTCGAATCCGTTGAGGAGCGCTATGAGCAACGCCGGCACGACCTGGAAAGACCGCTCCTCCCACCCGCGAGGCTTTACCTCGCGACCGAAGAGATCGAGGACCGGCTCGGCCAGTTCGCCTGCGTGGTCGCCGAGTCAGCCAAGCTGGATTCGCTAAGTGTAAAGGGCCGTTGGCACAACGCTGGCAGCAGCGTGCCGCCCGCCTTGCGCATCGATCCTCGATCGGAGGATCCCGCCGGCGCCCTGCGGCAGTTCCTCTCCGGTTTTGCCGGCCCCGTCCTGCTGGTGGCCGACAGCGCAGGTCGGCGCGAGACCATCCTTGAGTTGTTGCGCGGGCAGCATCTCGATCCCCGGCCGGTCCAGGGCTGGTCTGAGTTCCTGACGATCAGGGTACCGCTGGCAGTTTGCACTGGTGCCGGCGTCGGCAGCCTGGTCCTGCCAGGAGCCGGACTGGCGCTCATTGCCGAGGATCAGCTGTTTGGTGAGCGGGCTCGCCAGGAGCGGCGACGACGGCGTGCTGACCGCGATCCTGGGGTCATCCTGCAGGAGCTCACCGACCTGTCGCCCGGAGCCCCGGTGGTGCACGAGGCGTACGGCGTCGGGCGCTACCTCGGCCTGCGGGTCATGGACGTCGAGGGACATCCGGGTGAATTCCTGGTCATCGAATACGCTGCCGGGGATCGCATTTACGTGCCGGTGCAGGGTCTCGACCAGGTCAGTCGATACACGGGCGCATCGCCGGACAGCGCACCCCTGCACAAGCTGGGCAGCGACCAGTGGGCACGGGCACGCCGCAAGGCCGCCGAGCGCATTCGCGATGTCGCCGCTGAACTGCTGGATCTGTATGCACGCCGTGCCGCCCGGCAGGGCCAGTCCGTGGCGCTGCGCGAAGCGGAGTACCAGGCTTTCGTTGCCGCCTTTCCCTTTGAGGAAACCCCTGACCAGGCCGAAGCCATCCGTCAGGTGCTGGCCGACCTCGCCTCCGGCCAGCCGATGGATCGGGTGGTCTGTGGTGATGTCGGTTTCGGCAAGACCGAGGTAGCCCTGCGCGCCGCCTTCAGCGTGGCGATGGCCGGCCGGCAGGTGGCGGTGCTGGTCCCGACCACACTACTGGCCCAGCAGCATGCAAGGAATTTTGCCGACCGCTTCGCCGACTGGCCCATCCGGGTGGAGGACCTGTCGCGCTTCCGCACTGCCGCCGAACAAAAGCGGGTGATCGCGGGCCTTAAAGAAGGCTCGGTGGACGTGGTCATCGGTACCCAGCGCCTGCTGCAGAGGGACGTGGCCTTCAAGGCGCTGGGCCTGGTGATCATCGACGAGGAGCACCGTTTCGGGGTGCGGGATAAGGAAAGGCTGCGCCAGCTACGCGCCGATGTGGACACCCTGACGCTGACGGCCACTCCCATCCCCCGCACGCTCAACATGGCGCTCGGCGGCTTGCGTGACCTGAGCCTGATCACTACGGCCCCAGCGGAGCGGATGTCGATCGAGACCTTCATCTGCGAGTGGAACGAAGGCCTGGTAAGGGAAGCCCTGCTCCGCGAGATCCGCCGCGGGGGCCAGGCCTACTTCGTGCACAACGCAGTAGAAACCATCGAGCAAACCACTGACCGCCTGGCCGAACTGGTCCCGGAGGCCGTCGTGCGCTTCGCCCACGGACAGATGCGCGAGTCCGAGCTGGAGCGCCTGATGCTCGACTTCTTTCACCAGCGATTCAACGTACTGGTCTGCACCACCATCATCGAGTCGGGCATCGACATCCCGACGGCCAACACCATCCTCATTGATCGCGCCGACAAGCTGGGGCTGGCCCAACTCCACCAGTTGCGCGGTCGAGTCGGGCGCTCCCACCACCGCGCCTTTGCCTACCTGATCGCTCCCAACCGCAAAGCCCTGAGCGTGGACGCGGCCCGCCGCCTGGAGGCCATTGAGTCGCTGGAAGACCTCGGGGCCGGCTTCACCCTGGCCACCCATGACATGGAGATCCGCGGCGCGGGCGAGCTGCTCGGCGAGGGCCAGAGCGGACAGATCCAGGAGGTAGGGTTCAGTCTCTATATGGAAATGCTTGAGCGAGCGGTCGAGGCCATGCGGGCCGGCCGCGAACCGGAACTGGAACGGCCGCTGCACTCCGGTCCAGAGGTGGAGCTGCAGGTGCCCGCGCTGCTGCCCGAGGACTACGTGGCCGACGTGAGCCTGCGCCTCAGGCTCTACAAGCGCATCTCGAGCGCCGGTGGCAACGAGGCACTGTCGGGCCTGCGCGAGGAACTCATTGATCGCTTCGGCCCGCTGCCAGAGGCCGCCCTGACGCTCTTCAGGGTGGCGGCCCTGCGCACGAGGGCGGCACGCCTGGGGCTCGCGCGAGTGGAATTCGGTGCTGCCGGTGGGCTGGTGGTCTTTGGCGCCGGGCACAGCGTCGACCCGCTCAAGGTGATCAAGCTCATACAGGGTCAGCCGGACCGCTATCGCATGGACGGGCCGGAGCGGCTGCGGGTGCGCATGGACCTCGCCGATCCCGACCTGCGCATCAGGATGGCCGAGCGCCTGGTGAGCGGACTCGAGCCCGGCTGATCAGGGCTCCAGTCGCAGCGGAGGCGCGTCGAAGCAGTGGCTGGCCGTCGCACAGGCCCGTTCCCAGCGAACCGGGTCGACAGCATCCGCCGGCGCGCGCCCGTGCAGGCGCGACAGGCGCAATTGGCTGACTGGCGCAGGCTGCATTTCGAGCGAGTCAAGAACCTGCTCGACGGCGGCTCGGTCGTTGCAGACAGGCAGCATGTCGCAGCCGGCGGCGAGCGCAAGCCGCGCCCGCTCGACTATGGAGCCGAAACTGGCAGCACCCTGCATGCAGAGGTCATCAGTGAACACGGCCCCACGAAAATCCAGGCGCCCGCGCAGCTCGTCCTCTATCCAGCGTCGTGACAGGCTCGGGGGCAGGGCGTCCACCTCCGGAAACAACACATGTGCGGCCATGACCGAGCGCAGGCCGTTGGCGATCAGGCGTCGGTAGGTGCCGAGCTCCTCGTCAAGATCCGCGAGAGCTCGTCGGTCGATCGGCAATTCGTGGTGCGAATCCGGCTTGACGGCGCCATGACCCGGGTAGTGCTTGGCCGTCCCGGACATCCCGGCCTCGGCCATGCCACGCAGGTAGCTGATGGCGAGTTCGGCGACGGCCACTGGATTGCGGTGAAAAGCCCGGTCACCGATCACGCCACTCACGCCGAAATCAAGGTCGATGCAGGGCGCAAAGGACAGATCGATGCCGCAGGCCACCAATTCGGTGGCCATCAGCCAGCCGAGGTCGCGGGCCATGGCCAGCCCCGTCAGTCGATCGAGGTCGTACTGGCGCCCCAGGGCACGCAGCGGCGGCAGACGCTGGAAGCCCTCGCGGAAGCGCTGCACCCGCCCGCCCTCCTGGTCTACCGCGACCAGCAGACCCGGGGATCGCGCCGACTTGATCTCGGCCACCAGGCGGCACAGTTGCTCCCGATGCTCGAAATTACGCGCGAACAGGATGACCCCACCCACCAGGGGATGGGCCAGCAGGTCCCGCTCCGCCGGCTCCACGGCGACACCACCCAGATCGACCATGATAGGACCGAGGGCCATGTCTCAGGATAGCAGCAGTCGGGCTTCAGCGAGGTTCGAAGGTGGCCACGGATTCCACGTGTGAGGTGTGGGGGAACATGTCCATCACGCCGGCCGCGACCAGCGCATAGCCCTGCTGGTGGACCAGCAGCCCGGCATCGCGTGCCAGGCTGGCAGGATGGCAGGAGACGTAGACGATACGGCGCGGCCGCAGTCGACCCAGCATCGGCAGCAGGGCCTCGGCGCCAGCCCGGGGCGGGTCCAGCAGCACGAGGTCACAGGGTTGCTTGGCCCAGGTCGCCGAAACGGGGTCCACAGCAAGGTCCGCGTGCAGGAAAGAGGCATTGCTCACACCATTCAGGCCCGCATTCGCAGCCGCGCGATCCACCAAGGCCGGCTCGCCCTCCACCCCAAGCACACTGCCAGCACGCCTGGCGAGCGGCAGCGTAAAGTTACCCACCCCGCAGAACAGGTCGAGCACCCGATCTTCGGGATCGGGATCGAGCAGATCCACGGCCAGCGCGACAGCCTTGCGGTTAACCTCCGCGTTAACCTGCACGAAGCCCACTGGGCTGTACTCGATCCGCAGATCGCCGGGCAGGGTGTAGAACGGCAGCGTGCCGTCGCCGTCCAGCGGGACGATGGAATCGAGTCCGGCCGGCTGCAGCCATATGCGCAGATCGTGCTCGGCCGCAAATCCACGCAACAGCGACTTGTCCGCCTCTTGCAGGGACTCCAGGATCCTGAACACGAGGACGGTACCCGCCTCCGCCACCGACACCTCGATCTGCGGCAGCCGATTGCGTATCGACAAGCCAGCCACCAGCTCGCCAAGCGGACCGAGCAGCTCATCCACCGGTGCGGCGAGGATGGGACAGGCGGCCATGTCGGTGATGTAGGGCTTGGCGCGCTCCCTGAAGCCGACCAGCACCCGCTGCTTGCGCTCCACCCACTTCACACCGAGGCGGGCGCGCCGACGATAGCGCCAGGCCGGACCCCTCACCGGCTCGAGCCACCTCCCCGGCGCAACCTTGCCGAGCCTGGCTAATTGCTCCCCCAGGTCAGCCTGCTTGGCTGCCAACTGGCCTTCAGGTGACAAGTGCTGCAGGCTGCAACCCCCGCAGGTGCCGAAGCTGGGACAGCCCGGCTCGACCCGCGCCGGGCTGGGGCGCAGCACTTCTACCAGCCTGGCATGGCTGAACTTGCGCGCTTCATGCAAGCGATCGATGCGCACCTGCTCACCCGGCAGGGCGCCCTCGATGAACACCGCCTTGCCATCGAGTCGCCCCACGCCCCGCCCATCATGAGCCAGGCCGTCGACCTCGACGATCAGTTCGGTTCCCATGCTGCCGCGAACTGCTGCCAGTGGGGCTCCTGGCGCTCCTCCAGCCACTCGAAGACCCGGGCCAGTTCTTCCTCGTACAATGCCTCGTCGAGCCGCCCGCGAATCAATTCGAACCGAAGATAAACCAGGTAGGTGTTCATCACGTCGGTCTCGCAGTAGGCACGCACCTCACTGATGCGACCTCCCTGCACCGCGTCCCAGACCTTGTCGCCACTCATGCCGAGCTTCCCCGGCAGACCCAGCAGCAGGGCCACGTTTTCCAGGCTGGCCCGGCCGCGCCCCTGAAAGCCGGAGAGCACGTCCATCAGGTCGATATGCCGCCAATGGAACCGTGACAGATAATTGTTGTAACGGTAACTGGAATCCCCCTCGCCCACCTCCCAGTAACGTGGTGAGGCGACCCCGTGCTTGAGCATCCGGTAGTGCAGCACCGGCAGATCGAAGCCACTGCCGTTCCAGGACACCAGCGTGGGCTGGGTTTTTTCCAGGCCGGCGAAGAACCGTTGCAGCAATTCCACCTCGGGCGAATCGACCTGGCCCAGGCTCCACACGGCCAGATTGTTGTGCGCCCGGTAAACGGCTGCGATTGAGGCAATCCGGTGTTGCTCAAAGGGCAGGAAATCAGAACCGGTCTCCTCGCGGCGACGGGCGAACATGGCCTCCGCTACGTCGGCGTCACTGGCATCCTGCATACCCAGCTGGCGCCGGCCGAGCTCGACGTCTGGAATGGTCTCAATGTCGAACACCAGGCAATTGATCATCCAGGGTTCCTCGCTGCGACCATCAGGCGCTTCATCTCGGCGATCGCCACGTTCCAACCGGAAAATACGGCCCTTGCCACGATCGAGTGGCCGATGTTGAGTTCGTGCAGGTCAGCCAGTGCGGCAACCGGCTGGACGTTGTGATAATCCAGGCCGTGACCCGCGTTGACGATCAGTCCTGCCTCACGGGCCACTCGGGCCGCCAGCGCCAATCGCTCGAGTTCCTCGCGCCTGGCTGGCCCCCTTGCATGGGCATAGCTGCCGGTATGCAATTCGACGATGGCGGCTCCGGCGCTGGCAGCTGCCTCCACCTGCAACGGGTCTGGATCGATGAATAGCGAGACCACGATGCCCTCCGCGGCCAACAGCGAACATTGGCCCGCCAGCTGGGGACCCTTGCCGATGACATCCAGTCCACCCTCCGTGGTGACCTCCTCGCGTCGCTCGGGTACCAGGCAGACCTCGTCCGGCCGGATTTCGCGGGCTATGTCCAACATCTCGACCGTCGCCGCCAGCTCCAGGTTCATCCGCGTCTTCAGCAGGTCACGCAGGCGCCAGACATCGTGATCCTGGATATGTCGCCGGTCCTCCCGCAGGTGCAGCGTAATGCAGTCCGCCCCGGCCTGCTCGGCCATCAACGCCGCCAGGACCGGATCAGGGTCTTTGCCGCGCCGGGCCTGGCGCAGCGTGGCCACGTGGTCGACGTTTACGCCAAGGCCAATCAACTGAGGGGTCTTCAAGCGTCTTTCTCCAGCTTGCGCAATTCCAGCATGACCTCCCGACTGCGCAAGCCGCGACCGTCGAGACAGTGCTCCAGCGCTTCGCGAGCCAGCCGCTTGGCCGCGCGCAACGCCGAGGGCGACTCCAGCCGGTTCTCGGCGATGTCCGCCAGGTCGGCACCACATAGGCCGGCGCCAGCGTCCGACTTGCGACGGAAGCCAAGGCCAGGACGATAATCGTAAAAACCCTCCGGCTCGAGTCCGCTGAAGTCAGGGGCATAGCCTAGCTCGCCCAGCAGGGCGAACTCAAAGCGCCGCAGGACGATCTCCTCCGCGGCCGACTCCGCGAGGCCACTCACCGCGAGCAGATAGGCGCCGAAAATGCCCTCGGAGGGTTCTGCCTCGGGCAGCAGCTTGAGCAGGAGTTCATTGAGGTAGAAGCCCGATAGCAGCC
>JAURLT010000003.1 GCA_030831085.1 Gammaproteobacteria bacterium
GACAACTACGCTCTGGCGGCTTAATCCCGCCTAACCTCCGACTGACTCGTGCCTGTGCGGTCAAATCGGGGGACGCGCTCACAGGATCGCGGTACCGGTGTGCTGAGGGCCGGCTCCGCTAAAACGATCTTTAGCTGGCTTCTTGTCTTCCCCGCCCGCCGGGTAGCATGAGGCGAGATCAATAGGCGTGGATACGCACGTAGATCCTGTAGCGTAGGACTTGCGGACGCGGGTTCAATTCCCGCCGCCTCCACCAACAACAAAACCCCAACCGTTCGCGGTTGGGGTTTTTTCTTGCCCGATCGCGCCGGTTTCCGCGTCTTGTTGGGGGTTCCTGCGGAAACCTGCGGACTTCGCCGGTTGCCTCTCTGGCCCTCCGAACGACACCGTCAACGCCGCCATGACAGCGGCGGCGCACCCCTTGGGTGGTCGCGGGGGACTTTCGCGGCGCTCTCGAACTTCCTCGTGCCGGCCTGGTCATTCAGCACGCCGATGTTGGCCACGATTTCACCCAGCTTTTCCACTTCACTGTTGTTCCAGATCTCGATCTGGTAGCGGCGCAGCACCGCAGTGGGCGTGGCATTCGCATCGTAGGCCATGTGTGTAGTTTCTCCCCGTTACTTGTTCCACCCTCGCCGGTACCATAGCGCATGCGTTACGAACCCGACCAGTCACCCCCCCAAGGTCTTGCCGTTGCACTCGCCGCGCAGAAAGTCGCACTGATCATCTCGGGCATTGTCCTCACACCTGTCATCGTGCTTCGTGCCGGAGGCTCAACAGCGGATCTCATCACATGGTCGATTTTCATGGCCTTGCTCGTGAGCGGTATCACCACGTTTTTGCAGGCCAGACCACTGGGTCGACTGGGCGCTGGCTACGTTCTCTTCATGGGGACTTCCGGCGCCTTCATCTCCGTGGGCGTGGATGCGCTGAAGGCGGGTGGCATGGCGCTGCTGGGATCGCTCGTCCTGTTTTCCTCTCTCATCCAATTCGTCATGGCGGGGCGGCTGTCGACCTTGCGGCGACTGGTCACGCCGACCGTGGGTGGCACCACCATCATGCTCATCGGGGTAGCGGTGATCCCCATTGCCTTCAGCTTGCTTGACGACGTGCCTGAGCCTGCACGAGCCGACGCACCCTGGGCGCCGTTCACGGCTGCACTGCTCACCTTTGGCGTGATCGTTGGCCTCAACTTCTTCGGCTCACGCAGGATCAGGCTGTGGTCGCCCCTGCTGGGGCTTCTGGCCGGAATGATGGTCTGTATCCCCGCCGGTCTGGTGGAGACCAGACCGTTCACGGACGCCGCATGGGTAGGATTACCCGCGTGGACATGGTCGGGACTAGACCTCTCCTTTGGCCCCGCTTTCTGGTCGCTGCTGCCGGCCTTCATCATCGTCACCCTGGTGGGCGCGATCGAGACTTATGGTGATGGTATCGCCATCCAGAAAGTCTCCTGGCGCAAGCCGCGCGCGGTGGACTTTCGCGCGGTGCAAGGCGCGCTCTATGCGGATGCGTTGGGTAATCTGCTCTCAGGTCTGGGCGGCACCTTGCCCAACACCACTTACTCCACGTCCATCTCGACCGTGGAAATGACCGGCGTCGCAGCGCGGCGTGTTGGCATGTACGGCGGCCTCCTGCTCTGCCTGCTGGCATTCTCGCCCAAAGTATCCGCTTTGCTGTTGATGGTGCCAAATCCCGTGGTGGGCGCCTATCTGCTGGTGCTCATCGTGCTTCTTTTCATGCATGGCCTGCAGGTCGCACTGGAAGACGGCTTCACCCTGGACAAGGCACTAGTGATCGGCCTCAGCCTGTGGCTGGGCATGGGTTTCCAGGACCAAAAAATCTTTCCCGAACAGATTCCGGACTGGGCCGCCGGCTGGCTGGGTAATGGCATGGTTGCAGGCACACTCGTCGCCGTTCTGCTCACATCCCTGCTGCAGTTCAAGGGCGGATTCGCCACTCGCCTGGAGACCGGGCTCGCGATGCAGTCACTGGGGTCGCTGCAGGCGCTGGCGCGTCGGCGCGCGCAGGCGCTGCATTGGGACGAAGCCTCGACGCAACGCGTCGAGCTCGCGCTGGAAGAGGCGCTGGCCCTGCTGGTGGAGCATGCGGGTGGCCGGACATCGCCCGCATCACGTCTGCGAGTGCAGATCCGCACCGCGTTGGGGGCATTGGAAATTGAACTCGCCAGTCTGCCGCTCGGTGTGAACCTGAACGATCTGCCCAGCGCCACCCTGCTCGCCGAAACCGAACCTGAGGAATTCCTGCTTGGCAAGCGGGTGCTCGAGGCAATGGTCGAGGATCTGAGGCATCAGCAGTATCACGGGATAGATTTCCTGTCCTTCCGGGTGGTCCCCCGCGAGCGCGTGGCCCGGGTGTGAACCTGCATCAGGCACATTTTCCGGCCGGCGTCACCGCCGCACGCCAACGGTGGTTCGGTACCAGTACCCCGTGGTATCTGGTCTGGTTTACACGCGGCCTCGGCACTACCGCTGCCAGACGCGCGATGAAGCCCAAGGGCTCAAGGACCACATGCGTCGTCCCGTCCCGGTACGGCGTCTTGAGCAGGTACACCACCTTCCCCTGCGCACTCACCGTGAGCCGTTTCTCGGCCACCGCGGGGCGGGCAACATAGCGGCACAGCCGCTCGCGCAGATCGCGCTGGTGCGACTCGCAGCTCACGCCCGCGTGCAGGGAAAATCCATGGGCCTGCGGCCCCGCCGCGATGCGGTAGGTCGCCGAGCTGCCGATGAGTTGCCGCATCGCGCCGCAACAGCCCCATGCGCTCCAGCGCCCGACCCACCCGCTCGGCGATCTGCTGCTCGAGGTGCTCGAGCTCCTCGCGCTCCACCATTTAACATGGTAGGTGCCTGTTTTTTCAGGCGAATATCCTTTTTTTCGCCTTCTGTCCAAGCTTCCGCTCATTTGCAAAATGTGTTTGCCGAGGGGTTTTTGGTCGACTTCGAAGAAAACGTTGTCGGTCTCCGCCGCGATATTGGCAACCGAATGACTTACAGTGGCACATTAACTTCAAGTGGCGGCTTCTTTGGCTTCTGCCTGAATCCGGTCCGCGAACCAGGGAAACATGGACGGAGCGCAGCATGTATAACCGGACATCGACTGGGCAGGGCGTCCTTACGGGAATGTTGGTGTGTGCTATAGGCCTGTGCCTACCCGATGCCTCCTATGGCGCGAAGGGTGAGAAGGGCCGCGGTGGCGGCAGTGGCGGTGGTCCTGCCTGCAAGGTCGTCGCTGAGACCGACATTGCGGTGTACACGGGCACCGGGACCGGCCCTAGTAGTCGGCTGTGGGCCGAGGCTCTGATCGACTTCTGGAAGACGGGAAACCGGCAACCGGGCGGCGTAGAAAAGCTGAATGCGCCTGCGGGCATCACCTGGAGTGGTGACGGTGACGTCGATTACGTCACGCTGACACTCAGCGATTTCAATGCGTGTAGTGCAGATGATTTTGCCTCGCTCAAACTCTTTGTGATGCCAGGCGGCAGCGCTTACGAAATCCAGGCCAACCTGGCCGCCGAGGGTAAATCGAAGATGACCAGCTTTCTTGATGCAGGCGGCAGTTTTGTTGGTTTCTGCGCGGGCGGGTATTACGCGACGAACGGTTACTTCTGGAAGGGCGATGACGGCGCACCGACAGCCACTTGCGAAAACCAATTCTGTCTTTATCAGACTGCTGGCACCTTCTCCTTCAACCCCGCGACAAGCAACTTTACCAATCACGAGTGGAATGGCACCTCATACCATTCAAACCTGCTTGCTTATGGACCACTTGCCAACGTGTTCCTGGAGGGCCCAATCGAGGAGATTGCCGGTCCATGGAATTCGGAAAGCACGCCTGATCATCCTTATGACTCCCACTTGCTTGCCACCGACGACGGCTCCATGCCATATCTGCGCGCCGTTTACTGGGGCGGTGCGACCGAGAATTACATCTACTCCAACAACGCGCGGTGGGGCAGGGAACTTGCACATTTTTCAACTGATGAAATAGGAAACAACGATCTATATTTCCCCCAGGACGCCGGTGCACTTTGGGCGCTCAAAACGGTTGAAACGAATCGCGGCGGCAGCCTACTGATCTCCAGCGCCCACATCGAGGCCTCATTGTTCCACACGGATGCCGCTTTCATCGATGGCGGCATCACAGAGTGCCAGCAGTACAACAACTACACGTACCTGCTGAAAACTATCAATCGGGAAACCGGCATGTCATTTACCGTGCCCGAATACGACATGAACTGCAGCAGCGTCCGCGAGGGTGAGGTCAAAAGTACCGCGAGCCTATTTCCTGCGGGGCTTGCGTACCTTAATGCACCGCGCATCGGCACCGGCGGTGGCGGTGGCGGTGGCGGTGGCGGTGATAACCCCGACACTGGCTTTGATAGAGGCGACCTCGGGCTCTTTACTCTATCCGGATCCGCCAACCGCCCATGGTCTGCAGACGCCGAAGCCGCCTGCGTTGGCCCCTACGCTGCAAGGGCCGGTCATGCCAGCGGGGTGGATTCCTTATCGTTGTTGCACATCGCCATTCCACCTGGGACGACGTCAGTCACGTATATATACAGCTACCCGGAGGCACTGGACCCGGGTGACGACTTCCACGTGATTCTCGACAACTATCGGACAGTGCGCGAGTATGAAACTGGTCCCGGGGCCAGCTGTGCAGTGGACACAATCAGCACCGCCGGTGCTTCAGCTTTGACTTTCCGCTGCCGCTCTGGGGGCAATCAGGAAACCTGCACAATCGACGACGTTCGTTTCAATCATTGACCCCTCCCCACGGAACGGCCAATGTTTCCCCTGCCCTCGCACTAATGCTCATATTGCTGGTAGTGTCGATCGATAGGGTCGAAGTCCCAAGGGTTTTGCAGATCACGTAGAGCAGAGTGCAAATGGTTGCTTTCGAAAGCAGTACCATCCTGAACGGTAAACTGATTGCTCTGCTGGAACTCAAGCAACATGCCAGCCACTTTGATGTAACTGGCATGTTGGGAATTGATATCATCCAGATCGCCACCCGCCCATGCCATTGTGATTTCTCCATTCCCGCGCAACGTTTTGCTGATGCGCTCCTGATACTGGGCGGCCACGGCAGCCGGCATGCTGCCCAAGTACGACCTTAGAACCTCTTCCAAGCGCCATTTTGCTTCGTCAGGAAGTCGGCTCGCCTTGATAGTTGTATTTGGAAACTGATCGATTTTTGCAGTGTCAATAACAGGATCCAGACTGCTCAATAAAAACGGCGGAAAAGTCCTGACCCGTAGCACGCCATCCTGATAAAAGTTTTCACTCCCTATAAACGCATCCTCCCGTAATCGCTCGGGCAACGCCAACCAAAAAGCACGCATTTGCTCCACTTCCCTGAACAATACTGTCTGGCCTCTCGTCCAATTCCAATTCGTACTGTTATCAAAACCTGGGTCTTCTGGGACGATGATTGGTGACGAGCCGTAAAAGGCTGGCGTACTGGAAACAAGGATTTCGCCGGTTTGAGGGTCATTGTAAAAATGCACATTAAAGGTCACGTGATGACCTTCAAAACGCAGCCCCCAGTCTTCCGCGCCAAGCTCACCAAAAATAGCGATTGAAAAATTGTCAAACTGCTGGCGACGAATTACCAGTCCCGGCGGATCCCAGGGCCAACTGATAATGTACCTGCCGGTCACGGGCTCCGGCTTGAATGCGCCACCGATACCCGTATACCTGTCTGTCGACCTTACGTCATCGCATTTTTCCAACAGCTCAGCGAGTGTGTCACCACGAATGTCTGGACACGCATCAATGATTTCCCGGATCAAAGATGTCGTAGCAACATCTTCCAGCTCACCTAACATTTGATGACGATTCATCAAGGTCATAAAAGTGTGGTAGCCCCCACTAGAAAGTACCGTTGACAACAATTTATGCATCGCTTCCAACTGTGGCTGGCTCATTTCCCCCTGTTTGATGCCCCAAGGTTCACACCAAGCCAGAACTGCACAGAACGAGGGTGTGTTGGTTTGATCCGTGCCACGCACGCGCTGCTCGCTGAAAAATTCATACTGCAATCTAGAACGGTCTGCGGGTGGGGTTTCATCAATCAATCTTTGCGCAGCTTTGATGGCGTCCTGCTGGAATAACTTCAAACTTCGTTGAACGCTAATTGAGGATAAAGTCTGACGATTGGCCGAATCACCGGCCTGTTTCGCATGATGGTGGTCGCTTGCATTTGCGAATTCCGCGTCGCCGAATATTCCCATGCTGAATATTCCCAACAATGCTGCGACCAGATTGAGTGGTAATCTCCGTGACGAACAGAATTTTCTTTTTGAGGCGTGCATTTTTTTAACCTATTTCTTGTCGTGGATGGTTCTAAACAGGGCTCGGGCTGGCTTCCTCACTTCGACGCACACTCTTTAACAGCCGAGCAGCCCCTGCCGCAGTCTGCCGCACAATACAGAGACAAGCAAAGATACCAAGGAGGGCGCATACGGATCATGGTGTTAAAAGTGAAGTTTTGGCGTACGCAGAAGGCCCCTTCGTCTTCGCCATCCGCCGACACCCGAGTGGCAGTTTTTGGCGCCAAATCCAGCAGGGCACGGATGGCCCCGGAGGTTCGCTCACGGGCCCGGAGCTCCAGCACCTGTCCGAGCAAGACCAGCACGATGATCACGGCGGCTGCCTTGAAGTAAACCGCGACCACCGCATGCTCGTCGCGAAGATCGGGCGGGAACACGCCGGTCAGCGTCCCCGCATCACGCTCCTGCGCAGCGGGTAGCCCCTGCCCGGTCGTCCGGCAGCAGGTGGGCGAGGCCTCGATGTCGACCTGCCGGCAGAGCACTCGCCCGCAGAGCTTCAGGAATTTGGGGCCGATCCCTGCGCTGCACCAGCGCTCCAGGGCGGCTTCGCTAATACTCCAGCGGGCAGCGATTTGTTTTGGTCGAGGTGAGCGACTCCCATCCTGGTCTCCTTTCGAATGAGTTGGCAGAAGTCAATGAAGCAGCTGTTCTGCCCGGGAGCCAAGCAATATCGAGACGCCGACTATTCACCGCGGTTTTGCGGAGGTTGGATAGCGGATTCGCCGCAAGCAGACTGCCGTGTGCTGTTATCGCTGAGCCGCTACCCCACCGGCCAATGATTCCCGCATCCGCTGCGATTCTCTCTGCGCCTCAGCCAGGAGCTGATCCCAGTCATCAGGGGGATGCCCGCCTTCCAGCATCTTGCGGAACACCCGGTAGGCGTCGTCGCTGCTTTCGTAGGCGCGCTTGGTGTCTTCGTCATTCACCCAGGCGTAAACGATCACCTTGCTCGGGGCGTGGTAGCGGAAGAATAGGCGGTACTGCTGGAAGAACTTGGCCCGGAACCAGTGCTTGTGATCGTCACCGAGCGTCCCACCCTGGCGGTACTCCGGTCGCGTCGGATCTTGCGGGATGACATCGAACGCCAGCTTGGTGGTCGCGGCAAGTCGTTTGCTGGCGTTCTTTTTCACGTACCCGACAGGGTCCTTTTGCTTCAGGCTCTCGACCTGCCGCACCAGCGCTTCAATCTGTGCGAGGAACAGTGGATGGGCAAAGACCATCCAGCCATGAATGACCAGAGGCTCGGGCTTCCCTGCGCTCATTCATCGTCCGCCGACAGGGCGGCATCGAGATCGACATCGACGCCGCCGACCAGCGACTGGATGCGTTGGACGAGGCCGGAATCCACAGCTTGCAGCCGCTCGGGATGGCGAGTGATGTCGGCAGCCAGGAAGCCGAGGAACTGGCGGAGTACCGGGTCGTCACCGTCGGATGCTTCGACGCGCGTCAACACCACCTCGCCGCTGGGGCGAATGGTGTAGTGGATCTTGTCGCGCTTGCCCAGCTTGAGGGCACGACGCACGGTTTCCGGCACCGTGGTCTGGTAGCGATCGGTGAGCGTGGATTCGACTTCGATGGTCGGGGCCATGGCAGTCTCCCGCGGATATGGGTTGATGCCTGCATAGTAATGCAATTGCATTGTCTTGTAAATGCAATTGCATTGCCTCCGAAGACGTCCGGCTCGACGGGTTACGCGCGGACAACTCAAGCGGTTGGATTGCAGCATTGGCTACCGGAGGGAGCAAACTGCCCCAGCGCGAAGCCAGAGGCCCTACCGGACCTTCCGTTCAAATACCTCAGCCGGCCCGCTCATCCGACACGCTTCAGGATTCGAGGCCCTGCGCCTCGAGGTACTCGTCGTAGGTGCCCGTGAAGTCGATGATGCTGCCGTCCGGCTTCAGGTCGATCATGCGATTGGCGAGTCCACCCACGAACTCCCGGTCATGCGATACGAAAATCAGCGTGCCCGGGTATTTTTCCAGCCCGATCTGCAGCGACTCGATCGTTTCCATGTCCATGTGGTTGGTGGGCTCGTCCATCAGCATGACGTTGGGCCGCGTCAGCATCAGCTTGCCGTACATCATGCGGCCCTTCTCGCCGCCCGACAGCACCTTGACCTGCTTCTTCGTCTCGTCACCGGAGAACAGCAGGCGCCCCAGCGTTGCGCGGGTGATCTGCTCGTCGTCGGCCTTGCCGGTCCAGGTCGACATCCACGTCAGCAGGTCCACCTTCTGGTCGAACTCCGCGCTCGGGTCCTGCGGCATGTAGCCGACCTGCGCGTTTTCCACCCACGTGATCGTGCCGGCCGTCGGCGTCAGATCCCCGGCGAGGCAACGCATCAACGTGGTCTTGCCGATGCCGTTGGGACCGATGATTGCGACGCGCTGCTCAGCCTCGATCGTGAACTTGAGGTTCGTGAAGACGTCGGCATCCGCGCCCGGGTAGCGGAAGGTCAATCCCTCGACCGTCACCGCGGAGCGATACAGCTTCTTGGCCTGCTCGAAGCGGATGTAAGGATTCTGGCGCGAGGACGGCCGGATCTCCTCGATCTTGATCTTCTCGAGCTGCTTCTTGCGCGAGGTGGCCTGGCGAGCCTTCGACGCGTTCGCCGAAAACCGCCGCACGAACTCCTGCAGGTCCGAGATCTGCGCCTTTGCCTTGGCGTTTGACGCTTCGACGCGCTGGCGCGCCTGCACGGACGCCAGCATGAAGTCGTCGTAGTTGCCCGGATAGATCTTGAGCTGGCGGAAATCGAGGTCGGCAACGTGGGTGCACACCTGGTTCAGGAAGTGGCGGTCGTGGCTAATGATGATCATGGTCGCGTCGTACGCGTTGATCGTGCGCTCGAGCCAGCCGATCGAGTGGATGTCCAGGTTGTTCGTCGGCTCGTCGAGCAGCAGCACGTCGGGGCGCGAGAACAGGGCCTGCGCCAGCAGCACGCGCAGCTTGAGCCCGGGCGGGATCTCGCGCATCAGCAGGTTGTGCTTGTCCTGGTCGATGCCGGCGTCGATCAGGACCGCGCCGGCACGGGCTTCGGCCGTATAGCCGTCGTATTCGGCGACCCTGCCTTCGAGCTCCGCGGCGCGCATGTAGTCTTCGTCGCTTGCCTCCGCGTTCGCATAGATGGCGTCGCGCTCATGCATCGCCTGCCACATCTCCGCGTGTCCCTGCATCACCACGTCGAGCACGCGCTCGTCTTCGTACGCGAACTGGTTCTGGTTCAGCTTGCCTATGCGCATGCCGCTCTGCAGCACCACCTCGCCAGAACTCGGCTCGAGTTCGCCACCGAGGATTTTCATCAACGTGGACTTGCCGCAGCCGTTGGCGCCGATCAGTCCGTAGCGGTTGCCATCGCCGAACTTGACGGAGACGTTTTCGAACAGTGGCTTCGCTTCGAACTGGATCGAGAGGTTGGTCGTGGAAAGCATTCAGGGCGCCGTGGGAGGTTGTCTGGGTTGCTTGGGCACGAGCTTCGCGCGGTCGCGCCGGGCTTCGCGCACAACGAGTTCGAGCGCATCGAGAAAGCGCGAACGGTCCTTGGGGGCGAACGGAGGCGGCCCGCCGCGCACGCCGCAGGCACGCAAGTCCGACATGAGTTCGCGCGTGGCGATCGCATTGCCGATATTGTCCTCGGTGAACGGCCTGCCGGAGGGACCCAGCACGCGCGCGCCCTTCTGCAGGCAACGCGACGCCAGCGGGATGTCGGCCGTAATAACGATGTCGGCGGCGATCACCTGCTCGACGATCCAGTCGTCGGCCGCGTCGAACGCCCCCGTGACGACCTGCATCCGCACCCCGGGGGCGCGCGGCAACTGCAGCCAGGCGTTGGCGACGAACGTCACGGCCAGCCCGTGCCGCTCCGCGACCTTCACGGCCTCGGGCTTCACGGGACAGGCGTCGGCGTCGACGTAGAGGTGGGGGTCGATCTGCATGGGGGCGCGCAGTTTAGCCGCTCGCGAAGCATCGCGCCCGGCAGCGCGGACCCCACCTACTGTGGCCGAAAACCATGAGTTAATTCATGGGTTTACGATCAGGCGCCGAAACCTCGGCGAGGTAGATGGTCGCGCTCAGGACGCGTGTCTTGTCCGTGCCCAGCATTTGTTTCAGGCCCCACCCTTGCCGGTTGGGCCTGTTGCCATCACCGCAGGTCCACAGTCCGCAGCCTCAGGGCGTTCGTGATGACGCTGACTGACGACAAGGTCATGGCCGCTGCCGCAACGACCGGTGAAAGCAGCAGCCCGAAGAACGGATACAGCACCCCCGCCGCCAGCGGGATACCCGCCGCATTGTAGGCGAACGACAGGAACAGGTTCTGTCGGATGTTCCGCATGGTCGCGCGCGATAATTTCAGCGCCCTCACGATGCCGATGAGGTCGCCCTTGAGCAGGGTGACACCCGAACTTTCCATGGCGACATCCGTGCCGGTGCCCATGGCGATGCCCACCTCGGCAGCCGCCAGGGCCGGCGCGTCGTTCACCCCGTCGCCTGCCATCGCCACCACCCGCCCCTCTCCGCGCAGGCGCTGCACAATCGTGGCCTTGTCCTCAGGGAAGACCTCCGCCATCACCTCATCGATGCCCAACTGCCTCGCGACTGCTCTGGCGGTGGTCAGCCCGTCTCCGGTCAACATGACGATGCGCAGCCCCGCATCGCGGAGCTGATCAATGGCCTCCGGCGTGGTGGCCTTGATGGGGTCGGCAATGGCGACAAATCCTGCCAACCGTCCATCGAGTGCCACGTAAATCACGGTTGCCGCCTCGGCCCGCCGGTCTTCCGCCGCGGCCTCCATGGGCGCGACGTCCACGCCGTTTTCCGCAAGAAACCGGGCGGCGCCCGAAATCACGGTTACGCCGTCCACGAGACCTTGCACGCCCTTGCCGACCGGCGAATCGAAATCCAGCACCTCGCTCAGTGTCAGGCCTTGCTCCCGCGCGGCGTCCACCACGGCCATGGCCAGCGGGTGCTCGCTTAAACGCTCGAGGCTGGCGAGTGTCGCCAGCAGTGCGTCGGCCTGAAAACCGTTCGCCGGTTCGATAGCCACCACCCGGGGGCGTCCTTCGGTCAGGGTGCCGGTCTTGTCGACCACCAGGGTGTCGAGCCTTTCCAGGCGCTCTAGAGCCTCGGCGTCCCTGATCATGACCCCGTTCTGTGCGCCTCGCCCTACCCCTACCATGATGGACATGGGTGTGGCCAGCCCGAGCGCACAGGGACAGGCGATGATGAGCACGGCCACCGATGTGATGAGTGCATAGGACAAGGAGGGCTCCGGTCCCCACACCCACCAAGCCAGGAACGTGACCACAGCGATGCCCACCACAGCGGGCACAAACCATGCCGACACCACGTCTGCGAGGCGCTGGATGGATGCCCGGCTGCGCTGTGCGGCCGCCACCATTTGCACGATCTGGGCCAGGAGGGTGTCGGCGCCCACCCTCTCCGCCTGCATGACGAAGCTGCCAGTCTGGTTCAAGGTACCGGCGGTCAGCCGCGAGCCCGGCTGCTTGGTCGCCGGCATTGGCTCGCCCGTGATCATCGACTCGTCCACCGTCGCCTTTCCGTCGCTGAGGACGCCATCGACGGGCACCTTCTCGCCCGGTCTGACTCGCAACCACTCCCCGACCTGGATCGCATCGACGGGCACCGTTTCGTCTTCGCCATCCGCCGACACCCGAGTGGCGGTTTTTGGCGCCAAATCCAGCAGCGCGCGGATGGCCCCGGAGGTTCGCTCACGGGCCCGGAGCTCGAGCACCTGCCCAAGCAGCACCAGTACGATGATTACGGCGGCAGCCTCGAAGTAAACCGCGACCACCGCATGCTCGTCTCGAAGATCGGGCGGGAACACGCCGGGCACGACGGTGCCAATCACGCTGTAAAGCCAGGCTGCGCCGGTGCCGAGGGCGATCAGGGTGAACATGTTGAGGCTGCGCCGAGTGATTGAACGCCACGCCCGCACGAAGAAGGGCAAGCCCGCCCAAAACACTACTGGCGTCGCGAGAAACAGTTGCAGCCAATTGGAGGTCTGAGGCTGCAGCAGGCGACTGAAATCCATTGCATGGCTGCCCATTTCCAGCAACACGACAGGCAGGGTAAAAACCAGTCCCACCTGGAAGCGACGGGTCAGGTCGGTGAGCTCGGGATTCTTATTATCGACGCTGACCGCAATCAGCGGCTCGAGGGCCATGCCGCACACTGGGCAATTCCCCGGGCCGACCTGCCTCACCTCCGGGTGCATAGGGCAGGTAAACATCCGCGCAGGCGATCCGGGCGCTACTGGCGCCGACCCAGGCCGCTGCGCGTGACAGTGAGCGCCCTCCGTGGCGATCAGTCCACTGCAGTCATGGTCGCGCCGGTTCACGGTCGAGCATCATTTGCATCATCTGCTCCATCATAGCCATGCGTCGCTCCATATCGGCATGTTTCTTGCGCATCTTCTCCATGTGCGGTTTGTGAGAGAGCGGCATCATACCCATGCCACCCTTAAGTTCATCTTCAGTCGAGCGGTCCTTCTCCCGCATCTGGCGCATCATGTCCATGGCTGACTGCATGACTTCGCGGTGCTCCCTCATTAAGGACCGCCTCTCGGCAGGCGTCCTGGCCGAACGCATCTTTTCGTGCATGTCCTTCATCGCCAACATTTTCTCCTCGTAGGGATCTGATAGCTGGGATGCCTCGGCAGCAGCTGACGCAGCGGCGACGGGGGGGGCACTGGCACAGCCGGCGATACTCAGTACCGCTAGCAGGCCGATCAACTGGCTGGCACGCATCGCAGTTTCCTCGGATACGGGTGTAAAACACCTCGAGGGTTCTACGCTTACACCAGCCACGGATCCAGCCGTTGACGGATGTCAATAATCGGTCGTCGGCTACGGTAAGTCCCTATCCTGCGCCAGCAAGCGATCAGTCAAGCAGGCGCTTGGCGTCCAGGAGCAGGGCCCGATCGGCGTCCCTGATCGCATAATTGAATCCCGGGCGCAGCGCGTAGGCACCGGTCTGACCCCGTCGGTTCAGGGCGATGAATCCGATCTGGGTCTCGGACCAATCGCGGCCCCTGCGCCGGAAAAATTCAGCGACGGCTTCGACCGCAGCCTGGCAGGCCGCCTGCGGAGACAGCCCCTGGGACATCCCCTGTACGACCCTGAACGCCCCCACCGTGCGAATGACCTCCTCGCCATGGCCCGTCGCAGTGCAGGCCCCCACTGCACCGTCCACGTACAGGCCGGCGCCGATGATGGGGCTGTCCCCGACCCTCCCATGCATCTTGAACGCCATGCCCGAAGTCGAGCAGCCACCGCCAAGTCGTCCCTCTGCGTCGATTCCAATCATGCCGATCGTGTCGTGGTTCTCGATGTTGGCTACCGGCTTGTAGTCAGCGTCCTTGAGCCACTCCTGCCATTCGCGGCGGCTGTCCTCGACCAGCAGGTCCTCGGCGACGAAGCCCTGTTCCAGCGCAAACTGTCTGGCGCCAGCGCCGACCAGCATCACGTGGGGTGTCTTCTCCATGACAGCCCTTGCGACCGAGATGGGCGTAGCAATATTCTCGAGCCCGCAGACCGACCCAGCGTTGCCGAGGTGGTCCATGATGCAGGCATCCAGCGTGACGACTCCGTCGCGGTCCGGACGTCCTCCCAGACCTACGCTGCGTTCCCTCGGATCCAGTTCACAGTGGCGTATACCCAGCTCAATCGCATCAAGGAGGCCGCCTCCCCCTTGCAGGGAGTTCCAGGCGACCTCATTCGCCTCCAGACCGAACCGCCAGGTCGTGAGGAACAGTCCTTTTCCACGGTAGGGGGCTGCCTGCCTGGAGGCCGCACTGCTTCCTGTAAACAGCACACCCAGCGCAGGAAAGACATTCAGGAAAGCCCGACGTCGCATGATGATCGGCGCCCTAACGGCCCATCGGGCGCGTTGCCCGCCGCAGCCACGTCAAGGTTTCCCCCTCCAATAGCGGGCCCACCTCCTCCATGACGCGCGCGTGGTAGGCATTGATCCAGCCCACTTCTTCGGCCGTCAACAGGGACCTCTCCAGCAACCTGGTATCAAAGGGAACCAGGGTGATGGCCTCGAAACCGTACATCGGCGTTGGCCCGACACTTTCCGCCTCCTTCACCAACACCAGGTTCTCGCAGCGGATGCCGTAGGCACCTGACTTGTAATAACCCGGCTCGTTGCTGATGACCATGCCGGGACGGAGCTCCGTCGGGTTCCAGGCCTTGCCGATGCGTTGCGGTCCCTCGTGGACGCTCAGGAAACTGCCCACGCCGTGGCCCGTGCCGTGGTCATAGTCGAACCCTGCCTGCCACAGGAACTGCCGGGCCAGCACGTCCAGTTGCGTACCAGTCGTGCCCTTGGGAAAGCGGGCAAGATCCAGCGCAATATGACCCTTGAGGACCAGAGTGAACATCCGCCGCCGCTCGGCGTCAGGCTCACCAATGGCCACGGTACGAGTGATGTCGGTCGTGCCATCCAGGTACTGCCCGCCGCTATCCACCAGGTAAATGCTATTCATGGTCGGTCGCCCGGGCGTCTCATCCGAGTGCCGGTAGTGCGCCAGCGCCGCGTTGGCGCCACTGGCTGAGATGGTGTCGAAACTGGTGTCCCTGAACAGCGGGTCGGCCGCACGATAGTCGTACAGCCGATTGGCCAGCACCGCCTCGTCATGCAGGCGACCCGCTGCCACCTCCGCATCGAGCCAGGCCAGGAACCGGCACACGGCCGCCCCGTCGCGGCGATGGGCGGCGCGCATACCGGCACTCTCGACGGTGTTCTTGCAGGCCTTGGGGAGAATAACCGGATCCTGGGCCGCCACCAGCTCGGCACCTGCCCTAATCAGGGCCAGCTGGCACCAGGCGTTGGCCGTGTCCGGGTCGGCAAGCACCCGTTTTCCCTTGAAGTTCCCAAACACCTCAATGGCGTCGGACTCGGGCCGCACGGTCACGCCCTCGCCCACGTGTTCCGCAAAGCCTTCAGGTATCTTGGCCGGATCCGTGAACAAGGCCACTCTGCCCTCGGAATCGATCAGGGCAAAGCCAAGCAGCAAGGGCGTGTGCGGCACGTCGCTGCCGCGGATATTCAGCAGCCAGGCCACCGAATCGGTGGCAAAAATCAGGGCAGCCTCGGCACCACGCTCCACAATGGAAGCAGCGATGGCCGTGCGTTTGTCCTGGCTGTGCTGGCCGGTGAATTCTTCCGACAATAACAGGGCGGCATTGCGCTCGGCCGGTGGCCGGTCAGTCCAGCAGGCATCGACTGGGTTGGTCTCCAGCGCAGCCAGCTCGACTCCGGCGGCACCCAATACCTCCAGCGCGCGCTTTTGCCATGCCAGCGTGTGCAGCCGCGGGTCGTAACCCACCCGCTTACCTGAACCCAGCGTCTTGACCAGCCACGGCAGGTGAGGCTCGTCGATCAGGTGGTGGTACTCAAAGAGTTCGGCCGAGGTCTGCTGCCGCGCCTGCTCGGTGTAGCGCCCATCCACGAACAGGGCTGCCCGGTCGGCCAGCAAGAACACCATGCCGGCCGAGCCACGGAAGCCAGAGATCCAGCAAAGGCGCTCGTTTCTCTCGGGAATGTACTCGCCGAGGTATTCATCCGCACGCGGCACGACCAGGGCGTCAATGTTCTGGCGTTCCATTTCGGCGCGAACGGCCTGGTGTCTGGCGCGGATACTGGCTGGGTTTGTCATACGTGCCTCCCGATAGAGGCGGCATTATCGCAAAACCTGGCCCACGAACGCGGGGGCTCTAGCCAGACTGGACCGGAGGCGGCCTCTTTCCGCCCAACGCTTCATCAACCAGGCGCCTAACGTCCTCCCTCACCATGCGCTGACCCTGTTCGATGCTGTCGGCATACGCGGAGACGGACTCCTCAGCCTGGTTCCCGCCCCCCCTTTTCAGGTACAGGGTCTGGGTCGGGAAGGCGATTTCCACACCCAGGTGATGGGTCAGGCGCAGGATGTCGACCACCAGTCGGTGACGCTCCCGCAGCTCGGTCGCCCAATCCGGGGCCTCCCAGAACACATAGACCAGGATGTCGAGCGAACTGGGACCGAATTCATTCAGGTAAACGTGGAAATAATCCTTGCGGGTGTAAGGATGGCGGCGCACCAACTCCCTGATGCCCTCGCACAGCGCCTCAAGCTTCTCGGGTGGCGTATCGTAGGCCACGCCAAGCGTGGTCTTCCAACGGCGATAGCGCCGCGAACCGTAATTATCAACGTGTGCGCTGATGAGGTTCGCATTAGGCAAGGTCACCAGCGAATCGTAAAAGGTCCTGACCCGCGTACTACGAAAGCCGACGCTTTCGACCGTGCCGTCCACCGCCCCAACCACGATCCAGTCGCCAACCTGGAAGGGTCGGTCGAGCAGCACGGTCACTGAGCCGAAAAAGTTTTTCACCGTATCCTGAGCTGCCAGCGCAAAGGCGATTCCGCCGAGACCCAAACCCGCCAGCAGGCCCGTAATGTTGATGTCCAGATTATCGGCCAGCAGCACCACCCCGAACACCGCAATAAAAATCTTGGCCGAGGACCGTAACAGGGGGATCAGCAGATCGTCGTAGCGGGTCTCCGTCTCGGCGGCGTAGGACTCAAGTACGGCTGCGCCCACGTCCACCATTCGGTATAGCGACCAAACCACGGCGGCAATCGCGATGAACTTGACCGCCAGCAGCAGGATAGCCAGGGCCTGCGCTGGCAGCCCCAATACCAGCAGCGCCACCCACCAGAGGCCCGCCATGCCGGCGATGCCCAGCGGCCGCATGGCTGTCCTAACCAGGGTGTCCTCTACCCGTCGGCGGCTAAGGCGGCGCGCAAGCTGCCCACCCATGACCCGCACGAGCACGAAGGTCAGGATACGTTCCAGAAGCACGCCCACGAAAACCAGGAGGGCAATGGCAATCCACTGCCACTGCTCCAGAACCAGTGTCCTTTTGCGCAACGCCGGCGGCACCTGACTGCGCAACCACATTGCCGGGGTCAACTCGATCTCGACGACCCCCTCGACCACAGGACGATCCTTGACCAGCGTCCACAGCTCGGGAAGGCTGCGCAGGGTCTGACTGGAGAAGAGCCACTCACCGCTGTCCACTCGCTCCAAGCCGATCGGCAGGCCCTGAACCACCTGCCAAACATAGTCCGACCGGTCCAGCAACGCTTCCGGAATTAACTCGAGATCGACGTACGAGACCCTGTCGATGACGGCCTTGAGTTCCGTTGAGGCTTCCCGCCCACGCACACTGACCACGTCCTCGGGCAGCCCGTTACGACGCAAGTTCAGGGTGGCTGTCGCCCTGTCCCACTGTCCCTTGGAGGCCGCATCCAGGAAGGTGGACATGGTAGCCCGCGGGCTACTGCGCTCGGCCGGGATGCTCGAGATGGGAGTGACATTTTCCTCGACTTCGCCAGGCTGCCCAGTCAGCGCCGGCATTCCCGGCAAAGACTGGGCCGTCGAGGTTGAAATGGCAAAACTGCAAGCCAGAAGACAGAGCAGCGGCAGGGACTTGGGAAAGATGCTCATGGAACAAGGCTACGTAATCAAGACGCCAGTGTCACCCCTGTCTCTGGATGAATAGGCCCACATCAACTAGCATACGCGCCGCTTTACCCAGCTCTGGAGCCTTCCTCATGGACCTGATCGACTCCCTCAATTGGCGTTACGCCACCAAGCGCATGGACCCATCGCGCAGCGTCCCAGAGGACAAGCTGGAGCGTATCCTGGAGGCCATCAGGTTGACTGCCACCTCAAGCGGCCTGCAGCCTTATGAGGTCGTCGTGGTCCACGAGCCGGAACTCAAGCGCCGCATACGGGACGTAGGATACGACCAGCCGCAGATCACCGAATGCAGCCACCTGCTGGTGTTTGCTGCCTGGGATCATTACACGCCGGAGCGGATCAACATGATGTTCGATCTGGTCAACATCGTGCGGGGCTTCCGTAACGAGGGCTGGGAGAACTACCGTCAGCAGGTACTCTCCACCTACCCCCAGCGCGATCCAGAGTTGAACTTTCAACACGCTGCTCGACAGGCCTACATCGGCCTCGGTACGGCCCTGATCGCGGCCGCCGGCGAGCAGGTCGATTCCACGCCCATGGAGGGATTCCTGCCGGACCAGGTTGACGAAATTCTTGGCTTGCGAAAGCGAGGAATTCGTAGCGTATGCCTATTGCCCCTCGGCTATCGCGATGATGCCAATGACTGGCTGGCTAACCTGAAGAAAGTTCGGCGGGAAATGCAGGATTTCGTCCGCTATGACGCACAGTGACTCAGGGCGAAATGTCGTCCCTGCCTAGCGCCTGACCATAACGCTGACCGAACATCAGGTCGAAGCCGATTCCAGCGAGGGCGCATCCACTGCAGCGCCGCGCAGGACGCTCATCGTCAGCCCAGAAAGCGCCACCATAGGCCTCGACGAAGAGCCATTCGCGGAGGAAGGAGCGCCGGTAGGTCATCTTCAGTTCACGCAGGTCGGGCTCGATGCCATCAGTCTCGCCACGGATCGCAGCCTCGAGACGGACCGCACTTCGGACTGATAGCCCATGATGGTAGGCGAGCCGGGAACGCCACCGGATACCCTCGGTCACCTCGGAGCGGGTCAGGGCGTTCGTCCAGCGCAACAATTCACGGTCGTTCCATGACCAGTCAGCATCAGCCCCCACTGTCATGCCAACCCCATCCTCCCGTTCCCAGAAAGGGGTTGCCCGCAGGGTCACCAAAATATCCTTCCTTGCCAACAGTCGGTAGCGATAACGCGCCCGCAGGTAAGGGTTGAGGGGCGACTGCAGCCCTATGCCGGCCCCAATATTGAAACTCGACCGCCGCCCCTCGTCCGCGACGTAGTTGATGCCGGCATACCACTCTTGTTCACCATCATCGGAAAAACTCCCCGGCAGGTAGTCATATTCCTCAAAGGTGTCATCGATATAGGTTTCCTCACTCTCCCTGCCGACAACGGCGTTGAAACGCTCGCCGAGAACCGGCAGATGGAGGTTGAATCGCGCGTTGCCGTCAAGTCGAAACTCCTCCAGTTCGTCCCAGGCCAGTCCCAGACCGATACGACCGTAGGTCTCGCGGTAGTCGTCGGCATAGCTACGGGTATCGCCAAACAGGCTGTCGAAAAATCGAGCGGTCCCGCAAACGCTGGCGAAGACGTCCTGTTGCAGGCGATCGATGCCCCTCGCCTCCCCCGACTGGCTGCCGCAGGGATCCGTAGCGCTGTCCTCGGCCTTGGCTCCGGTAGCAACCAGGAGCAGCGTGGATAGCCACAGGCCGGCAGCAAAGTACTTCAGAGGAGTTCTCCACGAGCCTCGTGGAAATGCCTTCGGCACAGTGGGAGGTAGCGCTCGTTGCCACCGATCTCGACCTGCTCACCGTCTACCTCGACGCTGCCATCGGGCCGCGTGCGCACCACCATGGTCGCCTTGCGGCCGCAGTGACAGATGGTCTTGAGCTCCACCAGGTTGTCGGCGATGGCCAGTAGCCGGGCGCTGCCCGGAAAGAGCTGGCCCTGGAAATCCGTGCGCAGCCCGTAACAGAGAACGGGCACGCCAAGCTGGTCGACCACCCCGGCCAGTTGCCGGACCTGTGCAGGCTCCAGGAACTGGGCTTCGTCGACCAATACGCAGCCCACGGAATCGTGGGCATGCTCCTGAGCCACCTCAGCAAACAGGTCGGCACCGGACGCGAAATGCCTGGCCTCCGCAGCGAGCCCGATCCTCGAGTGGACCTTGCCTTGACCACGGTCATCTACAGCAGCCGTATAAACAAGGGTGCGCATGCCGCGCTCCTGATAATTGTGACTCGATTGCAGCAACGAGGTCGACTTCCCTGCATTCATGGTCGAATAATAAAAGTAGAGCTTTGCCATCAGCCCGCCACGATCGCAACCACAGACCCCGCCATGCAGGTGCCTAAGGTCGCTGCCAGCAGCGCCTTTGGCGCCAGTTCGCCAAGTTCAAGCTTGCGTTCCGGACAGATGGCTCCGATGCCGGCGATGAGTATCCCCATGCTGCTGATGTTGGCGAATCCGCACAAACCGTAGGTTGCGATGAGCTGCGAGCGCGGGGATAGCGCCCCTTCCGGCAACCCAGACAGCTCGATGAAGGCGATGAACTCGTTCAGGATGGTCTTGATGCCGAGCAGGGACCCTACCAGGGGGGCTTCCGACCACGGCACTCCCATGCACCATGCGATAGGCGCAAAGACCCAACCAGCGATCCTCTCCAGGGACAGGGCGGCCCCGCCGACCTCCCCCAGCAGGCCAATGAAGGAGTTGCAGATTGCCACCAAGGTGATCAGCACCAGCAGCATGGCCAGGATGCCCAGATACACGTTGAGGCCGTCGGTCGTGCCCTGGGTCAGGGCATCCATGCTGCCGCCGTAAATCCGCGGTGGACGTGCGTCGGATTCGGCTGCCGGCAGTTCAGGAAGGAGCAGGTGGGAAAAAAGGATGGCAGCAGGCACGGACATCAGCGACTTGGTCAGCAGATGACCCAACGCACCTTCCATGATTCCGCCGAGCATCGAGGCATAGATCACCATTACTGATCCGGCGATGGTAGCCATACCAGCGGTCATCAGCAGCAGAAGTTCGTAACGGGTCATGCTCGCTATATAGGGCTTGACCAGCAGCGGTGCCTCGACCTGACCTACGAAAACATTAGCCGCTGCCGCGAGGCCGGCAGGCCCGCGGGTGCCCAGGGTTTTTTCAAAGACCCGGGAGATGGCCCGGACGATCAGAGGCAGGATCCCCCAGTACCACAGCAACGCCGAGATTGCGGACATTACGATCACCAACGGCAGCAACTGGAAGGCAAAGGTGATCACCGCATTCGGGTTGGACACCTCGAAGGGCGTCGGTCCGCCGCCAAGGTAACCGAAGATGAAGGTGGTGCCCTGCTGGGTTGCCCGGGACAAGGCATTGACCGCCTGGGTTAGGTAGGCAAATCCCGCACTGATCACTGGCACTTTGAGGAGCAGGAAGCAGATTGCGAGCTGCAGCAGCACGGCGATCCCCACCAGGCGCCATTGAATGCGCCGGGGCGCGGCACTGAAGGGCAGCGCCAACAGCACGAACACGACAAGCCCTAGGCTCGCCTGCATGATCAGCATCCGGTCCATCTCTTCTCCCTTCTCCCAAGGCGCCTACAGCAGGCGTATCTCCCGCAAGCGTTCTTGCAGGTACTCATTGGCAGTGATCGACTTCTGATAGCGATCCGGTCTCGACTCGCTAACGCAACCCGGCAGGCTGCGAATCTCGAAATCCGGGTTGAAATGCAGAAAAAACGGCATGGAGAAACGCGCGTGTGAAGCACGCTCCGGCGTTGGATTGACCACACGGTGCGTCGTCGATGGGAGCACGTGGTTGGTCAGCCGCTGCAGCATGTCGCCGATATTGCAGACCAGTGCCCCGGGCGGCGGGTTGATATCCAGCCATTGCCCGTCGCGGTCCAGCACCTGCAGGCCAGCCTCCTCCGCTCCAAGCAGCAAGGTGATGGCATTGATGTCTTCGTGAGCACCGGCCCTGACGCCGACTGCCCCGGCGGCCACGGGGGGATAATGGATCACCCGCAGGATGCTGTTGCCACGAACGGTGGCAGTGTCAAACCATCTGGCCGGCAATCCGAGGTGCAGGGCGATCGCCGAGAGCAGCTCCCGACCCAGGTGATCAAACGACTCCCATAAACCCAGCAGGTCCTCCCTGAAGCCGGGCAGCCCGTCCGGCCAGAGGTTATCGGGCATCCATGCCCGATAACGATCGCCAGCCGGCAACTCGCGACCAACGTGCCAGAATTCCTTCAGGTCATGCAACTCGGCGCCCTTGGCCGCCTCGACACCAAACGGGGTGTAGCCTCTGGCTCCGCCACCTCCGGGTACGCGGTAGCGCAATTTGTCGGACTCCGGCCTGGAAAAAAAAGCCTTGAAGCCGTCAAGGCAGGAGCGGATCAGTGCATCGGGCAAGGAGTGATGGTCAACAACCGCAAAACCATAGCGCTGAAAACTTGCCCCCAGGCGTGACGCGAACCCACCGGGGTCTGACTGCCACAGACGGTAATCGACCGCTTCGATGACTTGGCTCATGGGCGTCTATTATCCTCCATCCAAGGGCCGAATTGGCTCGTACTGGAGGGGCTGTGGACCAGCACGACTGGTGCCTGGTGGTTAATCCCAAGGCGGCGAACGGGGCCAGCGGCCGGCGCTGGTCAGCCCTGGAGCCACGCCTGCGGGCGGCGGGCTGTCGCTTCGAGGCCTCGGTCACCCCTACGCCCCGTGACGTCGAGGAGGTCGTGGCCGGGGCGCTGACCAGGGGATGTCGGCGTTTCCTCGCGGCAGGGGGTGACGGGACCCTGAATCAACTGGCCCAGGCTTTGCTCACCCAAACACCGGATCGTTTGGCCGGCCTCGCGATCGGGGCACTGCCGCTGGGGTCGGGCAATGACTGGGCCGCCTGGCATGGCATGGCCATCGAGAGCGCGCCCCGTGACCTGGCCCGATCGACCCTCACGCCAATTGATGTCGGCCGAGTGGAATTCCAGGGCGGCATGCCGCCGAGGTATTTCCTGAACGTGGCCGGTGCCGGCCTGGACGGCTGGCTCCTGGCGAGGATGGAAGGGAAGCCTCACGGTCACTGGCGCTATCTCGGGGAAGCGGTACGCGGCCTGTTCCGCTTTGCCCCGGCCCGGTTCAGGCTCAAGACGCCGGATGAAAGTATCGAGGAGAGCGGACTGACCACGGTGGTTGCGCTGGGCCCGCGCTGCGGTGGCGGAATGCGATTGGCTCCGGGCCAACGACAGCAAGGGGATCCGATGGAATGCCTGTTGGTACGTCCCATCAAGCTGCCCGTCAACCTTGGGGTGCTTGGCTACCTGCACAACGGGTGTCTGGCCCGCAGTCAGTACGCACGGACCCTGCGGTGTCACTCGCTCTCGATTGAGACTGATCGCCCCGTCCCGGTCCAGGTCGACGGCGAACCAGTCGGCCACACGCCATGCCGGATCACGCTGCTACCAGGGGCCCTACAGGGACTTATGCCTGCGGAAAAAGACTAGCGATAGCGCTTGATAATCGAGCCGAGCCTGTCGCTGCCCGGGCACAACATTTCGTAGGGCAGCGAATTGAGCGGCTGTTCCGGCGTCTGGTGCCGCTCGTGAAAGTTGCGTCGACCTTCCCCGAGGTAAATCAGGCCGGTGACGTGCTCGCCACGGGCAATGTGTTCCTGCACATAACCCAGGGCGCGGGCACGATCGGTCGGGTCATAGTCATGATCGAGCTTCTTCAAAACCACCTGGTGGCCGTCGTGCATGTCGACGGTGACCGCCTCGCCCGGGCCGTAATCCACCTTGATCTCTCCTCGCGTCTCGATGTAATCGGCTGCCACCGGCGTATGCAGGTGCTCACGGACGTAAGCGTAGCTCTTGGTGGATCCCTCATGGTCATTGAAAGTCACGCAGGGAGACAGGATGTCAATCAGCGCAAAGCCCCGATGCATCAACCCGGCCTTGAGCAGTGGCACCAGCTGCTCCTTGTCGCCGGAAAAGCTCCTGGCTACGAAGGTCGCGCCAATCGAAAGCGCCAGCAGGACCGGATCGATGGGCTCATGGTCGTTTTTCTCGCCTTTTTTGGACTGACTGCCCAACTCTGCCGAGGCCGAGAATTGCCCCTTCGTAAGGCCATAGACGCCGTTGTTCTCCAGCAGGTAGAGCATGTCGACGTTGCGGCGGATGGCGTGCCCCAATTGCCCAAGTCCGATCGACAGTGAATCGCCATCGCCGGACACTCCGATGTAATGCAGGGTACGGTTAGCGGCGCTGGCTCCCGCAGCAATGGCCGGCATGCGACCATGCACCGAGTTAAAGCCGTGGGCTCCAGAAACGAAATAAGCGGTGGTCTTGGAAGAACACCCGATGCCGGAGAGCTTTGCCACGCTTTGCGGGGGCAGCGAGAGCTCGAAGCAGGCCTGGACTATGGCAGCCGTAATGGAGTCATGCCCGCATCCCGCGCACAGGGTGGACATGCCGCCCTCGTAATCACGGCGGGTCAGTCCCTGCGAGTTACGTGGCAGGTTCGGCCGGGAGATTTTCGGCTTGGCGATACTCATGCAGCCTCCCCTTTCGACATGGCCCGGTTGATACCCTCCACGATGAAGCTCGAAGTCACGGGCAGCCCACTGTAGTGAAGGATCGAGTGCAACTTGCGCTTCTCAACCGCCGTTTCCAGCGTCAGGAGCGATTTCAGCTGGGCATCACGATTCTGCTCGACCACGAACAGCTGCTCGTGGCTGGCCAGGAACTCCTCGACTTCCTCACCGAAGGGGAAGCCCCGTACGCGCAGGTAATCGAGCTTGATACCCTGGCGGGTCAGTACTGCCAACGCCTCGAGAACCGCCCCATCGCATGAGCCG
The DNA here is from genome assembly GCA_030831085.1 of Gammaproteobacteria bacterium. GTDB lineage: Bacteria > Pseudomonadota > Gammaproteobacteria > Steroidobacterales > Steroidobacteraceae > SG8-30. The sequence goes on from JAURLT010000003.1 coordinate 24,750, forward strand.
AGGCTGACTATGCCAGCACCGGCGCCGCTTCCCTTTATGATGGCCTTTGGAACCATTCCAGCCGCCGTCTTGAACTTACGCACCAGGCGGTCAACGACTTCCTGATACTCCACAGAATCTTCCGTGTAGCCGCCGAAGCGATTGTGACCGGATCCCCGGGTGAAATAGGCGCCCTTTTCGCCCGTGCCGGGCACGGTCCGCCACGGTATGCCGTCGCCATCCACATCCAGATAGCGGTGGAATTTCTCGATCTTCTGGATGGTTTGGGCATCGAGCACCTTGCCGCGATCGGGGCGGTAGGCGTCGTCCCATTGCAAGTCCGGAACCATCCAGTCGTTCATGCCGATATCGAGGTCAAGCATCACGAAAACCGGCGTCTGCAGGCGTTCAGCCAGGTCGAAGGCCTGCACCGACAGGTAGAACGCTTCCTCTGGGTTGGCAGGGAACAGCAGGACATGCCGGGTGTCACCGTGAGAGGCATAAGCGCAGGACAGCAGGTCACATTGCTGGGTCCGGGTCGGCATGCCCGTAGACGGCCCGACGCGCTGGACGTCGAACAGGACCGTGGGAATCTCCGCGTAGTAGGCCAAACCAATGAACTCATTCATGAGCGAAATACCCGGACCACTGGTTGGCGTGAACGAACGGGCACCGTTCCAGGCAGCGCCAATAACGGCTCCAATCGCCGCTAATTCGTCCTCCGCCTGCACGATCAGGAAATTACGCTGACCGGTCTCAGGATCGACCCGGTGTTTCATACAGAATGACTTGAAGGCATCCATCAGCGAGGTGGACGGAGTGATCGGATACCAGGCACCCACGGTGGCTCCAGCATAGAGGCAGCCGAGCGCAGCGGCGGTATTGCCATCCATGACGAAGTGCCCTGCAGTGCGCTGCAGCGGCTCAACCCGCATGGGCAGCGGAGTCTGGAAATTTGCCTTGGCATAGTCGTAACCCAACTGGATCGCCTTCATGTTGGCGTCGACCAACGCCGGCTTGCGGGCATAGGATTCAGTCAACAGCGATCGCATCACCTCGAGATCCAGTTCAAACAACGCGGCCATTACCCCCGCGTACATGATGTTCTTCATCAGGATCCGGGCCCGCGCACCCTCGAAATTCTCGGCACAGAGCTCCGACAGGGGCACACCCATGACGGTCACGTCCTCCCGGCTCAGCAGGACGGGGTGCGCCCAGGAAGAGTCGTGCAGAAGGTAGCCGCCAGGCGAGACCTCCTTGAGGTCGCGCACGTAGGTCTCGGAGTTCATGGCCACCATCACGTCGACCCGCCCGGAGCGTGCCGACCAGCCCTCGCCCGTCACCCGGATCTCATACCAGGTAGGCAAGCCCTGGATGTTTGACGGGAAGAAGTTCTTGCCGACCACCGGCACGCCCATCCTGAAGACGGTCTTCATGATCAAGCCGTTGGCACTGGCCGATCCGGTGCCGTTGACGTTGGCAAACTTCACCACGAAGTCGTTGACGCCAGCCACGGGGCGATTCACTTCGCGCATCTTGGGACGTCCTCCGCATGAGGCGTGTCGATCCAGGACTTCTGCATGTCCCAGGCGTTGGTGGGACAGCGCTCGGCGCACAGGCCACAATGCACGCAGACGTCCTCGTCCTTCACCATGACCCGCCCGGTCTGCTTGAGCGGTGCCGACACGTAGAGACCCTGTTCACGGGTTCGCCTCGGAGCGCGCAGGCGCGACTCAATTTCCTCCTCCGTGCCGGTCGGGACGATACTGAGGCAATCGGTCGGGCAGATATCGAGGCAGGCATCGCACTCGATGCACAGCGGCGCGTAGAACACGGTCTGGATGTCGCAGTTGAGACAGCGCTGGACCTCCGCAGCGGCCCGCTCAGCGTCAAATCCCAGCTCGACCTCGATGTTCAGCTGCTTGAACCTTTCCTTGAGGCTGACGTGCGGCACCAGCCTGCGCTCAAGCGGGTTGTAATCGTTACGGTAGGACCATTCCTTGAGTCCCATCTTCCTGCTCTGCATCCGCATTGCTGGGGACGGACGCTGACCGACGTCACCGCCCTGGCAATACAGGTCGATGGAGATGGCTGCCTGATGACCCTGCTCCACCGCCCAGATGATGTTCTTGGGACCCAGCGCCGCATCACCGCCAAAAAACACGCCGGGCCGAGTCGACTGGAACGTGGCGGGGTCGACCTTGGGCACGTCCCACTTGTCGAACTCGATGCCGAGGTCGCGCTCTATCCAGGGGAAGGCATTGTCCTGCCCGATGGCGAGAATGACGTCGTCACAGGGGATCAGCACTTCCTCCGCTACCCGTTCAGAGACGATCCGACCTCCCTCGATCTGATACTCCATGACCTCGAAGCGCATGCCCACCAGCTTGCCATCCACCACTTCGAAGGCCTTCGGCGCGTGGTTGATGACAATCTCGACGTTCTCCTCCTCGGCATCCTCGAGTTCCCACTCGGAAGCCTTGAAGAACTGGCGCGGCTTGCGGGCCATCACCTTAACGTTGCTGGCCCCCAGCCTGAGCGAGCTGCGGCAGCAATCCATGGCCGTGTTGCCAACGCCAATAATGAGCACGTTCTCGCCGATGGTTTCCGTGTGACCGAAAGCCACCGACTCGAGCCAGGCAATCCCGATGTGGATGCGCGGATGATCACGGCCCGGCAGTCGGAGGTCCTTACCCTTGGGCGCCCCGGTACCAACGAATACCGCGTCGAAGCCCTCTTTCGCGAGCATTGCCGCGAGGCTCCTCACCGGAGTACCGAGCCGAAGGTCCACCCCCATCCCGGTCACGTAGCCGATTTCCTCGTCGAGCACTTCGGCAGGCAGGCGGAACGAGGGAATATTGGTCCGCATGAGACCGCCCGCCTTGGCGAACTGCTCAAAGATCACCACCTCGTAACCCAGTGGCGCGAGGTCGTTGGCGACCGTCAGCGAGGCCGGCCCGGCGCCTATGCAGGCGACCCGCTTGCCGTTACGGACCTCGGGGGGTTGCGGCAACCGGTCGGTAATGTCATCGCGCAGGTCAGCGGCCACCCGCTTGAGGCGACAGATCGCCACCGGCTTTTCCTCGACTCGTCCACGTCGGCAGGCCGGCTCGCACGGCCGGTCGCAGACCCGGCCCAGAATGCCCGGGAACACGTTGGAAGCACGGTTGACCATGTAGGCGTCGGAGTACCGACCCTGGGCGATCAAGCGTATGTATTCGGGTACATCGGTATGAGCCGGGCAGGCCCACTGGCAATCCACGACCCGGTGGAAATAGTCCGGGTCACGAGTATCAGTCTCGTGCATGACTCTTGAGTGACCTCTCTGCCGTTCTTCTATGACGCCTTTCCTCGTGGGAAGGTGCCGACTGCATGGAGGAAAGAGTAGCAGGATCAGGGCCCTGGTACATAATGCCCGCATGCAAGCCGTGAACTTTAATCAGCGCCTGCTGACCTCGGCCGGTGCCCTGCTGGCGGCCACCGGCATGGGGCTGGCTGCGGTGGGATCTCACCTGCTCGCCACGCAGCTGGAACCCGCAGCCTTGCGCTCTTTCGAGGCAGGGGTTCAGTTTCAGTGCCTGAATGCCCTCGGCACGCTGGTCATGGCCTGGTGGGCAGGTCGGACTGGATCGGGCCGGATCCTGGCGCTGACCGGTTGGGGGCTGGTGTCGGGCGTCATGCTGTTCAGCGGCAGCATCTACGCGACTCACGCCGGTTGGCTGGAATCTGCCGGCCCACTTGCCCCGATCGGCGGCACGTTGGTGATCGTGAGCTGGCTGGCCTTCGCCTTCGCCTGCCTCAGGCCGCGCCCAGCAGGCGGGTGATCCGCTCGGCCGTCTCCAGCGCACGCAGACCGTCTTCACCCGTCACCGGTGGCGGCAGACCCTCCTCTATGCATCGAACGAAGGCCTTGATCTCCTCCAGCAGGGCGTCACCCTGGTCGAAGCGGCTTTCCTGCAGATCCACCCGGGGCGTACCGTCCGACTCGGACACCCCTGCCTTGCGCACCTCGGTCAGAAGCTTCTGCTGGAGGTCGATGGACAGGTAGGCATCCGCCTGGAAAACCCTGAGCTTGCGCTCGGCCTTCATGCTGATGCGGCTCGCGGTGACGTCCGCGACACAGCCATTGGCAAACCTCAGGCGGGCATTGGCGATGTCGGATTCGGCAGTGAACACCGGCGCACCGACGGCATCGATCGACTCCAACGGAGAGCGGACCATGTCGAGGACCAGGTCGATGTCGTGGATCATCAGGTCGAGGATTACGCTGACGTCCGTCCCGCGTGCCTTGAAGGGCGCCAGGCGGGTGGACTCGATGAAGCGCGGCGCCTGCAGACGCTCGCGGGCTGCAAGCATGGCGGGGTTGAAACGCTCGAGATGCCCGACCTGCAGGACTCGGCCATGATTGGCAGCCAGGTCGATCAGTTCACGCGCCTCCTGAACAGTAACCGTGATGGGCTTTTCGACCAGCACATGCGCACCGGCTTCGAGCAAGTCGCCGGCAACCCGGCGGTGATGCGGCGTGGGCGTGACCACACTGACGGCATCGACTCGGCCCAGGAGGTCGCGGTGATCGGCAAGCGCCTCACAACCGAGCTCTGCGGCCACGGCGTCTCGCGCCCGCGGATCGGGATCAACTACCCCGATAAGCTGCACACCCTGCAGGGAGGCGTACTTCTGGGCATGAAACTTCCCCAGATACCCGGCCCCGATCACTGCGACCCGTAGCATCGCGCTAGTATAGAGAGGTCATGACAGCCGAACAGGTCAAAACGGGCCGTCGCCTGCCCTTGCCCAAGGGCGAATGGCGCTGGGTGGTGGTGTTCGCGGCAGGCGGCGTGCTGATCCTTCCCACGCTGGTGTACTTAGCGGGACTGGCTACCCTTGGCCCCTATGACGGCGGGCTGCCGGCGTTCTGGGGCTCCTTTTATCTGGCGCTTCTGACCCTCAAACCCACGGCCTGGCTGCTGGTCACGGGCCCCTACGGCCTGTTCTGGCTGCTTCGGCTGGCCCGCCGGGCTCTCGCCAGCGGCCAGCCCTCAGCCTAGGGCTGGCGCTGCCCGGCGCTCTGATCGCGAGCAGCCCGGAATTCGTTGTCCGGGTACCAGTTCGGCCAGGTCCCGCCCGAGGCCACCGTGGAGCCCACCTCAAACAGCAGGGTCAGGTCCTCGATGGACCCGGCAACATCCCAGCCCTCGCGATAGTCGTCGGTCTGCTTGTGATAGTCGGTGTTGAAATAGGCGTCCACCCGGCGCTGGCCCTCGCCCGCCGGTTGTCCACGTAATTCGGTTCCGGACTTGATGTACAGCGCCGGCACGCCGACCTTGGCCAGGTTGACGTGATCAGAGCGGTAAAAATAGCCCGCCTCAGGGCTGGCATCAGGCGCCAGAACCCGCCCTTGGGCGGCAGCCGCCTCCGCCAGCAGGTCTTCCAACTCGGAGGCGCCAAAGCCGATCACCTGCAGGTCACGGGCGCGCCCCAGCGGTGCCAGCGAGTCGATGTTGATCACCGCGGCCGTTTTCTCGAGCGGCACGAGCGGATTAGCGGCATAGAACTCCGAGCCGATCAACCCGGACTCTTCCGCGGTCACCGACAGGAACAGGATCGACCTCTCCGGCGGCGGCGCCAGGCTACGGAAGGCCCGCGCGATGGCGAGGATGCCGGCCACCCCGGTCGCGTTATCCTGCGCGCCGTTGAAGATGGTATCGCCGCCGAGGGCAAGCGCCCGGCCCAGGTGATCCCAGTGCGCCACGTAAATGACGTATTCGTCTGGCCTGGTCGTGCCCGGCATGACGGCGGCCACGTTCGGTGACTTGGCCCGCCTGATCAGGTTACGCACGCCGGCATCCGCCCTGGCCGACAGCGGCACGGGGCGGAAGCCCCGCTGGCGGGCCGCAATAGACAAAGCATTGAGGTCCTCTCCCGCCAGCGCCAGCAACTCCCGCGCACGATCCAGAGTGATCCAGCCCTCGATCGCCGAACGGCCCGCATTGCCGTCTGCCCGTTCCAGGTAGAACTGCGGCCCCGTCCAGCCATTGCGAACCACCGCCCAGGGGTAGGCCGCGGGCGCCGTGTCGTGGATGATGATGGCAGCCGCAGCACCCTGCCGGGCCGCCTCCTCGAATTTGTAAGTCCAGCGGCCGTAGTAGGTCATCGTCCGGCCGCGGAATAATTCGGGATCCTCGGTAGCGAATCCCGGGTCGTTGACCAGGATCAGGGCGGTCTTGCCGCGCATGTCGAGGCCCGCGTAGTCGTTCCAGCCGTACTCAGGCGCGACGATGCCATAACCCACAAACACCACGTCACTGTCGGCCACGCTCGAGGCTGGCTGCACGCGCCGGGTGCCGACCACCATGTCATCAGCCAAGGCCAGGTCGAGCCGCTGGCCGGCGATCTCGAAGGACAGCCTGGCGTCCGCGGGCACTGCCGTGATCTCCACCAGCGGAACTTCCTGACGGAAACTGGCCCCGTTGGCCGGCCGCAGCCCCAGTTCCTGAAACTCCCGCTCCAGGAACTCGACGGTCCGTGCTTCACCGGGGCTACCCGGCGCCCTGCCTTCGAAGGCATCGGAAGCCAGTTCCGCCACCAGCGCTCGGTAGACGGGCTCGTTGATCTGCGCGGCAGCGCGCTGCAGCGAGGTCGGCTGGCCGGCGCAGGATGCCACCAAAACCCCATACAGGGCAGCTAAAAAACCCTTACAGAACATATCTATTCTCATCAGAAGCTCCCTGCCGGCCGCTTGCGGGAACGCACCACCAGGCCGGATGTCGAACTGTTCAGGCGATATCCTGAGGCCAGTAACTGAACGCAATGACCGCCAGCAGCAGCCACATCGCCCCCTGGGCCTGCCAGCGCCAGCGGTGGCCCCGCTGCCACGCAGCGAACGCGATCCCGGCCACGATCGCCAGGATCCCGAACTGGATGACCGCCACCACCAGCGGGCGGTATTCCCCCACCATTGTCGGATGGTCGGAGGCCGCGACCAGGAACACCACCAGCACCATGGCCAGCACCGCCGAGATCGAGGCCGCCGACCCCAGCACCACGCCCGTTATGAACCCGAGTGGACCCAAATGCCTGCCTCCGGGTGGGTCGATCTCACGGATTCGACACAACCCCTTGATTGCCTTCACCATCGGCCCTAGCCTAGGGTGACGAGGAGGACGAGTGTACCAACCCAGCAAGGCTTCCGGCTCAATCCGACTGATCACCTGGCCGCGTGCGCTTGGGGCGGCTGTGGCCGTGCTGCTGCTGGCCGCCTACACGTCGGGCGAGTCGCCCAAAGCCACCGTCCCTCTTGCTACTGCCCACGCCACGGCCATGGAGGTCGAACCCACGGATCGGCACCGACGGGCAGCGCGGGTGATCACCGAAGTGATGGACCGACAGCATTATCGTCAGGCCGACCTCGACGACTCGCTGTCGCGTCAGGTCTTTGATGGCTACCTGGAAAGCCTGGACGGCAACCGCAGCTACCTGTTGGCGGCCGACGTCGAGGAGTTCTCGGTGTATCGCGATCGGCTGGACGACGCCCTGCGCAGCGGCGACCTGCTGCCTGCCTTTGCCATCTACGCCCGCCTCCAGCAGCGCAATCGCGAGCGGATCGCCCATGCGCTGCAGGTGCTCGAGATCGAGCCTGACTTCACGGTCGATGAGGAGTTCAGCTTCGATCGCAGCGAGCAATCCTGGCCGGCGACCACGGAAGAGTTGGACGATCTGTGGCGTAAGCGAGTGAAAAACGACGCCCTGTCCCTGCGCTTGACTGGAATGCCCTGGCCAGAGATCCAGGAGACCCTGCGCAAGCGCTACCAGCGGGTGCTGAAGCGCATCGACCAGGTGAGCGCCGATGACGTGTTCGAGACGTTCATGAACGCCTACTCGCACGCCTACGACCCGCATTCCAGCTACCTCTCGCCGCGCAATTCCGAGGAGTACAACATCGCGATGAGCTTGTCTTACGAGGGCATCGGCGCCTCGCTGCAGCTCATCGACGATTACGTGACGGTGATGAACGTGCTGCCCGGTGGTCCGGCCGCCCTGTCCGGCGACCTCAAGGTGAACGATCGCATCACTGCCGTGGGGCAAGGCGAGCAAGGGCCGCTGACGGACGTCATCGGCTGGCGCCTCGACGACGTGGTTCAACTCATTCGGGGACCGGTCGACACGATGGTGCGCCTGCAGGTGCTGCCCGCGGGGGCCACCCCAGGCAGCCCGGAGGGCGTCATCGCCTTCACCCGCAACAAGGTCACCCTGGAGGCGCAGGCGGCACACCGGGAGTTGCAGAAGCAGGAACGCGACGGGGCCGAGTACGTGGTCGGCATCATCGACGTACCCAATTTTTACCAGGACTATCGGGCGCGTTCGGCGGGTGATGAGGACTATCGCAGCACGACCCGGGATGTTCGGCGGCTCGTGGAAGAACTCAAGGCAGAGGGCATGGATGCGCTGGTCATGGACCTGCGCAATAACGGGGGCGGCCACCTGTCGGAGGCGACCGGTCTGGTCGGCCTGTTCGTCGACGAGGGGCCCGTGGTCCAGCTGCGCGAGACCGGCGGCAAGGTGGAAGTCCTGGACGACCCCGAGCCGGGCGTTGCCTGGGACGGACCGCTGGTGGTACTGGTCAATCGGGCCAGCGCCTCGGCCTCAGAGATCTTTGCCGGGGCGATCCAGGACTACCAGCGGGGGCTGGTGGTCGGCCAGCAGACTTATGGCAAGGGCTCGGTACAGAATCTCTATCCATTGGACCGCTACTCGTTGGGGCCACGCTCGGGCTTTGGCCAGTTGACCGTAACCATCGGCAAGTACTACCGGGTCACCGGCGAAAGCACCCAGCACCGCGGCGTCACGCCCGACATCGAGCTCCCCTCCCTCATCGACCTTGAAGACATCGGTGAAAGCACCCGCGAGAGTGCGCTGCCCTGGGATACCATCAAGGCTGCGGATTTCCGGAGCGCGGCAGCCATGCGCTCCGGCGTCGGCGCAGAGCTGTCCTCGCTGCATGATGAGCGAGCTCGTACTGATGCCGACCTGCTGGCTCTGGAGGCCAGCCGTGAGGCCTTCGATCGCCTGCGCCAGCAGCAGAGCGTCTCCCTGCAGGAGCAACGCAGGCTCGAAGAGCGCGACCGGCTCGATGCCGAGCGTCTGGGACTCGAAAACCAGCGCCGTGCCGCTCGCGGCGAACCGGCCGTAGAATCCGTGGAGGCACTGGCCGAGGCAGAAACCCCGGATGCCCAGCTGGAAGAGAGCGTACGCATTGCGCTAGACCTGCTGACCGCGGCGCCCTCTGACGCCCGCAAAGCCGCCGTGGAACGATCGAAGCCAGTCGGCTGAACTTTCCCGAATCAGACCTATCTACCCGGCGTCGTCTCGGTTAACGCCTATAGTGTTGTACTTGACTACAACACCAGATAACCGTAGCCTACGCGCCCCGATACAAGACGGATAACTTACGTGAAACGCTCCCACCTAGTGCTGCCCGGTGTCCTGTTAGTCAGTGGATTGCTGCTCGCTGGCTGCGGGCGCGGGGGTCCCGGGGGCCCACCGGCCGGGCAGCCCGCCGTCGCCGAAGCCGTGGCCGTGGAGGTCGCCCCGCCGACGGTGGGCGAGATGCTGGCGGTGTATGCGGGCACGGCGTCCATTGCCGCTGATCGGCAGGCTTTCGTCATGCCCAAGGTGCGCGGGGAAATCCGGTCCGTGCTCGTCGAAGAAGGAGACCGGGTCACCAAGGGCCAGGTGCTGGCCAGGCTCGATGGAGACCAGTTGCGCCTGGAGGCCGCGCAGGCCGAGGCCAACCTGCGCAAGTTGGAGCGCGATTATGAGCGCAACCTCGAACTGCAGAAGCGCGGGCTGGTGAGCAGCACCGCGTTCGATAACCTGAAGTTCGAGCTCGACGCGGCCAGGGCCACCTATGAGCTCGCGGCCCTGCAGTTGTCCTATACCTCGGTGACTGCGCCCATCCCGGGCGTGGTGACCGACAAGCTCGACGCAGTAAAGGTGGGCAACACCGTCACCCCGGTGGGAGGGGTCATCGAGTCTGCCGACAGCGCCATGTTCGTGGTGACAGATTTCTCCTCACTGGTGGTCAACCTCAGCGTACCGGAGGGGCAACTGCAGAAGCTGGCCGTCGGGCAGGCGGCAGAGATCACCCTCGATGCGCTGCCCGGCACACGATTTGCGGGCCGGGTGGCCCTGATCACCCCGCGGATCGACTTTGAGACCGCCACCTTCCCGGTCAAGGTGGAAATCCAGGAAGGCGGCGAGCTGCTTCGACCTGGCATGTTCGCTCGGGTCAGTATCGTCTATGACCGGCGCCCGGACGCTCTGCAGATTCCGCGCAGCGCACTGGTCGACGACGACGGCGGGCCGCGCGTATTCGTGGTCGAGGGCGACCGGGCCCGGGAGCGGAACCTGCGCCTTGGACTGTCAAGCGGTGTCATGATCGAGGTTCTTGAGGGCCTCAGCCCAGAAGATCGAGTGGTAGTGGTGGGCCAGTCCGGCCTTCGGAATGATTCGTCAGTGCGCGTGATCGACACGCAACCATGAGTCTCATCGATTTCGCGACCCGCAGACGGGTGACCGTGCTGATGTGCACGGTGGCCGTCGTGCTGTTCGGCGTGGTGTCCCTGACCCGACTGGACCTGGATCTGCTTCCCGACCTGACCTACCCCACGCTGACGGTACGCACCGACCTGCCGGGCGGTGCCCCGCTGGAGCTGGAAACCCTGATCACCCGCCCCATCGAAGAGGCAGTGGGCGTAATTCGCAACGTCCGCCAGGTCCGCTCGATCTCGCGTGCGGGACGCTCGGACGTCACCCTGGAATTCACCTGGGGGACCGACATGGACCTCGCTGGGGTCGACGTACGGGAGAAACTCGACCTGCTGGAGCTGCCTCTCGCCGCCAGCCGACCCATCCTGCTGCGCTTCGATCCTTCGACGGAACCGGTCATGCGCCTGTCGCTGGTCGATGAGGGCCCCGCCCTCGCTGGAGAAGCTGCCATCGAGCGACTCAAGCGCGTGCGCAGGTTCGCGGACCAGCGGCTCAAGAATGAACTCGAGGGCGTGGAAGGCTCGGCGGCGGTCAAGGTCAGCGGCGGCTACGTCGACGAAATCCAGGTGTTGGTCGATCAGCAGCGGCTCGCCCGGCTGGGGCTGTCCATCGACACGGTGTCGCGAAGGCTGCGAGAGGAAAACGTCAACTTGTCCGGCGGCCGACTGGAACAAGGCTCGCAACGCTTCCTGGTCCGCACCTTGAACGAATTCAAAACCGTAGAGGAGATGGCCGACACCATACTCGCCTCGCCCGGCGGTAGCCCCGTCTTTCTCCGCGACGTGGCCGCGGTGCGCAGCGGCTACCAGGACCGGGACGCCATCACGCGCACCGACGGGCGGGAGTCGGTAGAACTCGCCGTTTACAAGGAAGGTGACGCCAACACGGTGCAGCTGGCGGCCGGAATCAGGAAGCGCGTGGACGAACTGGGCAGCTTGCTGCCTGCGGGCACGCGGCTATCGGTGGTCTACGACCAATCGCGCTTCATTTCCTCGGCCATCTCCGAGGTCCGCGAGGCTGCCCTGCTGGGCGGTCTGCTGGCCATATTGGTGCTTTACCTGTTCCTTCGCGACGCACGCGCAACGCTGGTTACGGGCATCGCCATTCCGGTGTCGGTCATCGGCACCTTCCTGCTGATGTACCTGTCAGACCTGTCCCTGAACATCATGTCGCTGGGTGGCATCGCGCTGGCCGTGGGCATGCTGGTCGACAACGCCGTAGTGGTGTTGGAAAGCATCGTGCGTCGCCATGAGGAGGGATTACCCCGCGCGGAAGCCGCCCGGGTGGGAACCCAGGAGGTGGCCTCGGCGGTCACCGCAGCCACCCTGACCTCCGTGGCCGTCTTCTTCCCCATGGTGTTCATCAGCGGAGTGGCCGGCCAGTTGTTCCGGGACCAGGCCCTGACCGTTACCTATGCGCTGCTGTTCTCACTGGGCGTAGCGCTGACCCTGGTCCCGATGCTCGCTGCCGGCACTCCGCCCCGGCCGGCCCCCGAGCCGGGGCGCTTGGGGCGGATATCGGGGGCACTGGCTGCAGTCGGTAGTCTGCGCCGACGACTGTCCTCAAGCATTGCACGGACGATGCGCTGGCTGCTGACGCCGGCCGCATCCCTGACGCAGGGCGCGCTGAGCCGGGTAGAGGCCGCCTACCAGCCGCTGTTGGGCGCTGCCCTCGATCACCGGGGTCGGGTTGTGGGCATCGCCACCTTGGCGCTGGTGGCGAGCCTGGCACTCGTGCCGAGGCTTGGCAGCGAACTGATCCCCCAGATGTCGCAGGGCGAGTTCCTGCTCGACGTCAGGCTCGCTCCAGGCGCGACCCTGGAACAGACGGACGCCGTGGTGGCGAAAGCCGAGGCACTGGTGCAGGCTCAGGCCGGCATCAGGCAGTCCTACGCGGTCAGCGGAACGGGCAACCGCCTGGATGCCGACCCGACCGACGCCGGTGAGAACACCGGCCGGCTGACCGTCACGCTGCAGGCGGGCGCCTCGCGGGGCGAGGAGAACCAGTCCATCGAAGAACTGCGCCAGGGCCTGCAGGACGTGCCGGGCGCGCAGTTCCGCTACAGCCGGCCGGCGCTGTTCAGCTTCGACACTCCCCTCGAGGTCGAGGTGATCGGCTATGACCTGCAGGCCCTGCAGCAGGCCGCCGAGCGGGTCCAGCTGGTCATGGCCGCAAGTCCGCTGTTCAGCGACGTCAAGTCGAGCGTCGAGAGTGGCAACCCGGAAGTGCAGATCCTGTTCGACCAGGACCGCGCCACCCGCCTGGGACTCGAAGTCAGGGACGTGGCGGACCGGGTCGTCTCCAGTATCCGGGGCGACGTAGCGACGCGCTACAAGCTGCGCGATCGCAACATCGACGTGCTGGTCCGGGGCGTCGACACTCGGGCCTCCTCGGTGGAGGAGATCCGCAACCTGATTATTAACCCCGGCAGCGAACAGCCCGTGCCCCTGTCGGCCATCGCCGAGGTCCGGATTGCGACGGGGCCTGCCGAGATCCGCCGTGCGCGCCAGGAGCGGGTGGCCATCGTCTCTGCCAACCTGGCCCAGGGTGACCTTGGAAACGCGCTGGCAGAACTGGATCGGATTGTTCAGTCGATTCCCCCGGCACCGGGCATCGACCTGCAGGTCGGTGGGCAGAGCGAGGAAATGCAGGCCTCCTTCCGCTCGCTGGAGTTCACGCTGATCATGGCTGTATTCCTGGTCTACCTGGTCATGGCCTCACAGTTCGAGTCGCTACTGCATCCGTTCGTGATCCTGCTAACCATCCCGCTGGCCCTGATCGGCTCCATCTGGGCGATGTTCCTGACCGGCACCACGCTCAACGTGGTGGCCTACATCGGAGTCATCATGCTGGCCGGCATCGTGGTGAACCAATCCATCGTTTTGATCGATGCGGTGAACCAGGCACGCACACGAGGACTCGACAAGCGGGAAGCCATCCTCGAGGCTGGTCGTCTGCGGCTGCGGCCAATCCTGATAACCAAGCTCACGACCGTGCTCGGACTCCTGCCAATGGCGCTTGGCCTCGGTGAGGGTGCCGAAGTCCGCCAGCCCATGGCCATCACCGTGATTGGCGGTGTGGCCATCTCCGGCCTGTTCACGCTGCTGGTCATCCCGGTCGCCTACTCCCTGCTTGATCGCAAGCATTTCGACACCGGCGTGAGGCATTGATCCGTGCTGCACACCCGATTCGCACTGCGCAGGCCGGTCACCACGCTGATGTGCTTCGTCGCGGTATCCCTGATCGGCTTGATTTCCACCTACCTGCTGCCACTCGAGTTGTTCCCGGACATTCGTTTCCCGGGCATGCAGGTCCGCATCCCATACGCCGCCTCAACGCCCGAGCAGGTGGAGGAGCTGATCACCCGACCGGCCGAGGAGGCCCTCGCGACCCTCTCCGGCGTGCAGGAAATCCGCTCGACCTCCAGCGAGACGGGCGCGGAGCTGATCGTGCTGTTCAGCTGGGACCGTGACCCCAGCACCCTCGCCTTCGAGGTCAGGACCCGCCTGGACTCGATCCGGGACCAGTTCCCGGAGGGCGCCGATCGCATCCAGAGCAACGTCTTCGCCAGCGAGGCAGGCCAGGTGGTGGCGATGCGTATCTCCAGCAGCGAGGCCCTGTCGAGGCAGTATGAACTGCTCGACCGCTACCTCAAGAAGCCGCTCGAGCGACTCGACGGCGTGGCCCGTGTCCAGCTGGAGGGCATCGAGCCGGTGGAGATGCGGATCCTGGTCGACCCGCTGCGGGTGGCGGCCCACGGGGTCGACGTGGTGCAGCTACGCGAACAACTGGAGCGGGCCAACTTCTCGGTCAGCGGCGGGGAGATCGTCGCAGGCAACCAGCGGCTGTCGGTCCGTCCGGTCGGCGCGTTCCAGAGCGTTGATGACGTCAGGAACCTGCGGGTCCGACCCGACCTTCGACTGGCCGACATCGCAGACGTGCGCCTGGTGAGCCCCGACCTGACGATTGGCAGGCATCTGAATGGCAAGCCCGGTATCGGCCTCGACGTCTACAAGACCAGCGACTCCAACATTGTGGAGGTGGCCGACCGGGTCATGTCCCTCATCGGGGAAGCTACTACGGAGCCTGAACTCAGTGGCACCGAGGTCATCATCCTGCGCAACCAGGCGGACAATATCCGCTCCTCGCTGGCCGACCTGCGCAATGCCGGATTGGTCGGCGCAGTGCTCGCCCTGGTTGTGCTGTTCCTGTTCCTGCGCGATTGGCCGACCACCCTGGTGGTCAGCCTGGCGGCTCCCTTCTCCCTGGTCATCACCCTCGCGGCGCTCTATTTCCTGGATTTTACGCTCAACGTACTGACCATGATGGGCATGATGCTGGCCATCGGCATGCTGGTGGACAATGCCGTGGTCACCACTGAGAGCATCTTTCGACGCCGGCAGACTGGCGACGGTGATGCCATCACGCAGACGCTGGCAGGGGTCAACGAGGTCGGGGTTGCGGTGCTGGCCGGCACGCTGTCCACCATCATCGTGTTCCTGCCCATCGTGTTCGGGCAGCAGAACGTGGTGTCGATATTCCTGGTGCAGGTTGCAGTCCCCATCGTGGTGGCCATCCTCGCTTCGCTGATCGTGGCCCAAACCATCATCCCGACCCTGACCGCACGCTTCCCTGCCCCTCCCGCCGCCAGGAGCGGAACCAGGATCCTGCGCCTGCAGGACTGGTACGCCGCAAGGCTCGCGTGGATCCTAGACCATCCCGGCAAGACGGCAGCCGCCGTAGTGTTCATCCTGCTCTCGCCGGTCCCGCTGTTCGCCACCCAGTTCCTCAAGGTGGACATGTTCCCGCAGGATCCTTCCGACCGCCTGCAGCTGCCCTATCACATCGAGGGCACCTATCCGCTCGATCGCGTGGAAGAGGCGGTCAATCGGGTGGAGACCTACCTGGAAAAGAATCGCGAGCGCTTCGGTATCGACCTTGTCTACAGCTTCTACACCAACGACAACGCAAACTCGTCGATCAAGCTGTTGCCGCAGGACCAGCAGCCCATGGAACCGCGCGAGGTGATGACGGCTATTGAAGCAGAGCTACCCGAAATCATCATCGGCAAGCCGAGCTTCCGTTTCGACGAAAACAGCGGCGGCAGCCAGGGCTTCACGCTGCAGGTGTCCGGTGAATCCACTGCCCGTCTCCGTTTGCTGGCAAAGGACCTGTCCTCGAGGCTAGAGCAGCTCCCCTCCCTCGACAGCGTCACCTCGACGGCGCAGGCGGGCGAGCAGGAGTTACGGGTCCGGGTAAACCGCGCTGCCGCCGCTCAGCTTGGCCTGCCGACTGGAGACATCGCGCAGAATATCGCGGTGGCCATGCGCGGCGATCGACTTCGGGAATTTCGCTCGCGGGACCGCGAGGTGGAAATGCGCCTCGCGTTCCGCGCGGACGCGCGGCAGACCATCGACGACCTGGCTGCCACGCCGCTGTTCCTGCCCAACGGCACCCGCACCACCCTCGGGGCGGTCGCCGACTTTGAACTGGTGACTGCAGAAGGCTCGATCCAGAGAGTGGATGGGCTGACCACCCTCACGCTGGAAGGCGTGGTGGCGAAGGACGCTTCGTTGCAGCAGGTGAGGAAGGAGGCTGAAACGCTGATGGCTGGCTACGCCCTGCCGCCCGGCTACAGCTGGAAATTCGGACGGGGTGTGCAGGACAGCCAGGAGGCCATGCGGGACATGTCCATCAATCTGCTGCTGGCGGTGGCGCTGATCTTCCTGGTCATGGCCTCGCTGTTCGAGTCCATGCTGCACCCGATCTCGATCATCACCTCCATCCTCTTCGCTGCCGTCGGCACCTTCTGGGGTCTGGCGCTGAGCCGAACACCGATGACCTTCATGGCCATGATCGGCATCATGATCCTGATCGGGGTCGTGGTGAATATCGGCATCGTGCTGGTGGCCCGGATCATCGACCTGCGGGCGGAGGGCCTCGACCGTCGCGAAGCCATCCTGCAGGCAGGCCGGGATCGCTTGCGGCCGATTCTGATGACCACGCTCACCACCCTGCTCGCGCTTCTGCCGCTCTCGCTGACCGATACCCAGATCGGCGGTGACGGGCCGGCCTATTACCCCATGGCGAGGGCCCTGATCTCCGGTCTCGGCTTCGGCAGCGTGGTATCGCTGTTCCTGGTGCCGGCCTTCTATGCCTGGCTCGATGACCTCAACAACTGGCGTCAGGCCGTGGCGGCCGAGGGCCGGGCCCGCGCGGGCTTGTCCGCGAACCCGTGACCGCGCTCGCAGCAGTAGTCGAGCCACTTGTTCAACAGCATGTTGCGGGCCCAGCGCTGGTCCAGGCTACCTGGCACATGGGCCCTGACTGCCTGAGGCACACAGGGATCGCGTCCAAGGTCACTGACCTCAACCAGCCGGGCATCGTGATACACCCGCATCTCGAGGCCGGGCTCGCGCTCGGGCAGCACACCCGTGCTGAACAGATAAGACAAGTTGGCGACCGTCGTGTAACGACAACGCTCGGTCACCCGCAACTCAAGCGGCAGGTCGTCGTCTACCCTCGACAGACAGACGTCGGGTAAACAGAGCGGGTCAAGACCCAGCCAGCCCAGTCGGTGGAAATTACTTTCGTAGAGCGTCATTAAGCCGGTAAAGGAACGCGGACGCGTTCTCCAGGACACCGGGCATGCAGATTCCCTCATCATGCCTCGAATATAGCACAGCCTTTTTTGTGAACCGTGAAGCGGCTCATGCCCTCACTGCTCAGGGTCGGGTGCGCCTTGAGATGCTCATTCTCTGCAACACCCGGCTGGCGATCTCCTCGATCGAAGTGTCGGTGGTATCGAGGAAGGGAATGCCATAGCGCTCCATCAACTGCTCAGCGGTGCGGGTCTCGTAGGCACACTGTTCGATGGAGGCATAGCGGCTGTCGGGGCGACGCTCCTGCCGGATCTGCTGCAGGCGATCCGGCCGGATGGTCAGCCCGAACAGTTTGAGCCGATGCGGCTCGAGCCGGGCTGGAATACGCCGCGACTCGAGGTCTTCCTCCACCAGTGGATAGTTAGCGGCGAAGATGCCGTACTGGAGGGCCATGTAGACGCAGGTCGGGGTCTTCCCGGAACGGGAGACCCCGACCAGAATGACGTCCGCCCGGCCGTAATCCTGGGTGTGCGAACCATCGTCGTTCGCCAGCGCGAAATTGGTAGCGTTGATTCGGGCCATGTAGGCCGCCAGGTCGCTCATGCCGTGGGCCTTACCGAGGGCATGCGATGAGGCCAGCGAAAGTTCTGCTTCCATGGGCCCGAGGAAGGCCTTGAAAAAATCTAGATACAGGCAGTTTGCGGACTCCAACTCGCCACGCACGGCATCATCGACCAGGGTGGAAAACACGATCGGCCTGGCGCCATCCTGATCAGCCGCAGCGTTGATGGTGGCGATGGTCTCCCGCAGCCGGTCGGGACCGGAGACGAAAGGCAGGGTGACGGGCCTGAACTCGATACCCTCGAACTGGGTCAGGAGCACGTGCCCCATGGTCTCGGCGGTCACGCCGGTCTGGTCGGAAACAAAGAAAACGGTGCGTCTCGCCATGCTCCCTCCCGGGGATTTACCCAACTATACCCGCGCCGGGACCGGCTTCGGGTTAGAATCTCCGGCGGTGATGAGTCGCTATACCCTACCCTTCGAACAACTCGGCATCGGCGACGTGGACAACGTCGGCGGCAAGAATGCCTCCATCGGCGAGATGATCGCTAACCTCGCCTCGCTGGGCGTTCGCGTGCCCGGGGGCTTCGCCACGACCGCCGAGGCCTATCGCAGTTTCCTCGCCTCGAACGGACTCGCCACGCGCATCGAGGAAGCACTGGCCGGTCTCGACGTCGAGGACGTGGAGCGCCTTGCTGAGGTCGGCGGCAGGATCCGCGGCTGGATCATGGAAACGCCCTTCCCAGCCGAATTGCAGGACGATTTCGAGGCGGCGTTCACCGCCATGGACGGTGGCCGCGACATTGCCGTCGCCGTGCGCTCGTCCGCCACCGCGGAAGACCTGCCGGATGCGTCCTTTGCCGGCCAGCAGGAAACGTTCCTCAACGTGCAGGGCCGCCAGGCGGTACTCAAAGCCATGCACGAAGTCTATGCAAGCCTCTTTAACGATCGCGCCATCGCTTACCGTGCCCATCATGGATTTGACCACGGTCAGGTCGCCATCTCGGTCGGCGTCCAGCACATGGTGCGCAGCGATCTGGGCGCCAGCGGCGTCATGTTCACGCTGGACACCGAATCCGGCTTTCGGGATGCCGTGTTCATCACCGCCTCCTGGGGCCTGGGGGAAATGGTGGTCCAGGGTGCGGTCAATCCCGACGAGTATTATGTCTACAAACCGGCACTCGCCTCCGGCCACTATCCGGTAATTCGCCGCACGCTGGGCAGCAAGGCCAGCAAGATGGTCTATGGCGAGCCCGGCAGCGGCACCCGCGTGGCCACGGTGGAAGTGACCCAGGCAGACCGCAGCCGCTACTGCCTCGAGGATGCCGACCTCCTCGAACTTGCCCGCCAGGCGGTTACCATCGAGAAGCACTACGGTCGCCCGATGGACATCGAGTGGGGCAAGGATGGCTCGACCGGCCAGATTTACATCCTGCAGGCCAGGCCGGAAACCGTACAAAGCCGTAGCGCCGGCTCGATCAAGCGCTTTGCCCTGAAGGCCCGCTCGAGGACGCTGGCTACGGGTCGCGCCATCGGCCAGCGCATCGGCGCTGGCCCCGCAAGAGTCATCACCAGCGTCAAGGAAATGAACCAGGTCCAACCGGGCGATGTGCTGGTAGCTGACATGACCGACCCCGACTGGGAGCCGGTGATGAAGCGCGCCTCAGCCATCGTCACCAACCGGGGCGGGCGCACCTGCCATGCAGCCATCATTGCCCGTGAGCTCGGGATTCCCGCTGTGGTGGGCTGTGGGGATGCCACCGGCGTCCTGGCCACCGGACAGCCGGTGACGGTCTCCTGCGCGGAAGGCGACACCGGCTACATCTTCGAGGGCCTGCTGGAATTCGAGGAGCAGCAGATCGAGCTCAAATCACTGCCCGCCGCACCGGTCAAGATCATGATGAACGTCGGCAACCCCGAACGGGCCTTCGATTTTGCGTCCATTCCCAACCAGGGAGTCGGACTCGCCCGCCTCGAGTTCATCATCAATCGCACCATCGGCGTGCACCCTCGGGCGCTGCTGGAATTCGACCGCCTGCCCGCTACGCTCAAGGACCAGATCCGTCGCCAGATGGCCGGACATCATGATCCGGTGGCTTTTTATGTGGACAAGCTGGCCGAGGGCATCGCCAGTATCGCGGCGGCCTTTGCGCCGGAGCCAGTCATCGTCCGCCTGTCGGACTTCAAGTCCAACGAATACGCCAACCTGATCGGCGGACGTGACTTCGAGCCGCACGAGGAAAACCCGATGATCGGCTTCCGCGGAGCCGTCCGCTATGTCGATCCCGCCTTCCGACCCTGCTTTGAACTGGAGTGCCGCGCACTTCGCAAGGTGCGCGACGAGATGGGACTGACCAACGTACAGGTCATGGTGCCCTTCGTGCGCTCGGTGGAGGAAGGTCGCAAGGTGGTGGAACTTCTGGCCGAGAACGGCCTGAGCCGGGGCGAGAACGGACTCAAGGTCATCATGATGTGTGAACTGCCGACCAATGCCCTGCTTGCAGATCAGTACCTGGAGCACTTTGATGGCATGTCGATTGGTTCGAACGACATGACCCAGCTGACCCTTGGCCTCGACCGGGACTCGGGTATCGTTGCCTCCGCTTTCGACGAGCGTGACGAGGCGGTTAAGAAATTGCTGGCCATGGCGATCAGCGCCTGTCGCAAGGCCGGCAAGTACGTGGGCATCTGCGGGCAGGGCCCCTCCGATCATCCGGAGCTGGCCAAATGGCTCGTCGAGCAGGGGATCGACAGCATCTCGCTGAACCCGGACACCGTGGTTGAGACCTGGCTGTTTCTGGCCGGCAAGTCCGCCGACTGAAGCCATCAGTCCGGCAGTCGCTCTCGCGCCTGCTCCCAATTAAGCCCATCGAAGGGCACCACGCTGTCCACCACCTCGGCCCCTGCATCGAGGCAGCGGGCATTGACGCTGAATCCGTCCGGGTGTGATCGCGGCCTGTAGAAGGACTTGACGCCACAGTAGCGACAGAACAGATGCAGGGCGGTGCCGGTGTTGAACCGATATCCGGTGAGCGCGTCACTGCCGGCCACGAGGCGGAAGTCCTGCTCGTCGACGATCAAGTGCAGGTAGCCGATCGCCGCACAAATAGAGCAGTTGCAGTCGAGCGCGCGCAGGCTGCCGCGAAAGGTGGTCTCGAACCTGACCCGCCGACAGTGACAGCCGCCGGCGAGGATCCGGGTATCTGCTTGCTCAGGCATTGCCCCGCCAGGCTTCGGCAAACAGATGGTTCCGGTAATGCGCGAGTTCGGCGACCGACTCGCGAATGTCATCCAGCGCAAGATGCGTCGACTGCTTGGTGAAACCCTCCACCACACCAGGCGCCCAGCGTCGGGCAAGTTCCTTGAGGGTACTGACGTCAAGGTTGCGGTAGTGGAAGAATGCCTCCAGCTCCGGCATCCATCGTGCAAGGAAGCGCCGGTCCTGGCAGATGCTGTTGCCACACATCGGGGAACTGCCCGCCTCCAGGTGCTGGCGCAGGAACGCGAGCGTGGCCAGTTCTGCCTCTCGCTCGCCGGTCCGACTTTGCCTGACCCGCTCGAGAAGTCCGGAACCCCCATGCGTGCTGCGGTTCCAGTCGTCCATCAGCTCGAGGATGGCCTCCTCACGATGGATTGCCAGCACGGGACCCTCTGCCACCGGTTGCAGGTCGGCGTCGGTCACCAGCGTAGCAATTTCGATGATGCGGTCCCGATCGGGGTCGAGCCCGGTCATTTCGAGGTCTATCCAGACCAGCCGGTTTTTTATGCTCATGTTGCCGTCAATCTTAGCAGAGGCTAGAGTCCCCCGAGCTTCCATGAAATCTCCTCGCCTCACGCAGCGTCAGGGCGACTCCTTCGAAGGACGGGTCGTTGCCTCGCATGGCCGTCGTGTCAAGCTGGAGGGGCCCGACGGCACCACCCACGACTGCCAGCTCGCTGGCCGCAAACTGCGCCTGGTCTGCGGTGATCGCGTGCGGTGGCAACTGCAGGCGGTCAGCGGGGGCGAGGGTCTGGTTACCGAGATCCTGCCCAGGCGCTCCCAGCTGGAGAGGATCAGCCTCTCGGGTCAGCCCGAGGTGGTGGTGGCGAACCTCGACCAGCTGGTGGCCGTACTGGCGCCCCTGCCCGAACCGGACTTCGGACTCTGCGACCGCTACCTGGCGGCTGCCGAATGGCAGGGTCTGGCGGCTGCGGTCGTGCTCAACAAGGCCGACCTGCAAGGTGCGGACGATCCGCGCGTGAAGGCGGAGCTGCAGACCTATCGGGACCTCGGCTACCCGGTGGTGCGGGCCAGCCGGGACAGCGGTGGCACGACCTCCTTGGAGCGGCTACTCCGGGGCCACGTCAACGTTCTGGTCGGCCAGTCAGGTGTGGGCAAGAGCTCGTTGATCAACCGGATGATCCCGGGTGTCGAGGCCACCGTCGGGGAAATCTCGGCGGCCACGGACGAAGGTCGGCATACCACCACCACCTCCGCCCTGTATCACCTGCCCGGCGGCGGGGAGTTGATGGATTCGCCAGGGGTTCGCGACTTTGCCCCGCCGCTGCCTGTACCGAGGGACATTGCCCGAGGATTCCGCGAACTGGAGGCCGCCTCGGCAGGTTGCCGGTTCCCGGACTGTCGTCACGACGCAGAACCCGGTTGCGAGGCGCGCCACCAGCTTGCCGCCGGGCTGATCAACTCTCGACGCTTCGACAGCTATCTGGGCCTGCTGAGGCTGGCAGCCCGGTACTCAGGACAGCGTCGCTGAGTCAGGCGAGCGGCTGCCGGCCCGCCAGCGCATGGGCCAGGGTGCCCCCATCTACGTACTCAAGCTCGCCGCCCATGGGGACGCCATGAGCGATGCGCGATGCCTTGATGCCACGACGCCCCACCAGTTCAGCCAGGAAATGCGCCGTTGCCTCGCCCTCCACGGTGGGATTGGTGGCCAGGATCACCTCGCGCACCTCGCCGGTCGCCAGCAGGTCTTCGAGGCGGCGAACGCCGAGCTGCTCCGGACCGATGCCGTCGAGGGGCGAGAGGTGTCCCATCAGCACGAAATAAAGCCCGCGATAGCCGGCAGAGTGTTCGATTGCGGCGACGTCGGCCGGCGATTCCACGACGCACAGCAGCGAGCGATCGCGGCCAGAAGCGGCGCAGACCGCACACAACTCGCCGTCCGTCAGCATGCGGCAACGCTCACAGTGGGTGACTTCGTTAGCCGCCTGCAGCAAGGCCTGCGCCAACAAACGGGCACCCTCGCGATTGCGCTCCAGCAGGTGAAAGGTCATGCGCTGGGCCGACTTGGGTCCGACGCCTGGGAGGATCCTGAGCGCCTCGATCAGGCGTGCCAGCGAGGGCGAATACTTCAAGATCCGGCCTAGAGAGGCAACTTGAACCCGGGAGGCAAGCCCATGCCACCCACCAGCCCGGACATCTTGGTCTGGGCAGCCTCAGCCGCTCTACGGGTGGCATCGTTGAAGGCCGCGGCTACCAGGTCCTCCAGCATTTCGACGTCGCCTGCACTGGCAATGGAGGATTCGATCTGTACCCGACGGACCTCGTTCTTCCCGTTCATGGTGACCTTGACCATGCCACCACCCGATTCTCCCACCACTTCGAGGGTCGCGAGCTCCTCCTGGGCCTTTTGCATGTTGGCCTGCAGCTGCTGCGCCTGGCGCATGAGGGCACCGATGTTCTGCTTCATCAAACGGCTCCGTTCGCGGGTGTGTGGATTCTAGCTTGAATGACCGTCGCCCGGCTTGATCGACTCGGGGTGCAGCACCGCGCCAAAACGTTCGCGCAAGGCCCGCACCGTCGGATCACTTTCCAGCGCTTCGCGCGCCTGCCCCAGGCGGACCTGCTGCTCCCGCTGCTCACGCCTGACCAGGGTGTCTTCCATATCCTGCTCTTCACCAGCCTTTTCGATGGTCAAACGCAGCGGCCTCCGGGCCAGCGCAGCGAGCGCCTGACTTAGCCGCTCCTCCTGCTGGCGCGTCCAAAGCGCCTCCCCTCGCGGGTCAATGAGCAACCGTAGCCGATCGCCCTCCTGACCACCAAAGGTCAGGTGGGAGGCCAACTGACGCGCGGCGCCCTGCAATCCCAGGCTTGGAACCACGGAAGCCCAGTCGGAGAAATCAACCTCGGAAGCCGCGGCCGGTGCGGCCGGTTCAGGCGGCGGCGCGGTTACGGCGTCCGCGGTGGCACCACCCCTGCGAGGGACTTCAGGAGCCCGACTCGGTCGAGGTGCTGCCGGTGTGCTGCCCACCTCGGCATGTGGGGTGAACGCCAGCATCCGTAGCAGGACCATCTCGAAGCCGCCCCTTGGGTCCGGCGCTAAATGGAGGTCACGGCGGCCGAGAAGGGCCATTTGGTACCACAACTGCAGGTCCTCGGCCCCCGCACGGTCAGCAAACTCGGCCACCCGCTCGGCATCCCACAATTCGTCTGCAGGCAGGCCCGGCACGGCCTGCTGGAGGGCGATGCGCTGCAGGAGGCTGGCCAACTCGGCAAGCGCAGCTTCGTAATCGGCACCCATCGCGTCCATCCGCGCCACGCAGGCGATGAGCCGGCTGCCGTCATGGTCCGCCAGCGCGTCGACGATGCCCGTGACGAAATCCCGATCAACGGTACCGAGCATGGAGCGGGCATCGGCTTCATGGGCCTGCCCTCCACCGAAGGCCAGCATCTGGTCGAGCAGCGAGAGGCCGTC
This sequence comes from Gammaproteobacteria bacterium, assembly GCA_030831085.1. Lineage (GTDB taxonomy): Bacteria > Pseudomonadota > Gammaproteobacteria > Steroidobacterales > Steroidobacteraceae > SG8-30. The sequence continues at coordinate 49,132 of JAURLT010000003.1, forward strand.
ACGCATGCTGCCGTCAGCCGCCCGCGCCAGCAATCGGAGTGCCGTGGCGTCGTGGGGAATCCCCTCCTGCTCGACGATATGCGTCAGGCGATCGGCGATCAAACCTACCGGGAGGCGCTTGAGGTTGAACTGCAGGCAGCGTGACAGGACGGTCACCGGCAGCTTCTGCGGATCCGTGGTGGCCAGCAGGAACTTCACGTGGGGCGGCGGTTCCTCGAGGGTCTTCAGCAGCGCGTTGAAGGAATGGTTGGACAGCATGTGCACCTCGTCGATGAGGTACACCTTGTAACGGCCGCGAGTGGGCGCATATTGGACGTTATCGAGCAGTTCCCGGGTGTCATCCACCTTGGTCCGGCTGGCCGCGTCCACCTCGATGAGATCGACGAAACGACCCTCGTCGATTTCCGTACAGGCCGAGCAGCTGCCACAGGGACGGGAGGATACGCCGGTATCACAATTGAGCGACTTGGCGAGGATGCGCGCGATGGTCGTCTTGCCCACACCGCGGGTGCCGGTGAACAGGAAGGCGTGATGCACCCGCCCGCTATCCAGCGCATTGATCAGCGCCCGCAGCACGTGCTCCTGGCCAACCATTTCCTCGAAACGGCGCGGTCGCCACTTGCGCGCGAGGACGAGATAACTCACGCGCGTCCCGGGGCGGCAGCCCGCGCCAGCACCCCTCCGGCACCCGTTCGCACCGCTACCGTTGCTCCCTTCCGGGCCTGGCGGGGTTCACGGCTGAACGTCGCGGAGGAACCGACGCGAGCTGCCATCGAAAAAAATGGAAACGCAGTTTGGCGAAACTTATTAATCATTTTTCACCGAAACCGCATGCAAGTTATTGACCGTAAAAAGTGGCGGAGAGGGTGGGATTCGAACCCACGTGGGGCGTAATGCCCCCAACCGATTTCGAGTCGGTGCCGTTATGACCGCTTCGGTACCTCTCCTATTTTCATCGAAACGAATTCTGTCACCAAAGGCATTTCACGCGCGTATTCTACACCACTTCTCGCCCCACCCTAGGACCTGAAAACGTGTTTCCGAAGGTGCAAGCTTCCTCCCTGTTAGGTCTTTTGCTGGTGTGCGCAAGCCCCCTGCTCTCGAGCTGCAGGGAGCCGGCCGCCGCCCCCGCGTTCGCGCGCCCGATCCCCCTGGCCTTTGCCACCCGCAACAGCCCGACCACCTTCTATTACGGCGTGGACGGCATCGAAGGGCCCGAGTACGAACTGATGCGGGGCTTCGCCGACTACCTTGGCCAACCGGTCGCGCTGATCGTGGCCCCCTCGGCCGGGGAAGCGCTCAACGAGGTGGTACGCAAGCGGGCCATCATCGCCGCGGCCGGCGTCGTCGCCACCGCCGAGCGGCAGGAGCGCCTGGCCTTCGGTCCCAGTTACCGAACCATCAATCAGCACCTGGTGTATCGACGGGACCGCGCTGCCCCAGAGGGCCCCCACGACTTGCTGGGCGCCGAGGTCCAGGTGGTCGCGGGTTCCAGCCACGCTCGAAAGCTCGCCGAATTGCAACTCGACTACCCTGAGTTGCGCTTCGTTGAAGTACCCGACGTCGATCAGCTCGACCTGCTGGCCCGCGTCTCCAGCGGGGCCATCGATTTTACCGTGGCAGACTCCAGTGAGTTCGCAGTCGGTCGGCATCTCCACCCCGACCTCGCTCGGGCCTTCGAACTGTCGGGTGGGCAGCCCGTGGCCTGGGCGCTCCCTGCAGACCGGCCGGAATTGCTGGAGCAGGTCAACGCCTACTTTGCGTTGATCAGCCAGAATGGTGAGCTCGAGCGGATCCTGTCCCGCTACGAGGCCCACGAAAAGAACTTCGATTACCTCGACTCCCGGGACTTCCTGCGGCTTGTCCAGGAGCGTCTGCCGGGCCTGCGCCCGCATTTCGAGGAAGCGGCGACCCTGCACGGGGTCGACTGGCGACTGCTGGCCGCCATTGGCTACCAGGAATCCCTCTACGACCCGCTGGCCACCTCCGTGACCGGCGTGCGCGGGCTGATGATGCTGACCGAGGACACGGCACGACGAGTGGGCGTACAGGATCGTCTGGATGCGCGCTCCAGCATCCTGGGCGGTGCCCGCTACCTGGTAGAGACCCGCAACCGGCTGCCAGCACGGATCGCGGAGCCGGATCGGACGCTCATGGCCCTGGCTGCCTATAACGTCGGCTACGGACACCTTGAGGACGCGCGGGTGCTCACCCAGCGTTTTGGCCGCGATCCGGACCGCTGGGACGACGTGCGGGTCTACCTGCCCCTCCTGACCCAGGAGCGCTGGTACTCGCAGACCCGTTACGGCTACGCCCGCGGCTGGGAGCCGGTCGGGTTTGTGGCCAGCGTGGTGAACTACCGCAACCGCCTGGTCTGGATGACCGGTGAGCCGGAAGCGGAATTACGCCTCGAACTGCCAGACGACTTTGCCGCCGACTGAGGCTTAGCGATCGCCCTCGCGCCGGGACAAGAAGAAACCCCGCAGCATCTCGCCACATTCAGCGGACAGCACACCGCCAAAGCCATCGACCCTGTGGTTCATCGCCGACGCCGTCAGCAGGTTGAAGGCACTGCCGCAAGCTCCCTGACGGGGATCCCAGGCACCGAACACCACCCTTGCCACCCGGGCGTGAACGAGCGCTGCGGCACACATCGGGCAGGGCTCCAGGGTCACGTACAGCGTGCTGCCGCCGAGCCGGTAGTCGCCCAGAGTGCCGCCCGCCTCGCGAAGGGCCAGCACCTCTGCATGCGCGGTGGGATCACAACGGCCGATAGGCTGGTTATAACCCCGACCCACCACTTCGCCTGCGCTGACCACCAGGGCCCCAACCGGCACCTCGCCGAGCGCAGCGGCCTGGCGGGCCAGCTGCAGTGCCTCCCGCATGTAGGTCTCGTCGACGCTCACCTGACCACGTGCCATGCAACCTGGCGACCGGCGAGGTAGGTCACCTGCTCGCCATCGAACAGCGCGCCCTGCTCAAGTTTGACCTGAACCCACTGCCCGTCCCACTCGGGAACCCTGACCTTGACGTTGCCTTCGATGGCGTAAGCCGTGTCGGGGTAGAGCAGCCAGTCGCCCTGGCCGGGCGTGGGACCCTGGTTGTCCCACATGCCGATGGTGGGCCCGGGGGCATGCCCGAAGTATCCCAGAGGATGGGTGTAGGTCTTGCCGTAGATCCCCTCTGCTTCTACGGCCCTGCGGGTCGCTGCCAGTACCTCGTTGCCACTGCGCCCGGTCCTGAACTCGCGGGTAAACAGGTCCTGCCAGCGGTTGCCGGCGGCCAGTGCAGCGCCTAGTCCTGCCGGCACGTCCTCCTCGCCGGCGCGCAGCACGTAGCCCATCTCCTGGGTATCGGTGCATAACTTCAAGTAGCAGATGCCTACGTCCGTGTGCAGCACGTCCCCTGGCTGGATGACCCCGGACCCGCCGCAAAAATCGCTGTCCTGCTCGCAAGCCAATTCCGGTGCCTGCCGGTTGACGTACGGCATGAACCAGGGACGCAGGCCGAGGGACTCGAAACGCTCGCGGATGTACCACGCGACGTCGCTCGTGGTCGAGATCCCAGGGGTAATCACCCGGGAACTGAAAGCCTCCGCAATCACGCCCCGGGCGATGCTGGCTACATGGGGGTAAAAAGCCAATTCAGAGGGCACGCGAGTCTCCAGCCAGCGCACTACCAGATTCTCGGCAGGCTGCAGCCTCTTCCCGAAGTCCGGCGGCAGCACTTTCGACAATCGGCCAGCCAGCCCCTGGGTCAGCCCGTCGGCTACGGCCCACTGCTCCGAGACATTGATGCCGATGCGGGCCGGATCGCGCTCCATGATGAGATCAGCGAGTGCCTGCCACTGCGCGTCCAACTCGCCTCCCGACCAGCCTGTCTCGTAGGGCGGGCCCAGCGGGTAGCGATTGACGGAGAGGCGCTCGACGCGGCCATCGGCAAGGCGGTTGAAGACCAGCATGGTGGTGCGCCGGGCCGCGAAACTGGGCTGCGGCACCAGAGAAAAATACACGGGATCCTCGGCGTATTCGCGATTGATCACCAGCCACATGTCAAAGCCGGTCTCGGCCATGAGCCGCGGCAGGAGCGTATTCAGACGATCCTCCAGGACCCTGTTCTCGGCCTCCACCCGCTGGCGGGGCGGCATCACCCCATAGGCATCGGCCGAAGCCAGCGTGCGACCTTGCTCCGGGGTTGCGGCAGATACAGCCGGTGGCACCAGGGTCACGAGCAGTGACAGGCAAACGGTGAGGATGAGGGGGCTGGGCATGATCAACTGGACCTCCGATCGACTCAGGCAGACACTAACCGTATAAAGGATATTCCACCGCCGCGGATCCTGTCGCCCACGACGCAACGGACACCGCGCCGGCCCAAGTTCACTGGGGGGTCATTGTGTCAGACAGAAGCCATGCCTTCGACGGCTGGATCCGCGGCGAATTCACCGAGCTCAACACCTCGCTGGAAGAGCTCTATTTTACCCAGCAAGACCGGGCAAACGTCGACGGCATCGGTATGGATCTCAAGCAGCAACTGCTTGAACAGGGGCAGCGACACATCTTGGGACTGCTGCAGGAGGGCAATACCGACGAGGGCTTCGACCGTGGCTTCGACCTGCTGGGTAACGTCGGCCTGTACATGGCGGCTTGCGAACGGCACGGCATCACCAGCGCCAGCCGAGACGCCAGGTCTTCACTGCAAGAGGCTTCCGCGCTGGCCATGCAACTCGGCGCCTCGCTGGGTGTCACTCCCCGCTTTGCCACCAGCCATCTTGCCACCCACAACCGGGCTGTGACTGGACGCTGCAAAAGCTTTACGCGCCTCGAGGCTGAGCGCATCTTCAACGACTACAATACGCTTGCCATTTTTGCCTACAAGCGCGCCGCGGACGCCCTGCTGCGTACCCTGCCGCTCGGCGTTACCCATCGGGTCACCTGCGACCTGCTGAAGGCAGCAGGTGACGCCTTGAGGGACGTGACCGCTTACAACGCAACCCTGTTCGAAACCCTCGACATCGAGAGGTTCTTTTATAACGTGCGCCCGTATTTCAAGTCGCACCGGGTAGGACAACACTTGTACCGTGGAGCCAACGCCGGGGATTTCGCCGGCATTAACGTCATCGATCTGTTGCTCGGGCTCTGCCGGGCAGACCACGCCTACTATTCGCAGCTACTGGTCGACAAGTTTCTGTACATGCTGCCCGAAGACCAGGCCACCCTGCGGGACTGCATGCGACGCCGCAGCCTGATGGACGAGTTCCTGGCGCTGGACCCAGCCACCCATCAGCAGCCCTGGTATCGGGATAACCTCGCTGCGTTTCTGGAGGTCTGTGGGCTGCACGGCCAGGCCGCCGCGCAGCATCACGACCAGCTGGTGGGACGATTCATCACCCAGCCGGCAGGTGAACTCGCCGACCGACACCTGGCCAACCTGACCGCCAGCGGGCCACCGCTGCCAGTGCTACTTAAAGCCCTGGAAACCCTGCGGGATCTGCGCATGGCAGCCAAGCACCCGGACATCCCCAGCAGGCATGACGACCTTCAGAAGCTGCGCCGATCGCTTCACCTTGACCGGTGAATGTCCCCAGTGGTTCGGGGCAGCACCTCTATACTGGTCAGGAACTGGCTGCTCAGACCGGTCACCCTGATCGCGATACCAGGACGCAGGTAACCGATTCGGAACGGATTAATCCCCGTGCTGGCCGCGATGAATACCTGCACCTCACCCGAACCGTCATCAATGAACAGGCTGTAGCCATAGGGGAGGTCGTCGGTCGGACCACGCACGATCGTGCCCTCCACCTCCAGCAGCAGGCCCTCGGTAGCCTCACCCACCTCACCGGTGCCGACCGACAGGGGCCGCCAGGCTTGCGCACCGTCGATGACCTCGACCTCGTCCAGGGAAGCAGGCCTCAGCACGAGCTGCCCAAAACCATCGTCCCCCACCTCACCCGTCACCCGAACCCGACGGTGAAACTGCAGGCGCGGATCGTCGCTGAGACTCACATAGATTCCGGCGGTATCGTCTTGCAGCGCGAATCCCTGGTCGAAGGTTGAGGCCGAGAACACCGATGAGGGCACGGTCACCGAGCCCTCTACCGTCACGCGACTGCCCTGCTCAAGGGAGCGCGCCTGGGAGATGGTGGATTCACCAGCGAATGCCGACTGGACAAGCAGCGACGCAGCGCACAGCAACAGTAGATGGACCATCAGCACCCGCTCCTGCAACCGCCACCGGAGGAATTTCCGGAACTGGATGCACCTACACCGTGACAGGGTCCGGTTAGCAGTGCAAGTTTGTAAGTTATTAAGTCAAACAGTTAAAAACCAGCGCCAAGATGCGCTCGTGTCGCGTATGACCATCACCTGATTGTCACTGCCAGTACTGGTCCCGATCGTCGCACCAGCGGCGTGGCCTCGCCAGGACCTTGTTCCTCAAGCGCTGGATCAAGACTTCTATTCCGCGATCGCTAGTGGGCCGGGGCGGCGGCAAATCCTGCTTTCCGGTAAGGGCCAACCTCACCCCGGTCGCGGTGCTAACCGGTTGAGTATGGCGCCTGCTGTATCGACGATCAGAAGCGGGCCGAGAGCGTCAGCCTTGCAGCCAGCCCTGATCCCGGCGTGATGTTGTTGTCGTTGTGGGCGGTGAACCAGTAACGCTCGTCGGTGAGGTTTTCGATGTTGAGTTGCAGGTCGAGGTTGTCGCTGACGAAAAAGAACAGCGCTGCGTCGAGCCGGGTGTAGCTCGGCAGCACGACCGCGTTGGTGATCGAGGCAAATTGCTGGTCCTGATGCACGACACCCAGGGCCACGTCGAACCTCGGGCTGAGCTGGACGCGGTTCCACAATGAGGCGCTGAACTCCGGCACCAGGGCCGCCTTGCGACCGGCAGGTGCGGCAGCCGTGGTCGAGGTGATCTCGGACTCCTGGAAAGTCATGGCGCCGATCACGTGCCAGCCTTTGCGCAGTTCGCCCTGCAGCGAGATCTCAACGCCCTCAGAGCGCTGTGAGCCAGTCAGGACGGTACTGCCCGGCTCTGCGCCCGGCGCCACGGTGTTGGTGCGATCCAGCCTGTACAATGCCGCAGACAGCAGCAGCCCGGACGATGGCTGCCAGCGCAGCCCGACCTCGTAATTCTCGAACTCCTCCGGCGCCAGTGCTGCCCGCGTGGCATCCAGTGAACTGAACTGTTCGCCAGACTGGGGCAGGAAGGCTTTGCTCCAACCCCCATACACCGACCACCCTGGCATCGGCTCCCAGACCAGGCCCACCCGAGGCGAAAGAAAGTCGTCCTTGCGGGCGTAGTCTTCGGCACCCGGCCGCCGATCATCAAAACCGAGGTCAAAGCTGTCCCAGCGCACCCCAACCACGGCATTCAGGCTCTGGGTGAGCGCCACCTGGTCCTGTAGCAGCACGGCAAACAGATCAAGGTTGTTCTCGTTTTCCAGCGCCGGGGCCACGGCAAAGTCAGGCAGGAAATCGCGCCCGCGATCGTCCAGGGAAAATATGGCCGAGGCAGTATTGATCCGCAGGTTACGGCTGCGCTGGTGCCCAGCTTCGAGGCCCACCAGCACCGTGTGGTCGACAGCCCCCAAGGACCCCTGCCAGACGAGGTCTGCCTGCGCCAGCAGGTTCTGACGATCGGTCGCAGACAGATAGGAGGAAATCCGCGAACTGCTCGTGACTGGATCCACCGCGCCGCCCGGATAGACGTTGGCATAGAACTTGGCGTAGTCGCCATAGGACACGGCGGCCCGCAGCGAGAGCCCGTCCCCCAGGTCGTGGCTCAACACGCCACGCCCGGTCAGCACCTCGATGTCACTATTTGAGAGGGAGGGATTGCCAAAGTAGGTGCCGGCCGGACCCTTCCACGGCCGCCCCTCCAGCGACGGCACGCCGCGATCCACGGTGCGCTGGTCCGTGAAATACTCGCCGAAGACATCCAGACGGGTGGCTTCGCTGAACTCGAAGCTGAGAGCCGGCGCTATCCCCCGGCGGGCGATCTCGACCTCGTCCCGGTACGAATCGCTCTCCTCGACTACCAGGTTCACCCTGCCCGAGATCTGTTCACCCAGTTGATCGCCGAGGTCCGCAGCCATGCGTGACTGCCCGTGCGTGCCCAGCAGCAGGTCCAGCTGACGGACCCGGTCGCCGCTCGCGTACTTCGATACCCGATTGAGCGCACCGCCCCCGGTCCCTCGCCCGAACACCAGGGCTGAGGAGCCCTTGAGCACGTCTACCCGCTCGACGTTATACAGGTCCCTCAGGTACTGCAGGTCGTCGCGCATGCCATCCATGAAGAAATCGGAGGTGGTCAGGTTGCCCCGAAAGACCGGGGCGTCCCGGTGCCCCTCGCCCTGACCCATGGTGACCCCGGGGACGTAGCGCACCAGATCGCCCAGCCCGGTCATGGCCTGGTCGTCCATGACGTCACGAGTGACCACGAAGACCGACTGGGGCAACTCCTCGATGGGCGTGGGAGTACGAGTCGCGGAGCCGGTCTCCTCCTCACGGTACAGCTCCCGCGTGCCGTATACGTAAATCACCTCGCCAATCGATTCGGGGGATTCGGCCTCGCTCTCAGCCAACACTTCTGCGGGGATCAGTAACGCTGCGAACAAGCCCGTCCAAAAGATGAAACGGATCGGCGAGGACATGAACTCGGCTCCAACATTAGATGCGAATGATTCTTGTTACGATCGTAGTTCGGATGAAAATGAGAGTCAATTTCAATTAGAAAACTGGAGCCCTGCCACCTGCGTGTGAGTGCTAGACGGCCCTTATTATTAAGGCTTGGGTTCGTGGTTAAAGTCTTGTCTAAAAAATTATGTCTATAAAACAATCTCTTACGTGGTCTTTTCTATTCCCACTCAATCGTTGCCGGCGGTTTTCCCGTCACGTCGTACACCACGCGTGAAATGCCCTTCACCTCGTTGACGATGCGCCGTGAGCACACATCCAACAGTTCATAGGGCAGGTGCGCCCAGCGGGCGGTCATGAAGTCGATGGTCTCCACCGCACGGAGCGCGATCACCGGTTCGTGACGGCGCCCGTCGCCGGTCACCCCAACGCTCTTCACTGGCAGGAACACCGCGAAGGCCTGGCTGGTCTTCTCGTACCACCCTGCCCGGCGCAACTCCTCGATGAAGATGTGATCTGCGAGCCGTAGCGTATCGGCCGCTTGCGGTGTGACTTCGCCCAGGATCCGTACGCCCAGCCCAGGGCCCGGAAACGGATGGCGATGAATCATCTCCGCAGGCAGCCCCAGTTCCAGGCCGATGCGGCGGACCTCATCCTTGAAAAGTTCTCGCAGCGGTTCAACCAGCTGCATGCGCATGCGCTCTGGCAGGCCACCGACGTTGTGGTGGCTCTTGATGACGTGCGCCTTGCCGGTCTTGGCACCCGCCGATTCGATCACGTCCGGATAGATGGTCCCTTGGGCGAGGAAGTCGACGTTCTCGATGCGTCCGGCCTCCTCCTCGAAGACCTCGATGAACAGGCGGCCGATGACCTTGCGCTTGGCCTCCGGGTCCGCGACTCCGGCCAGCTCGCCAAAAAAGCGCTCTGCCGCGTTGACGCGAATCACCTTGACGCCAAGGTTCTTGGCGAACACCTGCATCACCTGGTCGCCTTCCTGGTGGCGCAGCAGGCCATGGTCGACGAACACGCAGGTCAGCTGATCGCCGATGGCGCGGTGCAGCAGCGCGGCGACGACCGAGGAGTCCACGCCACCTGAAAGTCCCAGCAGCACGCGCCCCTGCCCCACCTGAGCCCGAACGCGCTCGATGGCATCCTCGATGATGTTCCCTGCAGTCCACGCGGAGCCGAGGCCACAGACCTGATGCAGGAAGCGCTCGTAGATCCGCTGCCCCTGCCGAGTGTGGGTGACTTCCGGATGAAACTGCAGGGCATAGATGGAGCGCGACTCGTCGGCCATGCCGGCGATGGGCACGTCACCGGTGGAGGCAATCACCATGAAGCCCGGGGGCAGTTCCACCACCCGGTCACCGTGACTCATCCACACGTCGAGCAGCCCATGCCCCTCGGCATTCACCCGATCCTCGATGTCCTTGAGCAGCAACGAGTGACCCCGTGCCCTCACCTCCGCATAGCCGAACTCATGGACCTCGCCGGGCTCTACCCGGCCGCCGAGACTCGCCGCCAGGGTCTGCATGCCGTAGCAGATACCCAGGATGGGCCTTCCAGCCTTCAGTACTGCCGGCGGCACCGCGGGTGACCCCGGCTGGGTAACGGATTCCGGCCCGCCGGAGAGGATGTAGCCGCGCGCACCGAAGTCCAGGATCTGGGCCTCGTCCGCGTCCCAGGGGAAAATTTCGCAGTAGACCCCCAGTTCACGCACCCGCCGGGCGATCAACTGGGTGTACTGAGAGCCGAAATCCAGGATCAATACCCGGTCGGCATGGATGTCGCTGGCGCTGGGCTGCATGGCGGCCTCAGCTCACCCGGTAGTTGGGCGCTTCCTTGGTGATGCGCACGTCATGGACATGGCTCTCGCGCACGCCCGCGCCGGTGATGCGCACGAAGGTGGGACGGGTACGCATCTGCTCGATGTTGCTGCTGCCCGTATAACCCATCGCCGCTCGCAGCCCTCCGGTCAGCTGATGCAGGATGGCCACCAGGCTGCCCTTGTAGGGAACGCGGCCTTCCACGCCCTCGGGCACAAGCTTTTCCAGCTCGTCGGTGGCGTCCTGGAAGTACCGGTCGCTGGAGCCATGCCGCTGCGACATCGCACCCAGCGAACCCATGCCGCGGTAGGACTTATAGGACGCGCCTTGGTAAAGCTCGACCTCGCCGGGCGATTCCTCGGTGCCGGCAAACAGGCCACCGATCATGATGCTGTGAGCGCCTGCTGCGATGGCCTTGGCCAGGTCACCCGAGTAACGCACGCCGCCATCCGCAATCAGCGGGATCCCATGCTCAGCGAGCGCCGCGGCGACGTTCGCTACCGCCGAGATCTGCGGCACCCCGACCCCGGCCACGATGCGCGTCGTGCAGATGGAACCCGGGCCGATGCCCACCTTGACGCCATCGGCCCCGGCTTTGGCCAGGTCCAGCGCAGCTTCAGCCGTGACGATGTTGCCGCCGATGACCTGCAGGGCGGGATAGTCGGCCTTGATGCGCGCGACCATCTCCAGCACTCCCCGGGAGTGGCCGTGGGAAGTATCGACCACGACCACGTCGACCCCTGCCTCCACGAGTGCAGCCACGCGCTCTGCGGTGTCCGCACCCGTACCGACCGCAGCACCAACGCGCAGGCGACCCTGGTCGTCCTTGCACGCGCGCGGATAGTCCCGAGCCTTCTGGATGTCCTTGACGGTGATCATGCCCTTGAGCACACCCGCCTCATCGACCACCGGCACCTTCTCGATGCGGTGGCGGTGCAGCTTCAGCAGGACCTCCTCCCGCGAGGCGTGTTCACCAACGGTGACCAGACGCTCCAGCGGCGTCATCACCTGAGCCACCGGCAGGTCCAGCTGCTCCTCGAAGCGGATGTCGCGATGGGTGATGATGCCCACCACCTTGTTGCCGTCGCTGGTGACCGGCAGGCCTGAAATGCCCCTGGCGCGGGTGAGTTCGATGACCTCGCGAATGGTGGCCTCGGGCCGCACGGTGATGGGATCCTTGATGACCCCGCTTTCGTATTTCTTGACCCGCGCCACCTCCCGGGCCTGAGCGGCCGCCGGCAGGTTCTTGTGCACGATGCCGATACCCCCCTCCTGGGCCAGGGCAATGGCCAGCCGGGCTTCGGTGACCGTGTCCATGGCGGCCGACACCAACGGCAGGTTGAGGCGGATCCCTCGAGTGAGCTGGGTGGAGAGATCGACGTCGCGGGGCAGCACGTCGGAACGTGCGGGTACGAGCAGGACGTCGTCGAAGGTCAAGGCTTCCTGGACGATACGCATGAGGGGTGTTCCCGGGGCGGTCCGAATGAAGCGCCGCATTGTATCATCCGGCGATGCTGGAAACTGACTCCCCCAAGCTGCCGGTCCGGGATCGGGAGGTCTACACGGTCTCCCGCCTCAACCGCGAGGTCCGGGGCCTGCTGGAGGGCAGCCTGGGACTGATCTGGCTGGAGGGCGAGCTCTCCAACCTGGCCCGCCCGGCCTCGGGGCACTGGTATTTTTCACTGAAGGACGAGGGTGCCCAGGTGCGCTGCGCGATGTTTCGCCAGCGCAATACCAGGCTGGGCCTGGTACCCAGGGACGGGATGCAGGTGCTGGTCCGGGCCCGGGTAGGCCTGTACGAACCCCGGGGCGAATACCAACTGGTGGTCGAGCACCTGGAGGAAGCCGGCGAGGGCGAGCTTCGCCGCCGCTTCGAGGCACTCAAGCGCCAGCTGGCCGGGGAGGGCCTGTTCGAGACCGCTCGCAAGCGCCCCCTGCCTCGGCTGCCGTCCGCCATCGGCGTGGTCACCTCCGCCACCGGGGCCGCCATCCGGGACATCCTTCAGGTCCTGTCCAGACGCTTCCCCGCCATCCCGGTGATGGTCTACCCAGTCCCGGTCCAGGGCGATGGGGCCGCGGCGAAAATCGCCGAGATGATCACCGTGGCCGGCCGACGGGCAGAGGTCGAGGTGCTAATCGTGGGCCGGGGCGGCGGATCGCTGGAGGACCTCTGGGCCTTCAACGAGGAAGTGGTCGCCCGCGCGATTGCAGCCTGCCCGCTCCCGGTGGTCTCGGCAGTGGGTCACGAGGTTGACGTGACCATTGCCGACCTGGTGGCCGATGTGCGCGCACCCACCCCCTCGGCGGCCGCCGAATTGGTGGCCCCCGATGCCGGTGAGTGGCTGCAGCAGGTCCGGAGTACCGCGGCGCGTTTCGACAAGGCCTGGCAGCGGTTGCGGAATCGCCTGCACGAGGACCTGACCTGGTATCACAAGCGCCTTCGGCAGCTGCACCCGGCGGTCCTGGTGGAACAGCAGAGCCAGGCACTCGATGAGCTGCAGCTGCGTCTGGCCGCGACCGTGCAGGCCCAGTTGGGTGATCTATCCCAACAGCTGGCAGTACGGATTGCCGAATTGGGTGCCCATTCCCCGCGGGCCCAGCTCGCGAGAGCGCAGCAGCGCCTGGCCCTGATGGAGACGCGGATCGTTCCGATGCTCCGACACCTGCTGGCCAGGCGCCGTGACAAGGTGGCCGAACTGGCCCGCGCCCTGAACGCCGTAAGCCCGCTGGCGACGCTGGAACGCGGCTACGCCATAGTGACCAAGGCGCCCGCCGGGACGGTAGTGAACAGCCCTGCCGAGACTCCGGTGGGAACCGAGCTTGAGATCAGGCTCGCCCGTGGCCGGATAAAGGCGAGGGTCACGGCCTGTACCTGAGGCGGCACGCTAGCGCTTCGAATGCCTGATCATGCGCTTGCGGCTGCGACGCTGGCGCGGGGTCAGCACATTGCGCCGACCCGCGAACGGATTCGCCTCGCTGCGGAACTCCACCTTCACTGGCGTCCCGTGCAGGTCGAAGGCCTTGCGGAAACAGTTGGTCAGGTAGCGCCGATAGTCCTCCGGCGTCCGCTCGGCCTGCGTGCCGTGGATGATGATCAGCGGCGGGTTGCGTCCGCCCTGGTGGGCGTAGCGGAGTTTCACCCGCCGACCCCTCACCAGCGGCGGCTGGTGCTGCTGCATGGCGGCCTCCAGCACCCGGGTGAGTTCTGGCGTGGGCAGTTCACGCATCGCCGCAGCGAAGGCCGCCTCGACCGAGTTCATCATCTCTCCCACTCCGCTGCCGTGCAGGGCGGAGATGAAATGCACGGGTGCGAATTCGAGGAAGCGTAGCCGGGCCTCCAGCTGCGAGCGGATCTCCGCACGCTGCTCGGCTGCCACGTGGTCCCACTTGTTGACCGCCAGCACCATGGCCCGCCCCCGATCGGCGACGATGCCAAGCAGGGTGGCATCCTGCTCGGCAATGGTCTCGCGAGCGTCCAGCACCCCGATGACCACATGCGCCTGCTCGATGGCCTGCAGCGTCTTGATCACGCTGAAGCGCTCCAGCGGATCCTCCACCCGAGCCCGCCGGCGTACGCCAGCGGTGTCGATCAGCTCATACTGGCGTCCGTCCCGCTCGAAGGGAACGCTGATGGTGTCGCGCGTGGTACCCGGCTGGTCGAAAGCCACCAGCCGCTCCTCACCGAGCAGCCGGTTAATGAGCGTTGACTTACCCACGTTGGGCCTGCCCACCACGCAGACCCGGATCGCACGCGGCAGAGTATCCTGTGCCTCATTCCCGTCCTCCTCCTCCGGTGCCTCGCCCAGCACGGCATCGATCAGCGCGTCCATGCCCCGACTGTGTGCGGCAGAGACGGGTATCGGCTCACCGAGACCAAGGGCGTGGAACTCGGCCACCGCCATCTCCCCGTCGCGCCCCTCGGATTTGTTGACCGCCAGCACGGCGGACTTGCCGCCGCGACGCAGCACCCCGGCGACGAAGCGATCGCCCTCGGTCAGGCCCTCCCGACCGTCGACCACGAACACGACATGATCAGCCTCGTCGATCGCGCGGCGGGTCTGCTCGGCCATGGCCTGCTCGACGCCGCGTGGGGTTTCCAACAGTCCCCCGGTATCGATCACGATGAAACGGCGATCGTCGGCTCGGCCGTAGCCGTATTGACGGTCGCGGGTCACGCCGGGCTGGTCGGCGACCAGCGCATCGCGACTGCGCGTCAGGACGTTGAACAGGGTGGACTTGCCCACGTTGGGGCGTCCGACCAGGGCGATGACCGGCAGCATGGGCAACAACCGGGCCGGGCGCCCGGCTCAGCCTCTCGGTCGGGCGCGATAGGCGGCGACGGAGCCTTCGTCGTCCTGAACCAGCAGCAGGCCGCCGGCAGAGCGCATGGGATTCCCGACGCGCGCGCCCGGCCCACGGGTACGGGCGAGGAACGCGCCAGACCCGGCGTCCAGCCAGTGCAGATAGCCCTCAAAGTCGGCCACTACCACCGCTTCACCATCCACCACCGGTGGCGACAGCCGTCGGAGGCGGAGAGCACCCTGACGCCAGCGCTCCGAGCCGTCTCTGCGACTGAGCGCAACCACGGCGCCTTCGGAATCGGAAACGAACAGGCTATCGCGCCCCAGTGCCAGCCCGCGATGGCTGGAGAGGTCGCGCGCCCACCAGAGCTGGCCACTTTCGCGGTCGATCATGGCCGCACGGCCCTGAAAGCCCACGGCGAACACCTCGCCCTCGGTAACGGCCACCGCTGAGTCAATGTCCACCAGGCGGTCGATCTCGGTCCTGCCGCTGGGTGCCGAGACGGTAGCGGACCACAGCAGGTCGCCTGAGTCGAGCACCAGTGCCGCCACCTTGCCGTTGTCGAAGGCGCAATAGACCTGCGCGCCCTCGATCACCGGCGGAGCGGAACCGCGCAGCGTCAGCCGTGGGGCAGGTTGTTCATAGGTCCAGACCAGCATGCCATCGGCCGCGTTCAGCGCATGCACCCGCCCATCCACGGTATGCACCACCACCCTGCCCTCGCCCACCGCGGGGGCAGCGAGGATCTCGCCATTGACCCGCGCGCTCCAGCGCAGGCTACCGCTGCCGGCTTCCAGCGCAAACACGTATCCCTCTGGGGAGCCCACGACCACGAGGCCTGCACCGACACCTGGCCCGGCGCTGAGGCTGCGATCCACGTCCGCCTTCCATCGTGCCCGGCCATCCGCCAGACCTACGGCGATCACCTCACCGCGCGCGCCGGCCAGAAACGCCTGCTCATCCTCCACCGCCGGGGCCAAAGCCAGGCGCTGGACATCGTCGCCGCCACCCATGCCCACGCTCCAGGCGCGCGACACGGTCCAGGAGGCTTTAAAATCCACGAGCTCAGCAGGCGGTTCGACGTCCTTGTCCTTGCTGCAGGCCGCCAGCAGGACGCCCACCAACAGCAACGTGACCAGCCGGACTTCGTGACTGATTCGAACGCTCATTCAGGTTCTCCCGCCTGGGTGACGCCGGCAGCCTCGGCCTGTGCCAGCTTCAGTTGCAGGAGATCGAGGTCGACCTCGCCAGGCTCGCCACCGGACTCAGCGGCTGCCACCGCCAGGCGGTAGGCACTCGCCGCCGCGCCCGCATCGCCCTGGGCCCAGCTGGCATCGCCGCGAAGTTCCTCTACCCGGGCCTCCGCGCCGGGAGCGTCGAGCTTGGCCAGAATCTCCAGCGCGGCCTCGGGCTGCTCCTGCTGCAGGCGGATCCGCGCCAGACGCAGGCGGGCCACGGTCGCGAGTTCGGCGTCCTGATGCCCCGCGAGGCCCTGCAAGCGCGTAGCTGCCGCGTCGTACTCCCCCGACTCGACCTCCACTCTGGCCATCATCAGCTGCGCCTGTCCGGCGTAGGCAGTGTCAGCGAAGTCGGCGTCGAGTTGCTGAGTGAGGGAGGTGGCTCGCTCGCGGTCTCCGGCCTCCACCGCATCCACCAGTTCCCCAAAACTTACCGCAGCCTCCTCAGCCTTGCGGTCGAGGTGGCTATTCCAGCCCTGCCAGCCATACAGACCGCCAAGTCCAAGACCCACACCCGCCACCAGCCACAGCCAGTTTTCCTTGAACCACTGCTTGAGCTGCTCAGCCTGCTCGCGTTCGTCCAGGTATTCGTCAACCATCGACAGTCACCCTGCCCTCTCCCAACAATGCCCTGAGCCTGACAGGCACCTCGGCCTGCAGGCACTCCTGTTGAGCCCCGTCGCCGCGCAGCGGCTTGATCGCCACCACCCCACGTCCGGCCTCCTCGTCACCCATGATCACGGCGTAGCGCGCCCCGGATCGGTCCGCTCGCTTGAGCTGCGACTTGAAGCTGCCACCGCCGAGGTTCACGGCCAGGCCGACCTCGCCCAGCGAGTCGCGCCAGCCCTCGGCCAGTGCCAGGCCCTGTGCCTCGGCCTGTGCGCCGGCCAGCACGAGGTACACCGCCGGTGCGCGGTCGGGAGCGGGCGTTCCACTCGCCCGCATCAGTTCCACCACCCGCTCGATACCCATGCCCCAGCCTATAGCCGGCGTGGGCTCGCCACCCAGTTGGCTGACCAGCCCATCGTAACGCCCGCCGCCGCAGACCGCGTCCTGTGCGCCGAGCGCGTCGGTCGTCCACTCGAAAACGGTACGCGTGTAGTAGTCGAGTCCACGCACCAGCCGTGGATCGACCCGGTAGTCCACGCCCGCCGCGTCCAGATGGGCACGCACGGCGTCGAAGTGCTCTCGCGACTCCGCATCGAGATGATCGGTGATCCTCGGCGCTTCCTCGATGAGCCCGGCCATGGCGGGATTCTTTGAATCGAGCACCCGCAATGGATTGCCCGACAGGCGACGCCGACTGTCCTCGTCGAGTTCGGAGCCGCGAGACTCCAGATAGGCCACCAGCTTCTCGCGATACAGCGCCCGCGAGGCAGGCACCCCCAGGGAGTTCAGCCGGAGCGCCACGCGGCCGACGCCCAGTTCGCGCAGCAGCCGGGCGGATACGAGGATGATTTCGGCATCGACGTCCGGTCCCTCGTAGCCGAAGGCCTCGCAATCGATCTGGTGAAACTGCCGATAGCGCCCCTTCTGCGGACGCTCGTAGCGAAACGCCGGTCCGGTGGTCCAGATGCGGTGCTTCTGGTTGTGCAGCAGGCCGTTACTGATCGCTGCGCGCACCAGCACGGCGGTGATCTCCGGGCGTAGCGTGAGACTGTCGCCGCCGCGATCCTGGAAGCTGTACATCTCTTTCTCGACAATGTCGGTGAACTCTCCAATGGAGCGACGGAACAACTCCGTGTGTTCCACCAGCGGCACGCGCACCTCGCCGTAACCATAACTGCCGAGCACCCCGCGCGCAGTCGACTCCAAGCGACTCCAGTAAGGCATGTCGTCAAGCAGGATGTCATTCATCCCGCGCACCGATTGCAGTGCTCCGGCAGGCAGGCTCACGATCCGGAACCGCCGCGGTCGAGCGCCCGCGCCTCTGTCGACTCCGAAAACTCGCTGCGCAGGCGGCTGGCAAATACCGCCGCCGCCGAAGCGTCGCCGGCGGCCAGCTCAATGCGATAGCCAAGCATCAAAGCCGGTGCATCAGCCTTGGTCATACCTAGATAGCGCTCCAGGAAAGCGCGGGCCTGCAGCGGCTGCTGGCGCTCCAACGAGACGCCGGCCATCTGCACCAGGGCCTCGGCATAGGGCGTCCTCTGGGCCAGCGCTTGGCGAAACAGCTCCTCGGCGCGGTCAAGCCTGCCGGCACCACGGGCACAGACTCCGGCGTTGGTGTAGGCCACCTCGGGCGTTCGATAAAGCGGGTTGCCAGCGGCAGCCAGGAACATCCGCTGGCCTTCCTCGGCGTTGCCATTGCGGCACAGGAAGGCACCTAGCGAGTTCTGGGCCTGCGGGCTGTCCGATTGGATGCGCAGCGCCTGTCGATAATGCTTTTCCGCCGTGCGGGCGTCGCGCAACTGCTCGTAGACCAGTCCGGCACTCAGCTGGACGGTAATGTCACGAGCGTTCTGCTGCAGCGCCCTCTCGATCTTGTCGCGCGCCACCTGCATCTCGTTGCGGCGCATGTATTCGACAGCCAGCCGCGCGTTGATGCGCGCAGCGTCCTCGAGGGACGGTGGGTTGGCGGCCTGTCCACTCGCCTCAGAGGCCAACAAGGCAGCCGCCAGCAAGCATGGCAACACCAGGCCCCTCACGCGCTCGCCTCCAACGCCGTCCTGCGTCCACCCAGCGGACTGGTGACCCGGTCGATCACGCGTCCCTTGAGCTGGCCGCAGGCAGCGTCGATGTCGTCCCCGCGGGTGCGACGCACGGTAACCATTACGCCACGCTGCATCAGGCGGTCACGGAAGGCATCAATGCGCTCACGCGGCGAGCGACAGAACTCAGTGCCCGGAAAGATATTGAAGGGGATCAGGTTCACCTTGGCCTCGCGCCCCCGGAGCAGTCCAGCCAGTTGTTCGGCCTGTTGGAGACTGTCGTTGACGCCATCCAGCATGACGTACTCAAAGGTGATGTTGCGACCGTTCTGACGCTCGAGGTAATGCCAGCACGCCTCGAGCAGTTCAGCGATGGGGTGCACGCGATTGATCGGCACCAGCCGGTCGCGCAGGGCATCATCCGGAGCGTGCAGCGACACCGCCAGTGCCACGTTGCAGTCTTCAGCCAATCGGTAGAGCTGCGGCACGAGACCGGAGGTCGACACGGTGACCCGGCGCCGCGACAGGTCGTAGCCGAGATCATCCAGCATGACCTTGAGGGCCGGCAGGACGTTGCGATAGTTGGCCAGCGGCTCGCCCATGCCCATCAGCACTACGTTGGTGATCACCCTCGGCCCTTCCGGACGGGCGCCAAGTTCACGGTGAGCCAGCCACACCTGACCGACGATCTCAGCCGCGCTGAGGTTGCGATTGAAGCCCTGGCGAGCCGTGGAGCAGAAGGCGCAGTCCAGCGCGCAACCCACCTGGCTGGAGATGCACAGCGTGCCGCGCCCGGGCTCGGGAATGAACACGGTCTCGACTGCCTGCTCGACGCCGCTGCTGCCGGCCGCCCGCAACAACCATTTACGGGTACCGTCCGCCGAGGCGTGGTGGGCGACGACCTCAGGCGGGGCCACCTCGGCGACCTCCGCCAGCCGCGCCCTGAACTCGCGCGACAGGTCGGTCATCGCGCCGAAATCGGCCACCCCCCGACGGTAGATCCACTTCATGAGCTGCCGGGCCCGGAAGGGCTTGGCGCCCAGGCCGGCGACGAAGGTCTCCAGGTCCGCGGGCGTCAGGCCCAGGAGGTTGGTCTTCGGTGCGCCGGCGGGGATCATGGCGTGACCGGTTTACCGGGTGCGCGGACAGAGCTCGGTTTCGGCAAAGAAATAGCCGATTTCCCGAGCGGCGTTTTCCGCACTGTCGGAGCCATGCACCACGTTTTCCTCGATGCTGGCCGCCAGATCCGCACGGATGGTGCCCGGGGCCGCCTTCTTCGGATCGGTGGCACCCATGATCTCGCGGTGACGCGCCACGGCGTCCTCGCCCTCCAGCACCTGCACGATCACCGGGCCGGAGGTCATGTAGCCGCACAGGTCCTTGAAGAAGGGCCGCTCGCTGTGGACGGCATAAAAGCCCTCGGCCTGGCTGCGGGTCAGGTGCATCATCCGCGCGGCAACGATGCGCAGACCGGCCTGCTCAAAGCGGCGATACACCTCGCCGATCAGGTTCTTTTCGACGCCATCCGGCTTGATGATGGAAAGGGTGCGCTCCAGGGTCATGTCGTCCTCTTCTGGGGGTCTTATGAATCGTGAAAGGGCCGACCACCCGGCCGGCTGCCAAGCCGCTCATTGTACTGGTCCCGAAGGTAAAAATCAGACCGAAAAGCTCTCCCCGCAGCCGCATTCCCCGCTGACGTTGGGGTTGCGGAATCGGAACACCTCCGACAGGCCATGACGGACGAAATCGACCTCCGTCCCGTCGACCAGCGCCAGCGCGGCCGGGTCCACCACGACCTTCACGCCTTCGCTCTCGAACACCCGGTCGTCGGCACCGATCTCCTCAGCGTAATCCACCACGTAGGCGTAACCTGAACACCCCGTCTTACGCACGCCCAGGCGCAAACCAACCCCGCTGCCCCGCGAGGCAATGAAGTGGCGAACCCGCGCTGCGGCTGAGGGTGTCAGGGTAATGGCCATGCGGAAAAGACGCTCCGGAACCGGGTTTGGTTCCCCGATTCTAGCCGCTTGACGATGCCGACGCAGCCAGGGCCCTCTGGGCGTCCTCGATCACCAGCAGCCGGCCAAGTTTCTCGGCAGGCACTTCCAGCCGCTCGGCGAGCTCGGTCAGGCTGAAGCCGGCCAGCGCCTCCAGCGGGCGTCCCTCCAGTTGCGAGGCAGTCAGTTCGCAGGCTGCCAGCAGGTGGGGACAACCCCAGGCCCGCCATCGAACCTGGATGGCCCGGCCGTCCCGACCGAGCGCCGAGAGGGCCACCCAGGCAGTGCGATCCAGCGCGGCGGCCTCCCCACGGAAGACCCCCCCGTCGGTGGCCTCGAGATCGCCAGCGTGGGCCGGGTGGGCGAAGAGCCTCAGCACCTCGGTGCAGTAGCCCCCGACTGCCATCATCGAATCCTCAAACGCACATCGGGCGGGGCCCGCCCACGCAAACGTTCAACCGCTTCGGCGATCAGGGTGGCAGCCCGGTCGACCTCGGCGGCATCGGTCCAGCGACCCAGACTCAGGCGCAGGGAGGCCTGGCAGGCCAGGTCGCTCAGGCCCATGGCGCGCAGCACGTAGGAAGGTTCGGCTGAGGCCGAGGCGCAGGCTGAGCCGCTGGAGGCCCAGACCCCGGACCGGATGGCCAGCATCAGGCTTTCGCCCTCCACGCCCTCGAAACCCAGGTTGAGCGTGCCCGGCAGGCAGCCCTCGGCAGGAGAATTTCGCCAGACGCCCCCCACTGACTGCAGCCGACTCCACAGCCGCTCACGCAGGCTGCTCACCCTCTCGGACTCTGCCTGCATCGACTCCTGGGCGAGGTTAGCCGCCAGCCCGAAACCCAGGATCTGGTGCGTCGCGCTGGTCCCGGAGCGCAGGCCTTGTTCCTGGCCACCGCCGAATTGCAGGGGCTGCAATGCGGCCAGGGCTCGCCCTGAACAGGCCAGCGCACCGATGCCCTTGGGCCCGCCCAGCTTGTGGGCGGTAAAGGCCAGCAGGTCCACCCCGAGGGCTCCCATATCCAGCGGCAGCTTGCCGGCGCTTTGCGCAGCATCGACGTGCAGGAGCGTGCCGCGGGCCTGGCAGGCGGCCCCGATGGGGGCCAGGTGGCAGAGCGCACCGGTCTCATTGTTGGCGTGCATCACGGAGACCAGCAGGGTGTCCTCGCGCAAGGCCTCGAGCACCTGGCGTGGCTCGACGCACCCTGCCCGTTCGGGCTTGAGCCAGGAGACCTCGAAACCCTCCCGTTCCAGCTGCCGGCAGGCGTCGATCACGGCGCGATGCTCGCCCCGGGAGGTGATCACGTGGCGACCCCGGTCGCGCTGGCTGCGCGCGACGCCCAGCACGGCCAGATTGTCGCTCTCGGTGGCGCCGGAGGTGATCAGCAGTTGCCCGGGGTCCGCGCCCACCAGGGCGGCAATCGACCCTCGCGCCTGCTCGATGGCGAGCGCAGCCCGCTGGCCACCCGGGTGGCCGGCAGAGGGGTTGGCCTGCAGGTCCGGTTCCAGCAGGACTCTGGCCATGGCCTCCGCCACCCTGGGATCGACGGGCCAGCTGGCAGCGTAATCAAGGTAAACCGGCGCGCTCACGTGCGGGTTCCGTCGGTGCGCTGGTCGATGGCGGTCAGGATCCCGCGCAGGATCTGCACTTCCTTCTCATCGGGCTGCGCCCGGGCAATCAACCGTTCGATACGCTGCACCAGGTTGTGAAGGTTGCGCGGCTCCTCAAACCCGAGCCGTGGCAGGGTTGCCCGGAAATGCTCGCTGAGGTGGGCAAGCTGGGCAGCCGTGGCCGGCGGGGCCTCGGCCGCCAGGCGCCGGGGTTCGACACCTTGCTGGCGACGAACCTCCCAGGTCACCAGCTGCACCGCCTGGGCGAGGTTGAGCGACTCGTAAGCGGGGTTGGAAGGAATATTCAACAGGGCATGGCACTGCCCGAGCTGTTCGTTGGAGAGGCCGCTGCGCTCATTGCCGAACAGCACCGCAACAGGCCCCTCGGCACTCGCCTCCATAAGTTGCCGCGCCGCCTCGCCGGGGTCGAGGACCCGCCAGTTGGCGCTTCGCGGCCGAGCGCTGGTGGCCAGCACCAGGCGGCAATCACCCACTGCAGCGGCAATGGAGTCGACCACCCGGGCACGCTCCAGGAGGTCGGCCGCGCCGGAGGCCCGGGAGGTGGCCTCCGCCGAGGGATGCGTCACCGGGCTCACCAGCACCAGCTCCTCCAGCCCCATGTTCTTCATGGCCCGCGCCGCCGCTCCGATATTGCCCGGATGGCTGGTCTCGACCAGGACGATGCGGATTTGGTGCCTCATGCTGCTATTCTATGCGCCCCCATGCATCCACTCCTCAACATCGCCGTGCGCGCCGCACGCCGCGCCGGCAGCCTGATCGTGCGCAACCTCGATCGTGGACCGGCCCTGGCCGTATCCGCCAAGGGACGCAATGATTTCGTCACCGAGGTCGACCGCATGGTCGAGGCCGAGATCATCCAGGTTCTGCGCAAGGCCTACCCGGAACACGGGATCCTGGCCGAGGAAAGCGGCATGTCCCCCGGTGATGACACCGTCTGGGTGATCGATCCTCTGGACGGGACCACCAATTTTCTCCACGGCTTTCCGCATTTTTGCGTGTCCATTGCTGCCGAGTATCGTGGCAAGGCCGAGGTGGCCGTAGTGTTCGATCCGCTGCGCAGCGAGTTGTTCACCGCGGAGCGCGGAGCCGGGGCGCAGCTTGACGGCAAGCGGATCCGGGTCAGCGGCCAGAAGGGCCTCGACGGCGCGCTGATCGGCACCGGCATGCCCTACCGGGCCAACCTCAAACACCTGAAGCCCTACCTCGGCATGCTGGAGTCGGTCATGGGCGTCGCCGCGGGCATCCGCCGGCCGGGCTCTGCCGCCCTTGACCTCGCCTACGTGGCGGCCGGGCGGATCGATGGATTCTGGGAGATCGGCCTGTCGCATTGGGACACCGCCGCCGGCGCGCTGCTGGTCACCGAGGCCGGAGGCCGCATAGGCACGTTGTCAGGCGGGCCTTATCAGGGCAATGGCCACATCGTCGGCGGTGCCCCCAAGGTGTTCTCGGCGCTGGTCGACACCCTCGCCCCGCACCTCACCGAGGACCTCAGGGCCTGAGGTCGACCGGTTCGCCGCGCTTACGCAGCCTCAGGTTCACCATCTCGACGCCCACCGAGAAGGCCATCGCAAAGTAGAGGTAACCCTTCGGGATGTGAAACTCGAGCGCATCTGCGACGAGGGCCATGCCCACCAGGATCAGGAAAGCAAGCGCCAGGATCTTGATGGTGGGATGCCGGTCGATAAAGGCATTGATCGGTGCTGCCAGGAACATCATCGCAACCACCGCGATCACGATGGCTGCAACCATGATCTCCACGTGCTGGGCCAGGCCTACTGCGGTGAACACCGAGTCGAGCGAGAACACGATGTCGAGGATCCCGATCTGAATGATCACCAGCACGAAAGAGGACTTGACGCTGAATTCCTTGGGCTGCTCAAGCCCCTCCAGAGAACCATGGATCTCGGTAACGCTCTTGACCAGCAGGAACAGGCCACCAAAAAACAGGATCAGGTCGCGCCCCGAGATCCCCTGCTCCACAACCGGCAGCGTGAACAGCGGCGCCGTCAGGCCGATCAGCCAGGTGATGGAAAAGAGCAGCGCGATGCGGGTGAGCATGGCAAATCCCAGGCCCAGAACGCGGGCCCGCGGCTGCTGCTCGACAGGCAGTTTCGACACCAGGATCGACAAAAAAATGATGTTGTCGATGCCGAGGACGACCTCGAGCAGGGTCAGCGTCAGGAACGACAGCCAGACCTGCGGATCTGCCAGCAGCTCGATCACGGCAGTCCGTCGGCCTCTTCCCGCTTTTCGGGAGGCATGAGGTCACGCTGGGAAAGGCCGAGATCGAGCACAGTTGCACCCGCGACGTAGATCGACGAATAGGTGCCCACCACAATGCCCACCGCCAGCGCCGCCGCAAACCCGCGCAGCGCCTCGCCGCCCAGGAACAGCAGCGACAGCACCACGATGAGGGTGGTGCCTGAAGTCATGAGGGTGCGCGACAAGGTCTCGTTGATCGCCCGGTCCACCACCTCGGCGGGCGTAGCCTTGCGCATCGACAGCAACCGTTCGCGGACCCGGTCGAAGACCACTACCGTGTCGTTCAGCGAATAGCCGATCACCGCGAGGATCGCGGATAGCACAGCGAGATCGAAGGTCATCTGCGTCAGCGCAAAGAAGCCCACCACCAAAAAGGGGTCGTGCAGGGCAGCCAGGATGGCGCCCACGGAAAATTTCCACTGGAAGCGCAGGATGACGTAAAGACCGATGAACAAGAGCGTCATCAGCATCGCTGTTGCGCCCTTTTCCGCCAGCTCCTTGCCCACCTGGGGCCCTATGGACTCGGTCCGGCGCACCTCGGCTCCGGGGTCCACGCTGCGAATCGCGGCCACCGCAGCCTCCGTAAGGGCCATGGCCTGCTGGCCCTCGGCGGGCGGCAGGCGCACCAGCACGTCGGTGGCCGCTCCAAAGCTCTGCACCTGCGCGCTATCGAGCCCAGCCTCGGCCAGCGCTAGCCGGGTCGCCTGCAGGTCGGCAGGGCCGGAATACCCCGCCTCCACCACCACGCCACCAGTGAAGTCGATGCCAAAATTCAGGCCCCGTACCAGCACCAGGACGATCGAGCCAAGGATGATAAAGGCCGATACGCCGTACCAGGCCCGACGCTGGGCCATGAAGGGGATCGAGGTGGTCTTGCGAAACAGTTCCATGATTTCCCCTCAGATGGCCAACTGCTCGATGCGGCGGCGCCGACCGTACACCAGGTGGACCAGCGCCCTGCCGCCCATCAGCGCGGTGAACAGCGAGGTCAGGATGCCGAGAAACAGCACCACTGCGAAGCCGCGGATTGGTCCCGTGCCGAAGGCGAACAGCATCACCGCGGCGATCAGTGTGGTCAGGTTGGCGTCTACGATCGCCGACAAGGCGTGCTGGAAACCGCCCTGGATGGCCGCCGAGGGCGAGGTACCGTTGCGCAATTCCTCGCGGATGCGCTCGTAGATGAGGATGTTCGCGTCGACCGCCATGCCCACCGTCAACACGATGCCGGCGATACCGGGCAAGGTCAGCGCGGCACCGAACAGCGACAGCAGCGCGGTGATCATGATGACGTTGCACAGCAACACGACGTCAGCGATCAAACCGAAGACCCGGTAGTAAACGATCATGAAGAGGAAGGTGACCGCCATGCCGATCACCAGCGCCATGAATCCGCGCTCGATGTTGTCGCGACCCAGGCTGGGACCGATCAGGCGCTGCTCGACGATATAGAGGGGAGCAGCCAGCGCGCCGGCGCGCAGCAGCTTGGCGAGCTCCTGTCCTTCCCCGACCGTCAACCCGGTGATCTGAAAGCGGTTGGAAAAGATGCCGCGGATGGTCGCGACGCTGATGACTTCCTCGGTGGAGCGGTCCACGACCACCTTGCGCCCGTCACGCTCCACCAGTTCCCGTTCCCGCTCGATGAACACTACGGCCATGGGCTTGCCCAGGTTCTCGCGGGTCGCGCGCAACATCTCCTCGCCGCCGCGGCCGTCCAGGACCACGTCAACCGCCGGCTCGCCCTGGGCAAGCGAGGTGCTCGCGTCGATCAGCTGCTCACCCGTCGCAATGACCTCCCGCTTGAGCAGCACCGGTCCGCCGTTGCGGTCCTCGTATAGACGCGTGCCCAACGGGGCCCTGCCGGTGCGCTGTGCCTCCAGCGGGCTGTTGACCTGGTCGACCAGGCGGAATTCCAGGGTCGCGACCTTACCCAGGATGCGCACGACTTCAGCCGCATCCTGGATGCCCGGCAACTGCACAGCGATCCGGTTGAGCCCCTGCCGCTGGATGACCGGCTCGGCCACCCCCAGCGCATTGACCCGGTTGTTGAGCGCTGTGATGTTCTGCTGGATGGCGAAGTCCTGCCGCTGCTTGACCTGTGCCTCGGTCAGGCGCGCGACCACCTCGGACTCGCCCGGACCGTCGATGACCTCGAGGTTGGGATCGAATTCCGAAATCAGCCGCCTGGCTTCGGCCATCTGGGCCGAGTCCTTCAGCCGGGCGGTCACTGCCCGCCCCTCACCAGCGACCTCCAGATACTGAATCCGCGCCTCACGCATGATCTTGCGCAGGTCACGCTCGAGAACCTGGGTCAACTGGCCGATGGCGCCCTCCACGTCCACCTCGTAGACGAGATACATGCCGCCGCGCAGGTCGAGGCCGAGGCTCATCGGCTTGAGCCCCAGTCCGGTCAGCCAGCGCGGAGCGCGAGTGGCGAAAGTGGTCGCCACCGCATAGCGACCCTCAAAGGTTCGGTTGACCAGGTCGCGAGCCCGCATCTGCTCCTCGACGTCGTCGAAACGGACCCACATCCGGCCCGCCTCATCCTGGAAGGCCTCATCGAAGACCACCGACTCGGCACGCAGCAGGTCGCGCACCTCGCCGACTGCCGAGGCATCGATGGCCACGCGGTCCTTGCGGGTCATCTGTAGCGCCGGCGCCTCACCGAACACGTTGGGCAGGGCAAACAGTACGGACAGCAGCAGGACGACCAATACGGTCAGGCTCTTCCAGACGGGATAGGCGTGCATGGTCGACTCCGGCGCTCAGTCGCCTTTGAGGGTTCCCTTGGGCATCAACTGGGCAACCTGGAAGCGCTGCACCTTGATGGCAACGCCGCTGGCCACCTCGAGGGTGATGAAATTCTCGCCCACTTCGGTGATCCGCCCCAGGAGCCCGCCGTTGGTGACGATTTCATCGCCAGCCTGAAGCTTGGAGACCATTTCCTTGTGCTCTTTGGCCCGCTTGGTCTGGGGACGGATCAGCAGGAAATAGAACACCACGAAGATCAGGATCAGCGGCAGGAACGAACCCAGCATGCCACCGGGCGCTTGGGCAGCGTCCTGGGCCAGGGCGGGCGTCACGAACAGGTCCATGGGGCTCTCCGCAGGAAAGTAGCCGATGATTATGCCACAGGACCGCCCGCCGCCTGCGGGCTGGCGGCAAACTCCCGGTGCCAGGTCTCGAAGGTGCCGGCCTCGATTGCCCGGCGGATAGAACCCATCAGGCGCTGGTAATGACGCAGGTTGTGCAGGGTAGCCAGCCTCGGGCCCAGCATCTCTCCACACTTGTCGAGGTGCCGCAGGTAAGACCGGCTGAATCGGGCACAGGTGTAGCAGTCGCAGCCCTCCTCGACCGGCCGGGTGTCGTCAGCATGCCGGGCGTTGCGAATGTTCAAGACCCCCTCCGCGGTGAACAAGTGCCCGTTGCGGGCATGGCGGGTCGGGATAACGCAATCGAACAGGTCGATGCCCCGTGCCACCGCCTCGACGATATCCCCCGGGCGGCCGACCCCCATGAGGTATCGCGGCCGGTCAGCGGGCATGGCCGGCGCCAGACCCTCCAGCACCCGATTACGGTCCTCTGCCGGTTCACCGACCGACAGGCCGCCGACGGCGAGGCCGGGGAAATCCAGGCGCATCAAACCCGCCAAAGACTCGCGGCGGAGGTCGTCGTACATTCCTCCCTGCACGATGCCGAACAGGACCCCCTCTCCGGGCAACGAAGCATGGGCTCTCAGGCTGCGCTCGGACCAGCGCAAGGACAGGCGCATCGAACGCTCCGCCTCTTCCCGGCTGGCTGGATAGGGCGTGCACTCATCAAACACCATGGCAATGTCTGAGCCCAGCGCACGCTGAACCTCCATCGAGCGCTCTGGCGTGAGCATCACCTCCGATCCATCCACCGGCGAGCGAAAGCGCACGCCCTCTTCGGACACCTTGCGCAACTCGGCGAGGCTGTAGACCTGGAACCCGCCTGAGTCGGTCAGGATAGGCCTGTGCCAGCCCATGAAGCCGTGCAGCCCAGCGTGCTTCCTCACCACCTCGGTGCCCGGCCGCAGCATCAAGTGGAAGGTGTTACCCAACAGGATTTCGGCGCCAGTGCCCTCGACCTCCTCGGGGGTGAGGCCCTTGACCGTACCGTAGGTGCCAACCGGCATGAACGCCGGGGTCTCGATGCTGCCGCGGGCCAGGGTTAGCCTGCCTCGCCGGGCGGCGCCTGCGCCGGCCAGCAACTGGAACTTCACGGTGCCTCCTGACGGGTGATGAACATGGCATCGCCATAACTGAAAAATCGGTAAGCCTGCCTGACGGCATGCCGATAGGCCTCGAGTACGTGTTCGCGCCCGGCGAACGCAGACACCAACAGCAGCAGGGTCGACTCAGGCAGGTGAAAGTTGGTAACCATGGCGTCCACCACACGAAACTCGAATCCCGGAACAATGAACAAGGTGCTCTCGCCAGCGAACGGCGCGAGGGAGCCCGCGCTGGCTGCACTCTCCAGCCCGCGTACAACGGTGGTGCCCACGGCCACCACCCGCCCGTCTCGAGCTCGGCAAGCCTCCACCGCGGCCACCAACTCCGGGCCCACCTTAATTCGTTCAGCGTGCATGCGATGTTCGCGCACGTCCTCCGAGCGCAGCGGCTGAAAGGTGCCTGCACCGACGTGCAGGGTCAGGCTGGCAATTTCCACCCCCAACCGCTCCAGGGCTTCAAACATGGCAGAGTCGAAATGCAGCCCCGCAGTGGGCGCAGCAACCGCCCCGGCGTGGCGCGCGTAGACGGTCTGGTAACGCTCTGCGTCACTCACGTCGGCCTCCCGCCGGATGTAGGGAGGCAGCGGCATGGCGCCGTGGGTATTGAAGACCTCCTCGACCGGCGCGTCGAATTCCAGTTCGAACAGGTCATTCTCGCGACCCAGCACCGTAGCGCGGGTGCCGCCGGCCAGATCGAGCACCAGCCCCGGGCGCAGGCCCTTACCCGGTCGCGCGAGGACCCGGCAGCGCGCTTCCGAGAGAATCCTCTCGAGCATGATCTCCACCGCACCTCCGGTTGGCTTGCGGGCCGACAACCGGGCTGGCACCACTCGGGTGTCATTGAGCACCAGCAGATCGCCGGGCCGCATCAGGCTTGGCAGGTCGGTGAAATTGAGATCGGCGCGCTCGCCCGTTTTCCCGTCGAGGCTCAACAGCCGGCTCGCCGACCGCTCAGCCAGCGGCTGCTGGGCGATCAGGTGTTCGGGAAGCTGGTAAGCGTAGTCTGTTCGGCGCATGGGGCGCGGACGTTAGCACGGCCAATCGCTCGACCGATCGGACAGTCCTAGCCTCCCTCGACGCCCTGGGGCAGGGTAAGGTCCAGGAGTTCATGCCACTCCATGACTGGCGCCTTGGGCAGTGCGTACTCCACCTGCAGGGCCTTGCCCTTGCGTTTGATCTGCAGGGACACCGTTTCGCCCGGTTGGTAGGAGCCCAGAATACGCATGGCATGGTCGGGATCTTCCGGCTTGCGACCGCCAATCGCAAGAATGACGTCGCCGGCCTGCAGCCCGGTTGCTGCCCCACCAGCAGGAGTCTCCAGAAGCAGCACACCCACCGCGGTCCCGAAGTACTGTCCCAGTTCCTCGTTCATGGCCGCGAGGCGCAGGCCAGGACCCAGCTGCGGGGGCAGGAAACCCCGGTGCCCCGCCACCAAATGGCCAGGCATACCCGATGCCCCAAGGCCGCGCAGGGCGTGAACTTCCACCTCCCGATTCCCCTCGGCTATCAGGCCCAGAACGAGTTCCTCGGACTCACCTCTGCGAACCGCCACGCGAACCTCGGATCCGGGCCGGACGTCGGCCATGTGTTTCAGCACGTCAGCGGCTTGCGTAATGGGATTGCCGTCGAGGGCGACGATCAGGTCTCCAGACTTCACCCCTGCCGCCTCGGCAGGCCCACCGGCCACGACTTCAGCGACCAGTGCGCCGCCCTCCGGACCTCCCTCGAGCCTGATGCCGAGTACGGCGCGACCCGGTCCGCCGATCACGATGCGCCTTATCTCCCTGACCTCCCCGCCCGGTCCATGGAAGGACCGCTCGGTGAGGTCGTTGGCTGTTTGCAGGGCCAGACCCTCTACGCCTCCCGGCGGTCCTGCCACGGCCGCGGAACCCTGCAGCAGCCACCCCAAGACCAGCAAGGTCGGCATCTTCGTCTTCATCATGGTGTTATTCCTGAATTGTCCTGAAGTTTTCATTGCGCTGCGGGACCCTCGGCAACGGGCTCCCCCTGCATACCGGACGGCTTCATCAGCAGGGCGAAGCGCCTGAGCAGCCAAACCAGCCTCTCAAACAGGCTGGTGGCACTCAACAGGGTTTCCCTCACGCCCTGATCCATGGTGGCGCTGGAGAGCAGGCGACTACGGATCGAATGCATGAGCTCGGAACGATCGCCGGTCAGAACCTGTAGCACCGCCAGATCATCCGGGTCGCCACTTCGCACCGCGTCCTGCAGGGTGAGCAGCAGCACGTGTAACGACTCGACCAGTCCATCCATCAGGATGCCGGGTTCGCTGTCACCCTCAACCATGATCCGCCCGGCGTCCACCGCCAGCTCGTTAAGCGACTCCTGCAAGCCAGCCAGCAGCTGGTTGCGGTTCTGCAGGACCAGCGCCCGTTCCAGCGACTCCCCACCGGGGGACGCAGCCATCAGTCCCTCGAGGAAGCGCTCACAGGCCAGTGTGATCTGGGTGCAACCCTGGTGAAGCGAAGCACGGTCATGAGTCGGCTGCTCGACCTCTGCCCTCACCCCGTCAAGGTAATTGGGCAGCAGCTCGACCGTGCGCAGCTGCTCCTGCTCGACGAGCACCAGTGCAGTGCCTGGATCCTGTTCGGCTCCGGGATACAAATAGAGTAGCTGACCGAGCTCCTCGGCAGCGGTTTGCGGCGCGCGCAACTCGAGCTGCCGAGCAACCCGATGATGGAGTGGATGCATGACCAGATCGCAGGCCACCTGGTACGCCAGGTATATGAGGGCCACGTGGAGGGCTATGCCGCCGGGCAGTCGCTCTATCGCCGCAGCCAGTAGCGGCACGCCAAAACCGAACTCGAGCAAGGCCAGCGGCAGCATCAGCGTGAGGCCCAACGCCTTGAGCGTGAACTGGTAAAGAATCAGCTGACGCGCAAGCCCGCGGTGGCCGGCCCCAAGCATCCAGGTGCTGAAGGCCGCGCCGAGGGCGGCGCCGTAAACCACCACCATCGAATGCTCGAGGTTGATGACCCCGCTGGAGGCCAGCGCCATGGTGACGATGGTGACGCTGGAGGCGGAGTGAACCAGGAAAGCCACCCCGAGGCCGGCGACGAAGGCCAGCAAGAAGGACTGCGCGGAGCCGGAAAACAACGCCTTCAGCCAGGGCTGTGAGCCAACCAGGGCGCCCAGGTCCTTGATGAAGGTCAGCCCAAGGAATAGCAGACCCACGCCCAACAGCGCCCGGATCAGGTCCTGGGTGCTGGCGGGACGCTCCCGATCCGAATAGAACAGGATGCCGGTGACGCCCACCAGAGCAAGGATCAGGAGCTTGGGCTTGAACGCCGCCAGCACCACCAGCACTGAAGAACCCAGGTTGGCAAAATTGATCACCGGGTGCGCCCGCCTGACGTCCAGTACTCCCGCCTTTACCAGCGAGATCAGCACGAACACCATGGCGTTCATGCTCTGCATGATGGCGCCGCCTGCAAAGCCGAGGGCCGCTGCACCCCGCCCGCTGGAGGTGGCGGAGGTGATCAGCGTGTGCAGGCGATGATCGGCAAGCCGCCTGAGGTTATCGGAGAGCAGGCGAATCCCGGTAAAGAACAAGCCGAGCCCAGCCAACAGGTAGGCGGCCATTTCGTAAAACGTGGCGGTCCCGTTCGCGCTCATGCAACCGCCACGGGATCTGGTGCCGGGAGCGAGACTCGAACTCGCACGATGTCACCACCGGTGGATTTTGAGTCCACTGCGTCTACCAATTCCGCCATCCCGGCCAGGACCCACAGTATACGCCGGCACCGGGACGCAAGGCACTTGGCAGGGCAGAGCCGGACGCCGACAATGCGACCCATGAAGTTTTGTCCGGAATGCGGCCAGCCGGTCGAGGTAAGGGTGCCCGAGGGCGATCACCTGCCCCGCCACGTCTGCGGCAGCTGCGAGTCCATTCACTATCACAACCCCAAGATCATCGTCGGCTGCGTACCCGAGTACGAGGGCCGGATCCTGCTCTGCCGGAGGGCCATTGAACCGCGTCATGGCTTCTGGACCTTTCCCGCCGGCTTCATGGAAAACGGCGAGACCATGCAGCAGGGCGCCGCCCGCGAGTCTTGGGAAGAGGCCCTCGCCCGGGTGGAAATAGGCAGCCCGCTGGCAATAGTCCACGTTCTGCATGCCGAGCAGGTCCATGTCACCTTTCGTGCCCGGCTACCCAGTCCGGAGTTTGCGGCGGGCGCCGAAAGCCTGGAAGTGGGCCTTTACGAGCCAGCCGAGATCCCCTGGCGGGAGATCGCCTTTCCCAGTGTGCACTTCGCGCTTGAGCGCTGGCTCGAGGATCGCAGCAGGGGGCGCGAGGAACTGCACTTTACGGCCATCGACCGTCGCCTGCCGGCCCCGGGATGATCCCCCGGGCGCCCTGTGGCAGAATCGGCAGCGTCTTGAAGGAGATTGCCCGATGACCTTCGTCGTCACCGAAAACTGCATCAAGTGCAAGTACATGGACTGCGTGGAAGTCTGTCCGGTCGACTGCTTTCACGAGGGACCAAACTTCCTGGTGATCGACCCCGATGAATGCATCGATTGCACGCTCTGCGAGCCGGAATGCCCCATCGAGGCCATCTATTCCGAGGAGGAACTCCCTCCGGGCCAGGAACACTTCAAGGAGCTGAATGCAGAACTGTCGCGCCAGTGGCCGGTGATCACCGAGAAAGGCGAGCCGCCAGCGGACGCCGACGAGTGGCGCGGGGTCGAGGGCAAGCTGACCAAACTCGAGCGCTGAGTTACTTTTCCACTGCAGCCAGTCGGTCTAGCTCCGCCGACAGCCGGGGCGCAGGCAGGTAGCCCGCGATCAGGTCGCCCGAATCCGTGATGATGCCGGGCGTGCCTCGGATGCCCATCTCCCGGCCCAGGTCGTACTGGGCCTGCACCGGGTTCTCGCAGGACATCGGCTCCACGGCCTCGCCCAGCTTGGCCTTGGTCAGCGCAGCCGCCCGATCGGCGTTGCACCATACGGACTCGGCTTTCTTCCAGCTTTCTCCACCCGGCCCGCTGCGCGGAAACATCAGGTAACGCACCCGGATCCCGAGTTCGTTCAGCTGTTCGATCTCGCCATGCAGCTTGCGGCAATAGCCACAATCGATATCGGTGAAGATGGTGATGGTGTGGCGCGCATCCGCAGGGCCGAAGATGATGGCATCCTTGTCTTCCTGCGCCGTCACGAGCGCCAGCCGTCCCTCGCGACGACGACGGTCGGTCAGGTTCTCGCGTGTCTCCATGTCGAAGATGTCGCCGTTGAAGTAGAACCGCCCGTCGCTGGAGACGTAGCCCACCTCAGCCCCAGCAGCGACCTCGAACAACCCTGGCACTTCCGAGGGCCGCACATCCTCGATATCGATCTCAAGGCGCTTGGCGATTTCGGCACGTACATCCTCGTCGGCCGGTGCTGCACTGCAGGCAGCAGCCATTGCACCGAGCAGCAGGGACAAGGGAAGCAGCGTTTTGGGCTTGACCATGCGCCAATTGTAACAGAGCAGGGCGGTCAACCCCGCGGATGATGCTGCCCGTGCAGTTCCTTCATGCGCTCGCGAGCAACGTGGGTGTAGATCTGCGTGGTCGACAGGTCGCTGTGTCCCAGCAGCAGTTGAACCACCCTGAGGTCTGCCCCGTGGTTCAGGAGGTGGGTCGCGAAGGCGTGACGCAGGGTGTGCGGCGAGAGTTCCTTGTCGATGCCCGCCTTGGCGGCGTAGCGCTTGATGATGTGCCAGAAGGCCTGGCGGGTCATACGATCGCCGCGACGAGTCGGAAACAGGTAATCGGTCTGGCGGTCGAGCAGGATCTCGGTACGGGGACCGGACACGAACTCACCCACCCAGCGCAGGGCCTCCTCGCCGAGCGGAATAAGCCGCTCGCGGTTACCCTTGCCGAGCACCCGCATCACGCCCTGGTTCAGGTTGAGCTGGTTCTGCTGCAGGCTGACCAGTTCCGAAACGCGCAGCCCCGTGGCGTAAAGAACCTCAAGCATCGCGCGGTCACGATTGCCGAGCGGGTCACTGACCGCCGGCGCGGCCAACAGCGCCTCGACCTCGACCTCGGACAGCGACTTGGGAAGCGACCGGCCGATGCGGGGCATGGCGATCTGGACGGTGGGATCCTCGTCCCGCGTTCCCTGTTGGACCAGATAGCGAAAGAAGCGGCGAAAGCTCGACAGTTGGCGTGCGGTGCTCCGCGGCCTCGCGCCTGCGTCGGCACGCCAGGCGATGAAGTCCTGGATGTCCTGCCGGGATGCGCGGGTAACCACGACCTCGCGGGAGACCAGCCAGCGGTGCAGGGCCAACAGGTCGGCGCGATAGGCAGAGAGAGTGTTGGCGGAAAGCCCCCGCTCAAGCCAGACTGCCTCGAGAAAGGCGGTGATGGATGGCGGGGCAGTATCGGACGCCTCGACTTCCTCGATGGTGACCGCACGCAGCGACGTGGACGACTTCAATGCCAGACTCATGCCTTGTACCTGCCTTGTTCAACCCGCCAGCCGCGCCGCCGACTGGCGACGGTCCCGGGCTTTCTCCACAATTGGATGGCCAGTATCGGCAGTCAGACCACCCGGGGAAGTGACGTGGCTCACGAAAAATCAGTCGCCGTTTACATAACGGTTAGCCAGTTCACAGATTGCGTCACGACTTAATGAAACGGCGCTCGTTCAGCAGCATGGCCTGGGGTGTCTACGCCTGGGTATTGTTCACCAGCCTGCTGCTGCTGGCGATCGCCGGCACCACCCTGCTGCCGGGCCTGCGCCTCCGGCGCGGCACGGCGCGCAGGCTGGCTGCCCTGTACTTCAGGCTGGCCGGCCTCGGACCCACGGTACTGCACCGGCACCGGCTGCCGGCCAGCCAATGCGTCGTGGTGGCCAACCACGCCAGTTATCTGGACGGGGCATTGCTGTTCGCGCTGCTGCCCTCGCGCTTCGGTTTCGTGATCAAGAGCGAGATGCAGTCGGTGCCGGTGGCGGGCTGGTTCCTGCGCCGCCTCGGCCACCAATTCGTCGACCGGCACCACAAGGGCCGGGGAGCCCGCGATACCCGCCGGATCCTCAGGACCACGACCGGCGGAAGCTCCATGGCGTTCTTTCCGGAAGGCACCTTCACCGAGGTGCCCGGACTGGCACGCTTCCACAACGGCGCCTTCGTGACCGCCGCCCGCGCGGGCCTGCCTGTTGTCCCGGTGGTGATCCATGGCGCGAGGCAGGTCCTGCCTGCGGAGCACTGGCTGCCGGCCCACCACCGGCTGGAAGTGGAATTCCTGGAAGCCTTGCGGCCCCCGGAAGGCGTTGATGCGACGCTTTGGCTGCGGGACACGGCACGCCAGAGGATCCTGGCACGCCTGGACGAGCCGGATCTCACGGGACAGTCGGCCCACCTACATGTTGCGCCGGTAGCGCCCACCGACGGCGTATAGGGCTCCCGAAATCCTGCCGAGGGAAGCGAACTTCACGGTTTCCATCAGGGCCGCGAACACGTTACCGCCCTCCGCAGCCACGGACTGCAGGTGCTCGAGCGCCGCTGACTGTCCCGCAGAGCGCGCCTCGTTGAAGGCGGTCACCGCCCTGACCTGATCCTGCTTTTCCTCCTCGGTTGAGCGGATCAGCTCGGCGTTGGCCACCTCGTCCTGGTCCGGCTGCCTTGGCAGGAAGGTGTTGACGCCCACAATGGGCAGGCTGCCGTCGTGTTTTTTCTGCTCGTAGTACAGGGACTCTTCCTGGATCTTGCCGCGCTGGTACATGGTCTCCATGGCGCCAAGCACGCCACCACGCTCCGAGATGCTTTCAAACTCCCGATACACCGCTTCCTCCACCAGGTCGGTCAACTGCTCGACAATGAAGGCCCCCTGCCAGGGGTTCTGGTTCTTGTTGAGCCCCAGTTCGCGGGCAATGATCAGCTGGATGGCCACCGCGCGCCGCACGCTTTCCTCGGTGGGCGTCGTCAGCGCCTCGTCGTAGGCATTGGTGTGCAGGCTGTTACAGCTGTCGAACAGGGCGTACAGCGCCTGCAGGGTCGTGCGGATGTCGTTGAACTGGATTTCCTGGGCGTGCAGCGAGCGTCCGGAGGTCTGGATGTGGTACTTGAGCATCTGGCTGCGAGGGCCTGCCCCGTAGCGCTCGCGCATCGCCCGCGCCCAGATGCGCCTGGCGACCCGACCGATCACCGCATACTCCGGGTCCATGCCATTGGAAAAGAAGAAGGACAGGTTGGGGGCAAAGTCATCCACCTGCATACCGCGCGCCAGGTAGTACTCCACGATGGTGAAACCGTTGGCCAGGGTGAAGGCCAGCTGGCTGATGGGGTTGGCGCCCGCCTCGGCGATGTGATAGCCGGAGATGGACACGGAGTAGAAATTCCGCACGCCGTGGTCAATGAAGTACTGCTGGACGTCGCCCATCATCCGCAGGGCGAACTCGGTGGAGAAGATGCAGGTGTTCTGGGCCTGGTCCTCCTTGAGGATGTCGGCCTGCACGGTACCGCGCACGCTGGCCAGCGCCTCGGCCCTGAGGCGGGCATAGGTCTCGGCATCCACCAATTGGTCGCCCGTCACTCCCAGGAGCCCGAGCCCGAAGCCGTCATTCCCGGCCGGCAGTTCACCGCGGTAGGTGGGGCGCTCCCGGCCGGCATACATCTCCTCGATGCGCCGCTCGGCGGCTTCCCAGGCACCCGTATCGCGCAAGTGACGCTCCACCCGCTGGTCGATCGCCGTGTTCATGAACATGGCCAGGATCATCGGCGCCGGGCCGTTGATGGTCATCGACACCGAAGTGGTCGGGGCGCAGAGATCGAAGCCGGAATACAGCTTCTTCATGTCGTCCAGCGAAGCAATCGAGACGCCGGAGTTACCAATCCGGCCGTAGATGTCGGGCCTCTCGTCCGGGTCTTCGCCGTAGAGCGTGGTCGAGTCGAAAGCAGTGGACAGGCGCGCCGCACCGTGACCGCCTGCCAGGTAATGAAAGCGACGGTTGGTGCGCTCGGGTGCGCCCTCGCCGGCGAACATGCGGGTCGGATCCTCGTCCTCACGGCGGTAGGGGTACAGACCCGCGGTATAGGGATAGGCGCCCGGAAGGTTTTCCAGCATCAGGAAGCGGAGCAGGTCCGCCCAGCCCTGATAGCGCGGAATCGCTATCTTGGGAATCCGCTGCTGGGACAGGCTGGTGGTGTAATTGTCGCCGGTGACCGCGCGGCCCCGCACCTGGTAGCTGTAGGTCTCGTCCGTGGCCTGCTTCGCACGCCCGGGCCAGGCCTTCAGCAAGGCCAGTCCCTCGGCACCGATGCCATCGAGGGCCTGGTTGTAGCGCCGGCGCAGTTTGTGGAGGCTGGCCTCGCCGTCCGTCAGGGCCGATTCAGGATAGCGATCCAGCACGACTGGCAGCAGCGGGTCCTCCAGTTCCTGCAGAGCACCCCAGCAAGATTGTGCCCTTCCCGCTGCCTCGGCCGCGCTCTCGATGGTGGCATTGAGTCGACGTCCGCCCTCGGCAATTTCGGCGAGATATCGCACTCGCTCCGACGGAATGATGGCCTGACGTCGCGGCTCACCGAGCGGGGCCAGCCCTTCGGGCTGCCAGGGCTTCAGGCCACCCCACTTCTCCTGCAACCTGCCGCACAGGGCAGCGAAGAGGCTATTGACCCCCGAATCGTTGAACTGGCTCGCAATGGTAGGGAAGACCGGCAGGCTGGAAGGCTCTGCGTGAAACAGCTTGCGGTTGCGTGCGACCTGCTTGCGCACGTCACGCAGCGCGTCCTCGGCGCCCCTTTTTTCGAACTTGTTCAGGACGATGAAGTCGGCAAAATCCAGCATGTCGATCTTTTCGAGCTGGCTGGCCGCGCCGTACTCGCTGGTCATCACGTACAGGGACAGGTCGACGAGGTCGACGATTTCGGTATCGCTCTGCCCAATGCCCGCCGTTTCCACCACTACCAGATCGAAACCCGCCGATCGCAGCAACTGGACGGTATCGGCCAGCACGGCACTGGTGGCCAGATGGGCCCGCCGGGTGGCCAGCGAGCGCATGAATACCTGCTCGTTGACCAGCGCGTTCATGCGGATGCGGTCGCCAAGCAGGGCCCCGCCCGAGCGCCGGCGGGTGGGGTCCATGGCCACTACCGCTACCTTTCGGTCCGGAAAGAACCGGACCAGACGGCTCAACAGCTCGTCGGTGAGCGATGACTTGCCCGCGCCCCCGGTGCCAGTGATCCCGATGACGGGAGGGCGGTTCAGGGTGCGGGTGGAGGTAGCGCGAATGTGGGCAATGTGAGCCTCGTCCTCGCCGGCCTCCAGGACCGATATCAGCCTCGCCAGCGCGATGGGATCGTCGCAGGATGCCGGGGTTTCATCAGCCACCGGCTTGGACCATGCCCTGACCCGGCTGAATACGTCCTCGATCATGCCCTCCAGGCCGAGGCGCAGGCCGTCATCCGGGGTGTAGATCTTCTCGATCCCGTAGGCCTCCAGTGCCTCAACCTCGTGCGGCGCGATGGTGCCACCCCCGCCGACTACCACCCGAATGTGTTCCGCACCCATCTGGCGCAGCATGTCGACCATGTAGCGGAAGTACTCGTTGTGTCCTCCCTGGTAACTGCTGACGGCGATGCCATCCGCGTCCTCCTGAACGGCCGCGCGGACGATGTCCGCTACGCTGCGGTTGTGCCCCAGGTGGATGACTTCTGCCCCATGGGACTGCAGGATGCGTCGGATGATGTTGATGGCCGCGTCGTGGCCGTCGAACAGCGAGGCGGCGCTGATGAAGCGCAAGGGGCTGTGCTGCGAGCGCGTCTGGGGAGCTTCCGTCGCTGGCTGGGAGGCGGCGTTTTTCATCTCACACCTTCTCGAGAAATAGTTTGTAACTCAATGTTAAAAATGGGGTTGATTTAAAATACTACTAAAGAGTAGGATTGAATTGAAAGTATGTCTGCTCGCCTTCCCTCCCGTCAACAGCCCCGGGCCTGGCCCTCGCGTCGGCACCGCGACCACGCCAGCAAGCGCGACGCCATCGTGCTGGCAGCTGCGCGCGCCTTTTCCAGACGGGGCTTCCATCAGACCTCGCTCGACGATATCGCTCGTGAGTTGGGCATTTCGAAGCCCACCGTGTACTACTACGTCGAAAACAAGGAACAACTGCTGTTCGAGTGTTTTCGAGCTGGGCTGGCAGTGATCGAAGAGGGTTTGAAGAAAGCCGAATCTTCATCTGTCAGCGGCCGGGAACGGCTGGCCCTCGTCATCCGCCATTACGTGCGCGCCGTGGCCTCAGACTTTGGCTGGTGCATGACCCGCGCGGAGGACCAGGACCTCGGCCCCGAGCTCGGTGGCCACATCCGTCAGCTCAAGGCTGGAATTGACCGCGGCCTGCGTGCCCTCATCGAGGCCGGAATCAAAGATGGGTCAATCACTTGTACAGATCCCAAGATGGCGGCTTTTGCCATGGCGGGGGCTTGTAACTGGATCGCCCACTGGTACCGGGAAAACCAGCCCCTCACGGTGGAGGAACTGGCCGACCGTTTTTTAGCCTTTTTTGCCGACGGACTCAGAACCGATCCGTCCCGCTAGGCAGGGGGCTGTACAGGACAGATTTTTGCAGGGCAAAATGAACCGCCTTTCGAACCATACAGAACAGTTTTCGGGGAGACGCGTAGCATGAGTTTCGAACCCATAGCAGTCCTGGCCGCCCGTCGTACGCCGGTCGGCGCCTTTCAGGGCTGCTTTGCATCGGTGACCGCCACGGAGCTCGGCGGCCACGCTATCAAGGGAGCATTGGATGCAAGTGGGTTGGAAGCGACCGACGTCGGCGAGGTCATCATGGGCTGCGTGCTGCCCGCTGGCCTCGGTCAAGGCCCGGCGCGTCAGGCTGCGCTGGCCGCCGGAATCCCCGATTCCACACCCTGCGTGACCCTGAACAAGCTGTGCGGATCGGGCATGAAGGCGATCATGTCGGCCTGTGATTCGCTGCGTAACGGAGACCTTGAGACGGCCGTGGCCGGCGGCCTGGAGTCCATGACCAACGCCCCCTACATGCTGCTCAAGGCCCGCGCTGGCTACCGCCTCGGGCATGGTGAGCAGCTGCTCGACCACATGTTCAAGGACGGCCTGCTGAGTCCGTGGGATGGCAAGCCCATGGGCTGCTTCGCGGACGCCACGGCCGCCCGCTATGGGTTCACGCGCGAGGACCAGGACGCCTACGCCGCCGAATCGGTGCGACGCGCCATGGCCGCCATCGAGGGCGGTGCCTTCGCCGCGGAGATCGTCCCGGTGGAGGTGGTCGGCCGGAAGGGCGCCACGCTCATTGACCGCGACGAAACCCCTTTTACCTGCGACATCAGCAAGATTCCGACCATGCGGCCTGCCTTCTCGAAAGACGGAACCGTAACGGCTGCCAGCTCTTCCTCAATTTCTGACGGCGCGGCCGCGCTGGTGCTGGCCAGCGCGTCTACCGCCGCCGCCCGCGGCCTCAAGCCGGTGGCACGGATCCTGGGCTATGCCACCCATGCGCAGGCACCCGAATGGTTCACCACAGCGCCGGTCAAGGCCATCGACAAGTTACTGGCGAAACTCGGTTGGCAGGCTTCAGACGTGGATCTTTTCGAGATCAACGAGGCATTTGCCACCGTCACCATGGCGGCCATCCGGGACTGCGGGCTCGACGCCGCGCGGGTGAATGTAAACGGCGGCGCCTGCGCCCTCGGTCACCCGGTCGGAGCGACCGGCGCCCGCATCACCACCACGCTGATCCACGCACTCGCCCAACGCGGACTCAAGCGTGGGATCGCTAGTCTGTGTATTGGTGGCGGCGAAGCTACGGCGTTGGCGATCGAACTGGCCTGAGCGGGCTGGAGGGGTCCTTTCAGGGGGCCCCGCCGACCACCGTATCGGGGCTCAGCCCCGCGTGTTCGAAGCCCCGACGAAAATCCTCGATGTGGCGGCGCATCCAGCGCGCCGCCTCATCCTGGTTGCCGGCCTCGAGCGCAGTGCACAGGGCGGCCTGGGCGTCTGCGATCCGGCGTGGCGCCTGCGGCAAGACGTTGATGATCCGGGCCAGGCCCGGTTCCAGTAGCCTGATCAGCGGCTCGTGGGCCACCACGAAGACCGGATTCGAAGTACAGGCTCCAAGTAGTCT
Source organism: Gammaproteobacteria bacterium (assembly GCA_030831085.1). Lineage (GTDB taxonomy): Bacteria > Pseudomonadota > Gammaproteobacteria > Steroidobacterales > Steroidobacteraceae > SG8-30. The sequence goes on from JAURLT010000003.1 coordinate 91,033, forward strand.
GAAGAAGTTACCCACCGTGACCACCCGGTCCTGATCGGCGCCCTGGCCGTCAGCAAAGGTTGCAGCCAGGGCCCGTAGTTCGCCCCGCTGCGCAGCGGTCGCTCGCCGGGCTGCGGCTGCTGCGATCGCCGGCTCTACCGCCAGCAACGCCTCCCAAACATCTGCAAAACGCGCGCCGTGCAGGGTCAACGCCGCGCTCACTCCGTGGCTGAGTCCTTCCAGCGCGGGCCGGGCAATCACGAGCTTCTTGCCACCGCCAGGACGCTCAAGCAGTCCGGCCGACTGCAGGTGACGCAGCGCCTCGCGGAGCGTGGAGCGGTTGACGCACAGTTGGGCTGCCAGCGCGGTTTCCGTCGGCAGCGCCTCACCCGGAGCCAGCTCCCCGGCGAGGATGCGTCCGCGGATGACCTCTGCCAGCTTCAGGTAGGCAGGCGAACGTTTCAGCGGCCGGAAACTGGCCGGGCTGGTCTGGACGGGCTTGGCCTTCGCTTGCATGGTTGGTCGGATTGTCGGACAATTAAGCAACTGATGCAAGGAGAAATCCGCTGACCATGTTCGACATCGACCTCGACTTTGGGCTGGGCGAGCGCGCAGATGCGCTGCGTGAGGCGGTCCGCGAATTTGCCAGCCGGCGCATCGCGCCGCTGGCCGAGAGCATCGACCGGGACAACCGTTTTCCCCGCGAACTTTGGCCAGAGCTCGGCGAAATGGGACTGCTCGGACTGACCGTTGAGGAGGCGGATGGGGGCCTCGGCCTTGGCTACCTTGAGCACGTCATCGCCATGGAGGAAATCAGCCGCGCGTCTGGCTCGGTCGGCCTGTCCTATGGCGCCCACTCCAACCTCTGCGTGAACCAGATCCGCCGCTGGGGAACAGCCGCCCAGAAAGCCCGTTACCTGCCTCGCCTGATTTCCGGCGAACACGTTGGCGCCCTGGCCATGAGCGAGGCCGGCTCCGGATCGGACGTGGTGGCCATGAAGCTCAAGGCCATGCCCCATGCCGATGGCTACCTGCTCAACGGCAGCAAAATGTGGATCACCAACGGCCCGGTGGCGGACACCCTGGTGGTCTACGCCTCGGAATCACCGGGCTCAGGGCCGGCCGCCATTACCGCCTTACTCGTAGAGCGCGGTACGACGGGCTTCACCACCTCCCCGAAGCTCGACAAGCTGGGCATGCGCGGATCGGACACCTGCGAACTGGTGTTCCAGGACTGTCTTGTTCCGGCCAGCCAGGTCCTCGGCAGGGTCGGAGGCGGCACGGAAGTGCTGATGAGCGGCCTCGACTACGAACGTGTGGTGCTCTCGGGAGGCCCGCTCGGCCTGATGCGGGCCGCACTGGACCTGGTGGTCCCCTACCTGCACGATCGGAAGCAATTCGGACGACCGATCGGGGAGTTCCAGTTGATGCAGGGCAAGCTCGCTGATCTCTACACGGCTTTCAACGCCTCGCGAGCGTATGCCTACGCGGTGGCGAGGGCCTGCGACGCCGGTCGCACCACCCGCTTCGACGCCGCTGCCTGCCTCATGCTGGCCTCCGAGAATGGGGTCAAGGCCGGACTGGAAGCCATCCAGGCCCTTGGTGGCAACGGTTACATCAACGAATATCCAGCGGGGCGGCTGCTACGCGACGCCAAGCTCTACGACATCGGCGCCGGCACCAACGAGATTCGCCGCATGCTCATCGGCCGCGAATTGTTAAAGGCCACCGGTTGAGCCGATGAGCATACTGTCCAGCAGCGTCAATTCGAAGGATCCGGAGACACTGGCCAACCAGGAGGCCCTGCAGGTGCTGGTGGCCGACCTGCGCGAGCGCCTGACCCGAGTGGCCGAGGGTGGCGGCGCCGAAGCCATGCGTCGCCATAAAGACCGCGGCAAGCTGCCGCCACGCGAGCGCATCGAGGCGCTGCTGGACCCCGGCAGCCCCTTCCTGGAACTGGCACCGCTCGCCGCACAGGGACTGTACGGGGGCGATGCGCCCTCGGCGGGCATCGTGGCCGGTATCGGGCGTGTGAAGGGACGGCAGGTCATGGTGGTGGCCAATGACGCCACCGTGAAGGGCGGCACGTATTTTCCGATGACCGTCCGCAAGCACCTGCGGGCGCAGGAAGTGGCCGCCGAGAACCGCCTCCCCTGCATCTACCTGGTCGACTCCGGGGGCGCCTACCTGCCGCTGCAGGACGAGGTCTTTCCCGACCGGGAGCATTTTGGCCGCATCTTCTACAACCAGGCCCGCATGTCGGCGGAGGGCATCCCCCAGCTGGCAGTGGTCATGGGTTCCTGCACCGCGGGTGGGGCCTACGTGCCAGCCATGTGCGACGAAAGCATCATCGTGCGCAATCAAGGCACGATCTTTCTCGGTGGCCCACCCCTGGTGAAGGCTGCCACCGGCGAAGTGGTGGACGCCGAGTCGCTCGGCGGCGGCGACGTCCATGCCCGCCACTCGGGCGTGGTCGACCACCTCGCGGAAAACGATGCCCATGCGCTGGCGATGGCGCGGGAGGCCATCGGCGCACTGCAGGCGCCCGCCGGCGCCTGGCTCGAGCAGGGCACGCCACGTGAACCTGCGGTGGACCCCGCCGGGCTCTACGGCGTCATCCCGCGCGACCTGCGCACGCCCTATGACGTCCGCGAGGTCATCGCGCGGCTGGTCGACGGCTCGGAGTTCCACGAGTTCAAGGCCCTCTACGGCAAGACCCTGGTCTGCGGCTTCGCCCGCCTGTGGGGTTACCCGGTCGCGGTCCTGGCCAACAACGGCATCCTGTTCTCGGAATCCGCCCTGAAGGGTTCGCACTTTGTGCAGCTGGCGAACCGGAGGCGCATTCCCCTGCTCTTCCTGCAGAACATTACCGGCTTCATGGTCGGCAAGCGCTACGAGAACGCCGGGATCGCCCGTGACGGCGCCAAGCTGGTTACGGCCGTGGCCTGTAGCAGCGTGCCGAAACTGACTGTCATCATCGGCGGCTCCTTCGGGGCCGGTAACTACGCCATGTGCGGACGGGCCTATGGCGGGCGCTTCCTGTGGAGCTGGCCGAACGCCCGCATCTCGGTGATGGGCGGCGAGCAGGCCGCACAGGTGCTGGCCACGGTGAGGCGCGACGCCACCGAGCTGCGCGGCGGCACCTGGCCGGAGGCGGAACAGTCGCAATTCATGGACGGGATTCGCCGCCAGTACGATGAGCAGGGCCACCCCTACCATGCCAGCGCGCGGTTGTGGGACGACGGCATCATCGACCCGCTGGAGACCCGCCGCGTGCTCGGCCTCGCACTGGGAGTGGTCGCCGCAGGGCCAGAGCCAGCGCCAGAGCGCTACGGCATCTTCAGGATGTGAGGCAGCCATGAGCGAGTCAGCAACCGGGTGGGTGCTTACGTCGCGCGACACGCGCGGCGTGGTCACCCTCACCCTGAACCGGCCCGAACGTCACAACGCCCTGTCCGAGGCCCTGTTGGATGCCCTTCATACACAGCTCGCCGCACTGGCCACGGACGACTCTGCGCGGGTTGTGGTGCTGACTGGCGCCGGGGCCAGCTTCTGTGCCGGCGCGGACATTGCCGAAATGCGCACGGCCTCACCTGGGCGGCTGGGCAAAGTCCTGGCTACGCTCGACGCCCTCCCGATGCCCACGGTGGCACGGGTGCAAGGCAACGCCTATGGCGGCGCGCTCGGCCTGATTGCCGCTTGCGACCTCGCTTTGGGTGGCGAGGACATCCAGCTCGTCTTCAGCGAAGTCAGGCTCGGCATCGTCCCGGCCATGATCGCCCCTTACGTCGTGCGCGCCATCGGGGCGCGCACTGCCCGTCGTCTGTTCCTCACGGCAGAGCGCTTCAGCGGCAGCGAGGCCGCCAGGATCGGCCTGCTGCACGAAGCCGTACCACTCGACTCCCTCGACTCCCGAACCGCACAAGTCGTGGATCAACTCCTGCGCGGCGGCCCCCGGGCGCAGGCAGAGGCCAAGCGGCTGGTGACCGCGGTGGCGGGCCGCGACCCCCTGCGCGACCCCGCCGTGCGCGCGGAGACCGAGGCCTGGATCAACCGTCTCCGGGCAACCGCCGAGGGGCAGGAAGGACTGACTGCCTTCCTTGAGAAACGCCCTCCGGACTGGACGCGCTGAAGCCATGATCCGCCGCCTGCTCATCGCGAACCGTGGCGAGATCGCCTGCCGGATCATTCTCACCTGTCGCCGGCTGGGCATCCGCTCGATCGCCGTTTACAGCGAGGCAGACCGCGGCGCGCGCCACGTGCGGCTGGCGGACGAGGCCCACCTGATCGGTCCCGCCTCCGCGGCCGAGTCTTACCTGAATGGCCAGCGCCTCATCGAAGTGGCGCTCGCCAGCAGCGCCGAGGCCATCCACCCGGGCTACGGGTTCCTCTCTGAGCAGGCGGAATTTGCCGAGGCCTGCAGGGATGCCGGCCTCCTGTTCGTCGGCCCCGCACCCGACACCATCCGCCTCATGGGTCTCAAGCAGGAGGCCAAGGCACTGGCGTCAAGTGCGGGGGTCGGTGTACTCCCCGGCTACTACGGTGACGACATGTCACCCGGACGTTTGGCGGCGGAGGCAGAGCGCGTTGGATACCCGCTGCTGGTCAAGGCGGTCGCCGGCGGCGGCGGCCGCGGGATGCGGGTGGTCCGCGAACCCGCGGCATTGGCCGAGGCGCTGACCGAGGCCGGCCGCGAGGCGCTTGCCAGCTTCGGCGACGGTCGGGTGATGCTGGAACGCTTCATAGAGCGCCCGAGGCACATTGAAGTCCAGGTGTTCGGTGACGCCCATGGGCAGGTTATTCACCTCTTCGACCGCGAATGCTCAGTTCAGCGTCGTCACCAGAAGGTGATCGAGGAGGCGCCGGCCCCGGGTCTCTCCCCACAGTTGCGTGCCGGCCTCGCCGACGCCGCCCTTCGGGTGGCGCGGGCGGCTCATTACATCAACGCCGGTACGGTTGAGTTCATCGTAGAGCCCGATGAACGCTTTCATTTCCTCGAAATGAATACCAGGCTGCAGGTGGAGCACCCGGTTACCGAACAGGTCACGGGCCTCGACCTGGTCGAGTGGCAGCTACGGGTGGCCGCGGGCGAACCCCTGCCCCTCGGGCAGGAGGCCGTAACCCTGCGCGGCCACGCGATCGAGGTGCGCCTGTGCAGCGAGGATCCGTCCAGGGGCTTCCTGCCCTCGACCGGCCGGGTCGAAGATTGGGTCACGCCTCTGGCTGAGTCGGCCTGGCGAGTCGAGTCAGGGGTTGATCGAGGCGATCGGATTACACCCTATTACGACTCGCTGGTTGCAAAACTGGTGGCCGGCGGTCGCGACCGCCCAGAAGCGCTTGATCGATTGCAGCGCGGACTCGATCGAACCGCGTTGTTCGGCCCGGCCACCAACCTGTTCCTGCTCCGGCGAATCTGCGCCCATCCGGACTTCAGCACGGTCAAGGTCGACACCACGTGGCTGGATCGCCACCTCGAGAATCTGGCCATTGCACCGGCGGTGCCGGAGCCCCATTTGCTGCTGGCCCTCGCGGACTGGTGCCTGCCGGAGTACGGCCCCCGCCATCAGGACAGTTCGCCGTGGGCGCTGGGGGATGGTTGGCGCATTGATGGATCCGGCAAGCTGACGGTGGCTCTGGACGGTGCATCCAGGCTGCGCCTGGCCATTCAACGACGCGGATGCCGGCTGGAGGTGGCAGCCGAGGGTGTGCGCGCGGAGGGAGAGGTCCGCGAGGGAGACGCGCACCTCCGACAGGTCGCCAGTGAAGGGAAGCAGACTGCCGTCTTCGTCTACGGACGCGAGGGGCAGGTTGCGGTGGGCGGCCTTTCCGGCGGGCAGTGGCGGCTGACTTCGCCCTGGCCCTTGCCCACCGGCACTGCCGAGGCGGAGCGCAATCCAACCTCACCCCTGCCCGGGCGGGTCGTGGCGGTGCAGGTACAGGAAGGCGACGCGGTCGCCGCTGGTCAGGGGCTGGCGGTCGTGGAAGGCATGAAAATCCAGCACACTGTCAGAGCCGGGCTCGCCGGCCTGGTCACCCGGTCCCACGTCGCGGCAGGCGATGCGGTGGAGGCAGAGCAGGTTCTGTTCGAGATCACCCCCGCCTGAGTCAGTTGTGTTGCGCTGCAATAAGCGCTACCTTTCGGCGCCGTCTGGCGCTTGGTCGGGCGGCACTCATCCACTGACAGAGGGATCCCGACTGCCATGAATCTCGAGAAAAAAGTGGTCGCCATCACGGGCGGCGGGCGCGGCCTGGGCCGCGCAACGGCGCTGGCCTTTGCCGCCCGGGGAAGTGACATCGCCCTGCTGGACCTCAACGCCGCAGACCTCGATGAAACGCGGAAGCTGGTGGAGGCCCACGGGGTGCGTGCTTACACTCACGTGACCAACGTCGCCCAGGAAGCCGAGGTAACCGCAGCACTCGATGGCGTGATTACCACGCTCGGCCAACTCGACGTGTTGGTCAACAACGCCGGCATCACCCGCGACGCCATGCTGATCAAGGTCAAGGACGGCGAGGTGGTCGGCAAGATGTCGATCGAGCAGTGGAACGCGGTCATCGGTGTCAACCTGACCGGGGTGTTCCTGTGTGGGCGCGAGGCGGCGGAGCGCATGATCCGCGCCGGCAAGGGCGGCGTGATCATCAACATCAGTTCAATCTCGGCCGACGGCAACCTTGGGCAGACCAACTACTCTGCCGCCAAGGCGGGCGTGGCCTCCATGACCGTGGTCTGGGCCAAGGAACTGGCCCGTTACGGAATTCGCTGCGGGGCCATTGCGCCGGGCTTCTGCGCCACGGACATCCTCTCGGCCATGAAGCCAGAGGTACTGGAAAAGGTGGTGGCCCCGGTTCCCCTCAAGCGTCTTGGCGAGCCGGCGGAAATCGCTCACACTGCCCTGTACATCGCCGAAAACGACTTCTTCACCGGTCGGATGATCTACTGCGACGGCGGCATGAGGTTCTAATGAAAAGACTGTCCCTTCTGATCGCATCCTGTCTGCTAACGGCCTGCGCCAGCACGGGCGGCCCCGCAACGCCCACTGGCGTGGCGACCGAACCCGCGGGCGGGGCCCCGGCGCCGAGCGGGCTTTCAATCCCGGTGGAGTATTACCGTCTGGACAATGGCCTTCGGGTGGTGCTGTCAAGGGATACCAGCATCCCCACCGTGACGGTGGGGGTGTATTACCACATCGGCTTTCGCATCGAGCCTAGGGACCGGACCGGCTTCGCACACCTGTTCGAGCACATGATGTTCCAGGGCTCGGCCAACCTCGGCAAGATGGAATTCATCCGCCTGGTTCAGGGTAACGGCGGGGTGTTGAACGGCTCGACCCGCTTCGACTACACCAACTACTACCAGATTGTGCCGGCGCACACTTTGGAGACCATCCTGTGGGCGGAAGCCGATCGCATGCGCGGCCTCGACATCACCCAGGACAACCTCACCAACCAGCAGGGCGTGGTCAAGAACGAGGTCAAGGTGAACGTGCTGAACCGCCCCTATGGCGGCTTTCCGTGGCTGACCCTGCCTCAGTACGCCAACACCAACTGGTACAACGCCCACAACTTCTACGGCGACCTCGAGGATCTCGACGCGGCCACGCTGGAAGACGTGCAGTCCTTCTTCGACACCTATTACACGCCGTCCAATGCGGTGCTGGTGCTGGCCGGTGACTTCGAGACGGACGCTGCGCGAGGCTGGATCGAGCGCTACTTCGGCAGCATTCCCGGCCGTGACCCGGTGGCCCTGCCGGACATCAGCGAGCCGCGTCAGGAGGAGCAGAAGCGGCATGCCTACCCGGATGCCCTGGCGCCGCGTCCAGGCCTGGCCATCGGCTGGCACGTGCCGGAGCGCGGGACGGACGAACATTTCGCCTTTGGCTTGCTGGACCAGATCCTGCTGCAGGGCGAGGACAGCGCGCTGTGGCAGCGGCTGGTCCAGCAGCGGGGCTACAGCGACTCGGTGGGTGGCGGCATCAACCTGCTGGGTAACATGTTCAACTACGACGGCCCCATGCTCTGGTCGGTGTCCCTGATCCATGACAATGCAGTGCCAGCGGACGACATCATCGCCGACATCGATGCCGAGATCGCCCAACTGGCGGAATCGCCACCGTCGCAGGAAGTGCTGGATCGCGCCCTGACCAAGCTGCGCGCGGACCTTTACGGAGTGGCCGGTTCCAGCACCCGCTTCGGCCTGGTGGACCTGCTGGCCAGCTTCGCCCTGTTCGATGACGACCCCGCACAGGTCAACTCGCTGGAGTCGCGCTTTCGGGCGGTGCCTCCGGAGTTGATTTCCAAGGTAGCCCGTGAATACCTGAGGCCGGGCAACCGGACCATCCTCGAGTTGCAGCCGGCGGCCGAATCCGCCGAGGGAGAGCAGCCATGACCCGCCTGCTGTCAGTCCTGACGTTCGCCTGCCTGTTGTGCCCGCTCTCGGCAACCTCACGCGAGGCGCCCCCGCAACCCGGCACGCCGAAACCCTTCGAGCTGCCGGAGAAGGACACCATCGCGCTGGACAACGGCTTGCGGATCACCTTCCTCGAATACGGCAGCGTGCCGCTCGTAACCCTGCAAGCGGTCATTCGCACCGGGGCGATCGACGACGGCGGTCAGACCTGGATCGACGACCTGGTGGCTGACATGCTGAAGGAAGGCACCACTGGTCGCAGCGCCGAGGCGATTGCCCGCGAGGCCGCCGACATGGGCGGCAGCGTCTCTACTGGCTCCGGTGCCGAGCAGAGCGTCGTCGACGTCTCGGTGCTGTCGGAAAACGCCGTGGAGGCAGCGGCTTTACTGGCCGACGTGCTCAGGAATCCAGCTTTCCCCGCCAGCGAGTTACCCAGGCTGGTGGCCAACTACGAGCGCAACCTGAGCGTCGCCCGACGCCAGCCCGGCAGCCTGGCTGCCGAGGCGATGGCGAAGATGGTCTACGGCGCTCATCCCTTTGGCCGCAGCTTCCCCGAGGACGGGCAGCTTGCCAGCTATACAATTGACGACCTGCAGGCTTTCTACGAGGCCCAGTACGGGGCAGCCAGGACCCACGTGTTCGTGGCCGGCCGCTTCGACCGGCCAGCGCTGCAGGCGGCGCTGATCGAGGCGCTGGCCGACTGGCGGACCGGTTCCGCACCGACCGACCTGCCGCCTTCGGTCAGCGAGACTCGACAGCTGGAGTTCGTGGCCCGTCCTGCTGCACCGCAGTCGTCACTGCGCATGGCGGTCCGCGGCCCCAGTCCCGGGCACCCTGACTGGATCGCGGCCAGTGTGATGAACTCGTTGCTGGGCGGGTCCTTCGCCTCCCGCATCACCACCAACATCCGTGAGGACAAGGGCTACACCTACTCCCCGAACTCCTCGTTCCAGGCCTTTCGCGAATCCGGCCTGTGGTTGATGTCTGCCGACGTCACGACCGAGCACACCGCGGACTCGCTACGGGAAATATATTCCGAGATTGATCGCCTGCAGCGAGAGGCGCCGAGCACCGAAGAGCTCGACGCCATCAAGAACTACCGGGCCGGAATCTTCGTGGTACAGAATTCCTCACCCGATGGCGTGCTCCGCCAGTTGGCCTTCATGGACCTTCACGGGCTGCCCGACAGCTACCTTGCAGACCTCGTGCGCGAGACCTACGCGGTCACGCCGCAGCAGGTCAGCGAGATGGCTGCACGCTGGATCGCTCCGGAACGCATGTCGGTGGTGGTGGTCGGCGACCTCGAGCAGGTCGAGGCGTCGGTGCGAGACCTGCCCCAGCTGAAGTAAGCCGGTACCTACATGGAGGCGTAGTTCGGACCGCCTCCGCCCTCCGGCGTCACCCAGTGGATGTTCTGCCGCGGGTCCTTGATGTCGCAGGTCTTGCAGTGCACGCAGTTCTGCGCGTTGATCTGCAGGCGCTGCCCACCGGCCTCGTCCGGCACATACTCGTAGACCCCGGCCGGGCAATAGCGCGCCTCGGGGCCCTCGTAGAGGGCGAGGTTGTGCGTGACCGGCACTGAGGCATCGCGCAGCCGCAAGTGGACCGGCTGGTCTTCCTCGTGGTTGGTGCTGGACAGGAAAACCGAGGAGAGCCGATCAAAGGTCAGCACGCCATCGGCTCGGGGATAGTTAAAGCGCGGCATCTCAGCCGCCGGGCGGAGCGTCTCGTGGTCTGCCCGCCGATGACGCAGCGTCCAGCCGACCAGCTTGCCGAGCCCGAGGTCGTTCAGCCACATATGCAGACCCCCGTGCACGGTGCCGGCCAGCATGCCCCACTTGAGTCCGGGCTTCACGTTGCGGACCTTGTGCAGGTCGCGATAGACCCATGACTCGCGGAAGGCTTGCGGATAGGCAGACAGGGTATCCCGCGAGCGCCCCTCGCCCAGGGCGTCTACGGCGGCCTCCGCGGCCAGCATCCCGGTCTTCATGGCGTTGTGCGAGCCCTTGATGCGCGGCAGGTTGACGAAACCGGCGCTGCAACCCACCAGCGCACCACCCGGGAAGGCCAGCTGCGGGATCGACTGCAGCCCCCCTTCGTTGATCGCCCGCGCGCCGTAGGCCAGCCGCTTGCCACCAGCGAAGGTGTCGCGGACGGCCGGATGGGTCTTGAAGCGCTGGAACTCCTCAAAGGGCGAAAGGTGCGGATTCTGGTAGCCGAGGTGCACCACGAAGCCCACCGAGACGAGGTTGTCGCCAAAGTGGTAGACGAACGATCCCCCGCCGGTACTGGCATCCAGGGGCCAGCCCTGACTGTGCATGACCAGGCCCGGACGGTGGCGCGAGGGATCGACCTCCCACAGTTCCTTGAGGCCAATACCGTACACCTGAGGGTCCACGCCCTTACGGAGATCGAAGTGCTGCATCAGCTGCTGCGACAGTGAACCACGGCAGCCCTCGGCAAACAGCGTGTAGCGTGCGTGCAGCTCCATGCCCGGCTGGAAACTGTCCTTGGGCTGCCCGTCACGGCCCATGCCCATGTCACCGGTCGCCACGCCCTTGACCGCTCCGGACTCGTCGAACAGGACTTCTGCTGCGGCAAAACCGGGATAGATCTCCACGCCCAGCTCCTCGGCGCGCTGGGCGAGCCAGCGGGTCAGCTTGCCGAGACTGGCGATGTACATGCCATGGTTGTTCATCAGCGGTGGCAGGGTCCAGTTGGGGATTCTCCAGGAGGACCGCTCACCGAGGACCATGAACCGGTCCTCGGTCACCGGCGTCTCCAGCGGGGCGCCCTCGGCCTGCCAGTCCGGGAACAGCTCGCTGAGGGCGATCGGGTCGATGACCGCGCCCGACAGGATGTGGGCGCCCACCTCAGAGCCCTTTTCGATGACGCAGACGCTCAATTCGCGGCCCTGCTCGGTCGCCAGCTGCCTCGCCCGTATCGCGGCTGCCAACCCCGAAGGGCCCGCGCCCACGATAACCAGGTCGAACTCCATCGCCTCCCGTTCCATTCCCGTGTCCCGTATTGGCTGCTGATGGCATCATTGTAGCGAATGAACACCAATGACCCCATCTGGCGCCCTACCCCGCTGCGCATCGCCGATGCCAACCTGACCCGCTACCTCGATCACCGAAGCAGCCGCGGCCATCCGGTCAGCGACTATGCTGCCCTGTGGCAGTGGTCCGTGGACGATCCTGAGGCCTTCTGGCGCGACTGGCTGGAATATTCCGGCGTCGTTTACGAGGGCGACCTCAGGCCGGTATTGGTCGACCGGGAACGCATGCCAGGCGCTCGCTGGTTTCCCTCCCTCAGGCTGAACTACGCGGAAAACCTGCTGCGCCGCTGTGGCCCGGAGGCGGCTCTGGTGTTCTGCAACGAGGCCGGCGAAAGGCGGGAGGTGTCCTGGGACGACTTGCGCGCAGAGGTTGGCCGGGTGGCTGCCGGACTCAGGGCTACGGGGTTGGTACCCGGCGACGTCGTGGCCGGTTTCATGCCCAACCTGCCGGAAACCCTCATCGCCATGCTGGCTACCGCCAGCATCGGTGCCACCTGGACCTCCTGCTCGCCGGACTTCGGCCTGCAGGGCGTGCTCGATCGCTTCGGCCAGGTGCACCCGAAGGTGCTGTTCACCGCGGACGGCTACCTCTACGGGGGCAAGCGCCACGATTCCCTCGGCAAGGCCGCCGCAATCGCCGCACAGGTCGAATCGATCAGGCAGGTGGTGGTGGTCAGCTATGCAGGCAGTGATTCACCCCCGCCACCGCTGAGCGCAAGCTGGGACTCCTACGGCGTCCCGGGTGCGGAACCTGAGTACCTCAGGCTGGCCTTCGACCATCCGCTGTTCGTGATGTATTCATCGGGGACCACCGGCGTGCCCAAGTGCATCGTGCACGGCGCGGGCGGCACCCTGCTGCAGCACCTCAAGGAACATCAGCTGCACTGCGACGTGAAGCCTGCTGACCGTTTGTTCTTCTTCACCACCTGTGGCTGGATGATGTGGAACTGGCTGGCCGGCGCGCTCGGCTCAGGTGCCACCCTGGTGCTTTACGAAGGCTCACCCTTCCATCCCGGGCCGGAGGTGCTCTGGGAGATGACAAGGGCCGAAGGTGTGACCTTGTTCGGCACCAGCCCCCGCTATCTCTCAGCGCTCGAGAAGGCCGGTTACCGCCCCACCGAACATGGCCCCCTCGCCCGCTTGCGCACGCTGTTCTCCACCGGCTCACCGCTCGCGCCGGAACAGTACGATTTCGTGCGCGATGCCATCGGCCACGAAGTCCAGCTGGCTTCCATCACCGGTGGCACCGACATCATCAGCTGCTTCGCGCTGGGCAATCCGCTGCTACCCGTCTATCGGGGCGAGATCCAGTGCCGCGGTCTCGGCATGCGGGTGGAAGTCTGGAACGATGCCGGCCAATCGGTGGTCGGGGAACAGGGCGAACTCGTGTGCACCTTTCCCTTCCCGTCGATGCCGGTCGGATTCTGGAACGATCCCGATGACAACCGTTATCGAGCTGCCTACTTCGAGCGCTTTACGGGCATCTGGCATCACGGCGACTATGCAGTGCTCACGCCGCGCGGAGGGCTGGTGGTGCTGGGTCGCTCCGATGCGGTTCTAAACCCGGGTGGGGTACGGATCGGCACCGCGGAGATCTATCGGCAGGTGGAGCAACTGCCCGAGGTGCTGGAGAGCGTGGTCATCGGCCAGCAATGGGACGGCGACGTGCGGGTCGTGCTGTTCGTGCGCCTGCGCGAGGGGCTGGCGCTCGACGACGCGCTGACCTCGCGTATCCGCGAGGGGATTCGCCGCAATACGACGCCGCGACACGTCCCGGCCCGTGTCCTGCAGGTTGCCGACGTGCCGCGCACCCGCAGCGGCAAGGTAGTGGAAATCGCCGTGCGTGACGCCGTACACGGCAGGCCGGTTCGCAACACCGAGGCGCTGGCCAATCCGGAGGCGCTCGAATACTTCCGGGATCGCCCGGAGCTGCAGACCTGAGTACGCTGTCCGCAGCCTATGCGCAGGCCTTGGCGGCGCGGGGGTTCGCCCCCGATGCGGCGCAGTCGGCGGCAGTGCAGGCCATGGACCGGCTGGCCACCGAGATTGCCAGGCGGGCACGCCGGCGCGAGGGCTGGCTTGCCCGACTGTTCGCCACCGACCCAGGCCAGCCGGGCGGGCTGTACCTGTGGGGCCCGGTCGGCACGGGCAAGACTTTCCTGATGGACTTGCTTGCCAGTCAACTCGGCGAGGCCGCTCGCCGGCGCCACTTCCACCGCTTCATGCAAGAGGTGCACGAACGCCTGGCGGGCTTGCGACACCGACCGGATCCGCTGGCGGAGGTCGCGGCCAGCCTCGCCGCCGAAGCGCCGGTGTTCTGCCTCGACGAACTGGCCATCCACGACATCGCCGATGCCATGCTGCTCGCGGGTCTGCTCGGCGGGCTCCTTGATCGGGGGGTGGCCTTGGTGATCACCTCGAACCTGCCTCCTGATCGACTCTATGAGGGTGGCCTGCAACGGCAGCGCTTCCTGCCGGCTATCGAGTTGATCGAGCAACGCCTGACGGTGATCGAGGTCGATGGCGGCACCGACTACCGACTGAGGACGCTGGAGCAGGCCCCTTTGTACTTCGACAGCGCAGATCCCGCCTCGGAGCAGGCGCTCGCCGAACGCTTCGCGGCAATAGCCGGGCAAGTTCCGGGCCAGGTGGAAACGCTATCGCTGCAGGGCCGCGAGGTGTCCGTCCGTCGCGCCGCCGCGGGCGTGGCCTGGTTTGATTTCGAGGCTCTCTGTGGCGGGCCCCGGGGCCAGGCCGACTACACCGAGTTGTCCCGCACCCACCATACCGTCCTGCTTTCCAACGTCCCGGTCCTCACCGCCATGCAAGATGACGCAGCGCGGCGCTTCATCCACTTGGTGGACGAGTTCTACGATCGCGGGGTTAAGCTGGTGTTGTCGGCCGCGGCTCCGCCCGAGTGGCTGTATCGTGGCGAGCGACTGACCCATGACTTCCTGCGCACCTCCAGCCGACTGACCGAGATGCGCTCGCACAGTTACCTGGCCCGCGCGCACCAGCCCTGAGGCTGCCCTCAGATCACGCCGCGGCGCTCCTGGTCGAGTTCGATCGACTCGAACAGCGCCTTGAAGTTGCCCTCACCGAAGCCTTCGTTGCCCTTGCGCTGGATAATCTCGAAGAAAATCGGGCCGATGACGTTCTGGGTAAAAATCTGCAGCAGGATGCCTTCGCTGCGTGAGCCATCGATCAGGATTCGTCGACTGCGCATTGCCTCGAGATCCTCCTGATGACCGGCCACCCGCGCCGCCACGCCCTCGTAGTAGGTATCCGGCGTGTCCTGAAAGGCGACGCCGTTAGACCGTAGTGCCTCCACGCTGGCATAGATGTCGTCGGTACCAAGGGCGATATGCTGGATCCCCTCGCCCCGATATTCCCGCAGGTATTCCTCGATCTGACTCTTGTCGTCCTGGGACTCGTTGATGGGGATACGGATCTTGCCGCAGGGGCTGGTCATGGCCCGGCTGAATAGCCCGGTCTTGCGGCCCTCGATGTCGAAGTAGCGGATCTCGCGGAAGTTGAACAGCCGCTCATAGAAGCCAGCCCACTTGTCCATGTTGCCGCGACTGACGTTGTGGGTAAGGTGGTCGATCAGCGTCAGCCCCGCGCCGCGCAGGTCAACGGGCTGGGCCACCGGCACGAAGTCGACGTCGTAGATGGACGGCCCTCCGTAGCGATCAACCAGGTAGATGAGGCTGCCGCCGATACCGCGGATGCTCGGGATGTTCAGTTCCATCGGCCCGGCGGTCGACGGTCCGGGCTCGGCGCCAAGTTCGATCGCCCGCGCATGCGCATGGGCGGCGTCCTTTACCCGGAACGCCATGGCGCAGGCCGAGGGACCATGCTCCGCGGCGAAGCGCTGGCCGAAACTGCCCGGCTCGGCATTGATGATGAAGTTGATATCGCCCTGGCGGTGGAGAGTGACATTCTTGCGGCGATGCCGCGCCACCACGGGAAAACCCATGCGCTCAAACAGGCTGCGCAGCACCTCCGGATCCGGCGCCGTGTATTCGACAAACTCGAATCCGTCGGTTCCCATTGGGTTGTCTGGCCTTTGGCTCATGATGGGCTCCCAGTCAGGGTGCTTTTAGTTACATTTGAAACTATTATAGGCCAGCCCGCCGCGTAAAGGAAAATCGATGAGCACGACCAGGCCGGAATCCGGGCTCCACCTCGAGCATTTCCTGCCATATCGAATCTCGGTCCTGGCCAACACCCTGTCGGCCAGCCTCGCCGGCTTCTACGCCACCCGTTACGACCTCAGTCCACCTGAATGGCGCGTCATTGCCGTCCTCGCTCAAAATCCGGGCCTGACCGCCGCGGGAGTAGTCACGCGCACGGCGATGGACAAGGTGGCAGTCAGCCGCGCCGTGGCGCGACTGTTGCGCCAGGGCCGACTTTCGCGCCGACAATCGACCGAGGATCGACGTTGCACCTCGCTGGAACTGACGCGAGCCGGTCACGCCCTGTATCGCGACGTAGCTCCGCAAGCCCTCGCCTACGAGCGTGACCTGCTGCGAACGCTGCCGCGGGCCGACCAGGAACGGCTTGATGTCATCCTCGACCTGTTGACCCGGCGGGCCCGCGAACTCTACGGCGGTCGTATAATCGAGGC
>JAURLT010000155.1 GCA_030831085.1 Gammaproteobacteria bacterium
CTTATGTCAAAGCCTGGCGGTGACCTTGCCGCGCAGGGCGGCAATTTCTGCCTGTCGCCCCCGATCGGCCGCTTCCCTGCCGGGTCGCGGTGCTGCGCTCGCGGCGCGATCGAGATGAGTCAGCGCTTCTTGGTACTCGCCTTCCTCGAACAGGAACTCGGCATAGAAATAGTTGGGGTCGATGCCGCCGGGGTTAAGCTCCAGCGCCTTTTTCAGCATTTGCCGCGCCTTGTCGTCGTCGCCAAAGCCCAGCGGAAATCCCGGCACCTTGTAATACAGGGTCCCGAGGCTGGTGTAGGCCGACCCGGCCAGCGCCCGCGGGTTGATGCGGATGGCCTGCTCCAGATGCTTGCGGGAGCGCTTGGCCAGGGACAGGGCGCCCAGGCCGCCCGCAGCCCCGGCCTGGCTGCTCTCGACGATGGCCAGCCAGATCAGGGGTTCGGCTCGCCCTGCATGGCTATCGCTGAACTTTTGCGCCACGGTCGCAAGGGCCTCGAAGCCCTTCTCTCTGGAAGCCTCGGGTCCATAGTTGATCTCGGCCCAGCGCTGCTGGATACCAGACAGTTCAGCATCGAAGCCGCCGCTCATTTCACCGGCCTGGGCTACGGCCACGCAGAGCGTGAGCAAGGCACCACCGACTTTCATTCCAAGAATCCTGTTCATGTTCATGCCTCCTGTTGGGCTTTGGGTAGGCGGGCAGCCTGCGCGGATGTGGTCACGTGGCGCTTGACGGCTGGCAGCTGCTTGAGCAGCGCTCGATCGACGAGTTCCGGCAGCAGCCTATTGAGGCGCGCGAAGAACCGTTCGGGCCAGCCGATCACCAGTTCGGCCGGGCCTCCCTCCAGCATGCGACAGGCGGCTGCAGCGACCCGCTCTGGCGGATCGCTGGCCACTCCCAGTTCAGCATTCAGGCTGTCCAGCGCCGGGTCGTTGAAGCCGGTATCGGTCGCTCGCGGCGCGAGGTGCAGCACGCGAACCTGGGTGCCGGCGAGTTCACGACGCAGCGCCTCGCTGAAGCCGCGCAGCCCGAACTTGCTGGCGGAGTAGGCCGCCTGGGCCGGCAGGGCCAGGTGGCCCAGCACCGAGCCGATGTTCAGGATGGTGGCCGTCGGCCGGCCGAGCAGATGAGGCAGGAGGCTGCGGGTCAGCAGCATGGGCGCGATCAGGTTGGTCTGAAGCTGGCGCTCGATCGAGGCCAAAGCCTGATCCTGGAACAGCCCGAAGCTGCCCGCACCGGCATTGTTGATGAGCACGTCTATGCCGCCCCGCCAGGACAGAGCCTCCGTGCAGAGTCGGTTGCGGTCGCGCTCCGTGGCAAGGTCGGCGACGATCCCTTGAGAGCGCCCTGATCCAAAGCGCTGCGACATTTGCGCCAGGCTCTCAGCGCGTCGGCCGGTCATGAGAACGTCGGCGCCGTGGGCGAGCAGGGCCTCGACCAGTACGCCCCCGATCCCACCGGTGGCACCGGTGACCAGGACCTTGCGGCCCGCAAGGCTCATGCGCATTGGCGTAGGTCCGCCTGTTCCAGGCCACGGAACATATTGCCGTAGAGCCAGAAGATGGCGCGTGCGCAGCGCAGCACGGCCTCCTGGTCTTCTGACATGTCGAGACGATCAAGGATATCGGCAAGGTGATGCACGTGTTCCTGATCCAGCTTGCCGTGACTGCTCAGGTAGGTGAAGGCGCTTGGCGGCAGCCCCAGGCTGGTGCGGATGGAGTCTGCGGCACGGGTCGCAATCGCGGCGCTGGTGCCTTCAAGCACATGAACCATACCAAAGAACCCCACCGGGTTGACCCGCGTCACCATGTCGTAGGCAAAGGCCACCATGGCCTCGGTGGCGAGGTCGGGAGGTGACGAGGCGGCTGCCTCCGGGTCACCTCCGGCGGCACGGATATCCCCCAGTATCCAGCGGTCATGACCGGCTTCTTCCTCGAGGTAGTGCAGGATGCGCCCCTGCAGCCATGCATGCCGACCCCTGAGCCTGGACCCGACCGCCATCATCAGCGGCACCGTATGGCGCACGTGATGGTAGGCCTGGGTCAGGAAGGCCAGATACTCAGCGCGGTTGATCGACCCGCCGAGGGCGCGCTGGATGATGGGTGCCGACAACAGGAATTCCCGATGTTCGCGTGTCTCGTGTTGGATACGTTCACTCAGTTTCATGTGCTTATGCCTGGTAAAGGGAATCAATGCGTGAGCGGTGGCGCTCAGCGATGGACTCGCGGCGCAGCCGGCCGTTGGCCGTCAACAGGCCGTTGGCAAAGGTGAAGGGTTCGCCGATCCGTGCCCAGCGCATCACGCGGGCATAGTCGGGGAGGCGGGCGTTGGCCCGCTGGATCACGGCCTCGATGGCCGCATCACCAAGGTCTGCTGCCGCGTTGATCAGCGCCACCGCATGGGGACGCGCCTCGCCGCTGACCATCACCTGCTGGATACCGCGCTCTGCGAGGATTTCCCGCTCTACCCATTCGGGAGACACGTTGCGGCCATGGCTGGTGATGAACAGGTTGCGCTGGCGACCGCGCAGGTAGACGAAGCCGTCGTCGTCCATGTCGGCGAGGTCGCCGGTGGCCAGTTCCGCTTCGTTAGATCGGGCCACCTCACCCAGATAGCCCAGCATGGTGGAGCCCCTCACGTGCAGCTGGCCCTCGGTGTCGATCCGCAGCGCAACATGAGGCAGCCGCCGTCCCACGCTGCCCGGGCGGTTCGCATCTGGCAGGTTGAGGCAGGTGACCGAGGCACATTCGCTGAGCCCGTACCCCTCGAACACCGGCAGGCGCAGCGTGCGCGCATGCTCGATGAGTGCCGGCGGCACGGCAGCGCCACCGACCGCCACCAGTCGCAAGGGCGAGGGATCCAGCAGGCCGGCCTCGACTGCGGCGACCATGGCCTTCAATAGCTCCGGGACCACGATCACGCTGTCCGGTCGGTGACGGTTGATGCAGGCGCCGAGGCGGGCGAGGTCGACGCCTGAATGGGAAATGCCAGTCTCGGCAAGTGGCGGCAGGAGGCAGCGACTGCCCGCCAGCAGCGACGCGTAGAGCCCAGCCACGTTTTCCAGGAGCACCGGCAGGGGCAGCAGGGCGAGATGACGCTGCAGCATCAGGGGTCGGGTCGCCTCCGCCAGCGTATCGGCCACCTTCGCAAGGTGTCCGGCGGCGAGGCAGACGCCCTTGGGCGTGCCTGTGCTGCCAGAGGTGTAGGTAATCTTGCTGGTACCCGGCGGCAGTTCGCTGCTCGGCTCCCCACTACGGCGGCGCAGCAGCTGCAGTCCCGTGCCCGGTGAGCGCCCCGCCACCCTCCACTGCGTTCCCACGGGCGCCGCCGCGTGATCGGTCAGGAGGCTGTCAACGCCAGCGCTATCCAGCGCATGCCCCAGCTGGGCCGGAGTGAAAAACGAGGGGAGGGGGACGTGTGGCAACCTGGCAGACTGCAGGGACAAGTCGGTGATGGCCCAGGTCATGCCGTTGTCGAGCAGGGTAGCGAAACGGGTGCCCTGACTGGCGGTAAGCCAGCGCGTTTCCGCGCGTAGCGCGGCCGCCAGTTGCCCGTAGGCGATGCGACGGTGACCGTCCTCCAGCGCCACGTTCGAGGGTGGCGCCCGATTGATGGCGGCCTCCAGCATGTTACAGGCGACCCATCCCCAGGCCGTTGGGCAGAAAGCCTGCCATCACCCGCGGGTCACGCTCATAGTAAGAGCCCCAGTGGTCCGGGAGGTCGGCAACGCAGTTGGCGCGAGCCACGCCCAGTTCCATGACGGGGGCCCCAAGATGATCGAGGATCCGCCGCAGCGTGTCGGTGGCGGTGAAGACGATCCAGTTGAAGCGCTGCGAGAGCAGGTACTGGGGGAGTTGGGCGATCATGCGGGCCGCCATCCGACAGTTGGCGCCCGCCAGATTGCCGACCTCGACGATCTCATGGCGCCCGGCCACCTGGCCCGTCAGGCGCTGCAGTGCTGCCTCGACGGGATCATCCAGGTAATGCTCCAGGTAGAGGCGTTCTTCGCCGGCATTACGCAAGCCCAGTACGCCCCTGAGCTGGGTCTGCCGATCGCGAAAGCCCAGCAGGGTCGGCATATAGCAGGTGACGTCCGCTTCGTGGCTTTCGGCAAAGGCCTCATGAATGAAGGCCTCCAGTTCAGCTCGCCCGTTATCGCGGGCGTGGGTGGCGGACAGGGTCAGGTGCGGCAAGGGGGTCTCCAGGTTGGTCGTGGCGGTAGGACGACGGGACCGGGTCGGATCAATCGCGCCGTCGAAATACATCGCCGATTCATGGAGTTAGTGATGGCCACGCGGTGCGGCGATTGATTCCGCCCGGTCAGTCCGTCCAATGTGGCGTGATGGACGAACGCGCTGAGCCTGAAAACGAACGCGCCCTGGTGGCGGCGATGCTGGCCGGCGACGAGCGGGCCTTCACCCGGTTCTTTGACGGGTACTTCCCGCGGGTCTATCGCTTTGCGCTGCCCCGGGTCGACCGCAACGAAACGCTGGCCCGGGAGGTGGTGCAGGCGACCCTAGTCAAGGCCCTGCGGCGGATCGACAGCTGGCGCGGCGAGGCTGCGTTGTTTACGTGGCTTTGCCAGATCTGTCGCAACGAGATCACGGATCAACTGCGCAGCGAGCGCCGCCGCCGGGCGGTCGTGGTGCCCATCGACGATGACGAGGAGTTGCGCGCGGTGCTCGAGGCAGTCGAATCACCGCCTGCCGCCGACCCGCTGCGCAACGCCAGCGCTGAGGAAGTGCGGCAGCTGGTCCATACGGTGCTCGACCGGCTTCCGGGCCGTTATGGCGAAGCGCTCGAGTGGAAGTACGTGGAAGGGCATTCGGTGGAAGAGATCGGCCAGAAACTCGGGATCGGCACCACCGCCGCACAGTCGCTGCTGGCGCGCGCGCGCATCGCGTTTCGCGAAGGTCTCGAAAGCGTGTTTGGAGCCTCGGCCGTCGACGTGCTCGCCGGCCTGGATGTTCCCTAGGAGTCATCGGTATGGAAAAGCGTGGACCGGACGACCTGGCGGCCCTGCTGAAGAAGGCGGGCCCCCGTCTACAAGCGGACCCGGGCATGCAGGCTGCGGTGCAGGCGGCCGCGCGTGAGGCGTGGCTGGAGCAGGTGGCCCTGTCGCGAGGTCGGCGCAACCGCCGTAGCTTCCTGTCGTTCGCTGCCGCCGCTGGAGCTGCCGCCGTGGCGCTGGGGTTGTGGTGGGGTGGCGCTGGCACGGGGACAGACGCGGAGCTGGCCAGGGTGGTCCGCACCGACAGCGCCGTACGCTATCTGCCCGCGGGAACTGCCGATTGGCGGCCCTTGCCCGAGGGGCAGGTCCTGGGCGAGGGCGATGCGCTGCGAACGGGTGCGGAGTCGCGGGTAGCCCTCACGCTCGGGGACGGCGTGACGCTGCGCCTCGACGTCGACAGCGAGTGGACCCTACGCGATGCCGGACACTCGAGCCTCACCGCGGGCGCGGTGTACTACGACGGCGGGCCGGTTCCCGGGGCCCATGATCACGTGATCGAGACCGACTACGGCAGCGTGCGTCACCTGGGTACCCAATACGAAGCGCGCCTGCTGCGGGATGCCTTGCGCCTCGCCGTCCGCGAGGGGTCGGTGGCGCTGTCGACGAACGACAGGACCGTCGAGGTCGAGGCCGGTGAATGGATGGAGGCCAGCAATCGGGGTGCGCGCCGCGGCCGGGTCACGCCCTGGGACGAGCAGTGGGCGTGGATCGGTGGGGTCACGCCGCCGCTCGACATCGAGGGCCGGACGCTCGGGGACTTCCTTGGCTGGGTGGCGCGGGAAACCGGCCGGCCAGTGGTTTATCTAGAACCCGCCGCCCAGCGCCGCGCTGGTGAGGTGGTGCTCCGCGGATCGGTGGTCGGCTTGCGGCCCGAGCAGGCCCTGGATGCGGTGCTTGCGACCACCGACCTGAATGGATCGATGGAGGCCACGGTCATCAGGGTGGGCCAAGGCGCGCCCTGATCCCTCTCGGCTACACTCCCTGCATTGGCGTTGAACGACGCCTTGTTTCGGGGTCTTGCCGCTGGTGTCCATCACGCTTGGAGAAATGCGTCGGCTGGCGTGGCTGCCGATCATCTTCGGTGGCTTCTGGGTATGTCTCGCAGGGTCAGCGCACGCCGCGACGCCCTGGATCGGTCGGCCGTTGCAGGCCGCATTGGCAGAACTCAGCGGTCCGGGACAGCGACTGATCTACAGCAGCGACCTGGTCACTCCGGGTCTGCAGGTCATGGCCGAGCCGGTGGCGTCGGCCGGGCCCGCGCTCATCGAGGAACTCCTGCGGCCGCATGGCCTGACCCTCAAGCAGGTGGGTGAGGGCATCTTTTCGGTCGTCCGCACGGGGACGCCCGCGATTCGCGTGGCTGAGGATGGGCCTCGACCCGATTCGTCACCGCCGGCGCTCACCGACGTAGTCATCACCGCAAGCCGCTATTCCATCGTCCGCGACCTGCCGCTGTCCCGCGATCATCTCGACCAGGCCCAGCTGGCTGCCCTGCCCCGTCTCGCTGACGATGCCTTGCGGACTGCGCAGAGACTGCCTGGCGCCAGCGGCAACGGTGTTTCTGGACTGGCCCATGTGCGTGGCGGTGCGCTGGACGAGACGCTGGTGATGCTCGATGGCCTCGCCCTTTATGAGCCCTTCCATCTGAGGGTGCTGCAGGGTCCGGTCAGCCTGGTGGACGAGCGCATCGTGGACAGTCTCGACGTCTTTACCGGGAGTTTCACCGCGGACTATGGCGACCGCATGAGTGCCATCATCGACATTCGTACCCTGCCGATGCTGGACGAGGCCCGCAATGAGCTTGGCCTGGGGCTGTTCCATACCCACGCCCTGGTGGGTCGCCGCCTGGCCAATGGTCAGGGCGACTGGCTGGTGTCCCTCAGGCGAAGCAACCTGGACCTGCTGGCAGAGGCCCTGAAGTCCGACCTCGGCGAACCCCGCTACGGCGATGCCTATGCCCGGTTTGCCTATCGCCTGCAGGATGGCACGGAAATGAGGTTCAGCATGCTGCAGGCTGCCGACAGTGCCCAGGTGATCGATTCAACGGGGTTCGAGACCGCCCGCGTGGAATATCGCAACACTTACCTGTGGGGTACGGCTGAAAGAACCTGGGAATCCGGCTGGCGGGGAGAGGCCACGCTCTCCTACAGCGATGTCTGGTCGCGCCGGCAAGGGACGGTCGCTGAAGCTGCCTTGCGCGACGGTTCGGTGGACGATCTGCGCGGCTATGACGTGTTGGGTATGCGGCTGGACCTTGCCCGGGAGGGCGCGCAATGGTTGCTTCGCGGCGGCGTGGAGTTGAGAAATCTCGCGGCGCGTTATGCCTATGCCAGCGAGCGGAATTTTGCGGCTGGCTATCCTTTCCTGAACAGTCCGGCCCTGCAGGAGTCGCGCCTCCTGGATCTTGAGCCTCAGGGTGAGCATGCGGCCATCTATCTGACCGGCCGGCGACGCCTCGGCGAGTCGGTGACGGCGGAACTGGGCTTGCGCTGGGATCACCAGACCTACTCCGATGATCGGGACACCCAGTTTGCGCCGCGCCTGAACCTCGCGTGGGACCTGTCGGACTCCTGGCGGTTGCGCCTTGCCTGGGGACGCTATCAGCAGTTCCAGGGTATCGAGCAGCTGCAGGTGGAGGATGGCGTGGATCAATTCCATACCGTTCAGTACGCCGACCAGCTGGTCCTCGGTGTGGACTGGTCTGGCCTCGATGGGTGGACGATCCGGTTGGAGGGTTACGACAAGCGTTACGGCCAGCCGGCTACGCGCTTCGAAAATCTATACGATCCGCTGTCGCTGTTGCCGGAGCTGCGCTGGGACCGGGTGGCCATCGTGCCTGAGCGCTCTCGCAGCCGCGGCATCGAGCTGCTGGCCGCCTACCGCAGCGATTCGCCCTGGGGTGGATGGCTGGCGCTGTCCACTGGACGGGCCGAAGATTTCATCGACGGAAGCTGGCGCCGCCGCGCCTGGGATCAGGAATACGGGGCGTCGCTGGGGCTCGACTGGCAGTCCGGTCCGTGGCGGGCAGCGGCGGGATTCCTTTATCGCTCGGGTTGGCCGGTGACCCGACTGGAGGGGGATGAGGCGGGTGCCGTTACATTCGGAGCGCTCAACGGTGACCGCTACGGAGACTTTGCCAGCCTCGACCTGCGCCTGAGCCGCGAATTTTCCCTGCCTCGCGGCCGCCTGCTCGCCTTCATGGAGATCTCCAACGCCCTCGATCGTCGTAACGAATGCTGCTCGGATTTCTCGCTGGGCGATGCAGGTGGCGGCGGGCTCCGCTTGCAGGAAACACGTCGCCACTGGCTGCCCCTGGTGCCTTCGCTCGGCGTGATCTGGAGTTTCTGAGACCGGGTTATGCTTGAACCCGCCGTCGATGGGGCGGCGTCATCCAGGGAGTGAGCGGCAATGGTCATGATCAACGAGTTCAAGCGTTTCGCCATGCGTGGCAACGTGATCGATCTGGCGGTCGGCGTGGTCATTGGCACGGCCTTTGGCAAGATCGTGTCTGCTCTGGTCGAGGGCATCATCATGCCGCTGGCGGGGGCGCTGACCCGCGGTGTCGACTTGAGCGAGCTCGCGCTGGCCGTACCTGGTGCGGGCGAGCCGGTGGAAGTCCGCTATGGCCTGTTCTTGCAGGCGGCGCTCGATTTCCTGATCATCGCCTTCGCGATCTTTCTGACCGTGCGCCTGATCAACCGGCTGCAGACGCCGCCGCCGGTCGTGGTCACCGCGCCCGAGCCGCCCAGGGAGCTGGTACTCCTGGAGGAGATCCGCGACCTGCTCAAGAAGTAGGGGGGAGTCACTCGCCATGCAACTTCGTCGAATGGTCTTGTTGGCCATGATCGTTCCATTCCAGCTGGCCGGCGCCGATGATTCATGCGACTTTGCCTGTCGGCTGCACCAGGCCAATCAGGCCTCGCTGGTGGAGCTGCTCGAGGCAGGCCTGCTGGATGGGGGTACGGCCGGCAGGATCGCCGAGACCCTGCAGCGGGTGGCACTGGAGCAGGCAACGCCGGGCGCGCCGCGCTGGAGCAACTACCTGGATCTCGAGCGGCGACTGACCGAGCTGGCCGGGCCAGAGGCGTCTCGCCTGCACACCGGGCGCAGCCGGCAGGACCTGAATGAAACCATCCGCCGCATGCTGGCTCGCGACCAGCTGCTGGAGTTGTCTGAAGCACTCGAGGGGACGCGCGTTGCAGTGCTTGAACTGGCTGAGCGGGGTGTCGAGGTGGTCATTCCTGCCTACACCCATGGCGTGCAGGCGCAACCGACCACACTGGCTCATTACCTGCTGGCTTTCGATGCCGCACTTGAACGGGATGCACAGCGGCTGCGCGAGGCCTATGCGCGGCTCAACCTGTCCCCCCTCGGTGCGGCGGCGCTCGGCACTTCGGGGTATCCCCTGAGCCGCGAACGACTCGCCGAAAGTCTGGGGTTCGCGGCACCGGTCGCGAATTCCTTCGATGCCAACCTGGTGGCCTCGATGGACTACAAGGTGGAGTTTGCGTCCATCCTGCAGGCGTGTGCGCTACAGGCGGGACTCTTCACCCAGGACCTGCATGCACAGTACCGCCACGCGAGGCCCTGGCTGCTGGTGGATTCCGCCACCATTGATATCAGCAGCATCATGCCCCAGAAGCGCAATCCAAGATCTATTGAC
Source organism: Gammaproteobacteria bacterium (assembly GCA_030831085.1). GTDB lineage: Bacteria > Pseudomonadota > Gammaproteobacteria > Steroidobacterales > Steroidobacteraceae > SG8-30. Next base: position 9,673 of record JAURLT010000155.1, read on the forward strand.
CGCCTGCGCAGTAA
>JAURLT010000156.1 GCA_030831085.1 Gammaproteobacteria bacterium
CTCCCTGGCAGCGGCCGATGCTCGTCGCGAGGCTGGGTTTGGGCGTATCCTCGGCGGCGGTGATTAGGAAACGCGTCAAGCTCGAGGTGGTGTTCGTCAGCGTCCGGCGCGGCCTGGAGCGGCACGTGCGACGCTTCTGTGCCTCGGCCCAGGACGTGCAGGATATCCTCCAGGAAACCTGGTTGCGCGTGTACCAGCGGACGCAGGGGGCGTCACTGGATCGGGACGAGTCGGCGGCGCTGCTCTACGTCACGGCCCGCAATCTGGCCATCAGCCGCTATCGTCACCAGCGAGTGGTCAACCGGACCGCGGCAAGTGTACGGGTCGAGGAGCTGGACCGGCGCGAGCTCGGAACGGTCGAGGAGGCAGCCGAACATGAGCAGGAGTTCCAGTTGCTGCTGCGCTGCCTCAATGAACTGCCACCCAAGTGCAGGGAAGTGTTCATGCTGCGGATGATCGAAGGGCTCAGCCAGCCCGAGATCGCTGAACGCCTGGGAATCAGCCTGGGGACTGTCGAGAAGCACGTGGCGCGGGGCCTGCGGCAGTGCCGGGAGACGCTCCTGGGGTTGCGGACATGAGTGATCTGCAGGACTGGATTGTCGAGGAGATTCCGGAGGCGATACGCCGTGATGCCGAGCGCTGGCTGGTGCTGCTGGACTCGGAGCGTTGCGGCGAAGCCGAGCGGCTGGCTTTCGCCCGCTGGCTGGAAGAGGACCCGCGTCGTCGCTGGGCCTTCGAGGAACTCTCAACGGTCTGGGCCAAACTGCGCACGCTTTCCGAACTCCCGGCACTCAAGCGTCAGGCAGGTGTCGTTGACTTGTTCAGATCGCTCCCGCCGCCTGCCCAGCCAGGTGCAGAGAGGCCGTTCCGGGCCTCGGACCGGGCCACGGTGACGGCGGCGCTCCTGGTTTTGCTGGGGTTGGCCTTTCATTGGGTGGGTGCCTACTGGGGGGGATAACCCGTCTCAGGCGTTGAGACCTTGTTACGGGCGCAAAGGCGTCACTTTGCTGCCTGCCTGAAATCACGGGGGAGAGCGCTATGTCATTGAATAAGATAATTAATCCCGGAACCCGCTCGGTAGTCACCGGAGTGACCTCGGTAAGCTTGGCCCTGGCGGTCAGCCAGGTGCTGGCCCAGGAGGCCACAGCGCCCCGCAAGGTGCAGCTGGAGGAAATCACGGTGACCGGATCGCAGATCCAGGGCGCGGTCATCTCCGACGCCCTGCCGGTGTCCATCCTGAGCAGCGACACACTCGAGGCCTTCGGCATCGACTCGGGCGAACAGCTGCTCGACATGATGCCGGAGAACGGCAACAACTTCGTCAATGAGGCCGCGAATATCAGCGGCGGCGTGAATTCGGCCCGCGGCGACGTCGGCGCCTTCAACCTGCGCAGCCTCGGCACCGGCAATACCCTCGTGCTCCTCAACGGCCGGCGCATGGTTAATTCGCCCCAGTACCAGACCGAACAGGTCGGCGGCAGCTTCGTGCCGGTCAACAGTGCCAACTCCAACATGATCCCGACCTACGGTGTCGACCGGATCGAGGTGCTGCGAGACGGTGCGAGTGCCGTCTATGGTGCCGATGCGGTGGCCGGCGTCTTCAACACGGTGCTGAAGCGCGACATCGAGGGCCTGTCCATCGGGATGCGCTACACCGACTACGACAACTTCTCGCGCAACAACCAGACGGTCTATGCCGAGTGGGGTCAGGCCTTCAATGATGGCCGGACCCGGGTGAGCGCTTCGGCCAGCTGGTTCGATCGCGACCGCGTGAACTCCCAGGACGATCCCCGCTGGGCAAACAGCGACTTCAGCACCCGACCGTCCCCCGATTCCCCCTGGTACGGCGACAGCCGGCTGACCAACGATTCAGCCAATTCCCTGTGGGGCCAGATGGACGTGATCGCGAGCGTGTCCAGCTGGGGCATTGTCAATGTCCTCGTCGATTCCATTGGCGAGTTCGAGACCTATCCGGTGGGCGATCCCCGCTGTCAGTACGCAATCAGCGCGACCGTCTGCGGTGCGGTGGACGGGCAGGGTACGGTGCGAGAAAACCTTAATGCCAACCGCGACCTGCGCTCTGCCCTCAAGCGCGCCAATGTCTACCTGACCGTGGACCACGACCTGACCGATTCACTCATGAGCTTTACGGAGCTCATGTACTACTCGGGCAAGACCAACCTGATTCGTCAGCCAAGTTCCTTCGTAAACTCCGCCTCCAACCTGGTAGTCGGGGCGCAGAACTACTGGAATCCGCTGGGTCCCTGCGGCTCGCCCAACCGGCTGCCGGACGCCATCATCGGCAACGTACCCTGTGCCGGTACGGCGCTCCTGATTGACAACTACCGCTGGTCGGAAGTGCCGCGTATCGTCGACAACGACAGCGAGATGTATCGCCTCGTGCAGGGCCTGCGGGGCAGCGCAGGCGCCTGGGACTGGGAGGCGGCCGTCACCTGGAACAAAGCGACCAGCGATGACGTTACCCACAACCGTATCTCAAACACCTTGATGCAGGAGGCGCTGAACGACCCGACGTCCGCCGCCTACAACCCCTTCAGTGGCGGCGTGGATTCCAACATCGAGCGGGCCCTGGTGGACGTCTACCGCCTCTCGGAGACGGAACTCACGATGTTCGATGCCCGCCTCTCCAGGAGTGATCTGTGGAGCCTGCCGGGAGGCGAGACGGGCATGGTGGTGGGGTTGGAGACCCGGCGCGAGTCCTACCGGGATAATCGCGATCCGCGCCTCGACGGCACCATCCAGTTCACCACCCGGAATGGAGACACCTATCCATTCATTTCCGACGTCATGAACTCCTCGCCGACGCCCGACAGCAACGGCAGCCGGCGGACCAACTCGCTCTATGCCGAGCTGTCCCTGCCAGTGCTCGCCACACTCGACGTCCAGCTGGCAGCCCGCTACGAGGACTTTTCCGACATCGACGAGTCTGCCACGGTGGGCAAGGTGGCCTTTGGCTGGCGGCCACTGGATCAGCTGCTGGTTCGGGGCTCCTGGTCGCAGGGCTTCAGGGTGCCGAACCTCGTGACGGTCAACGAGTCGATCGTCTCGCGCACCAACACCCGCACCGACTACGTCTGCCAGTATGCGGCGGAAGTGGCCGGCGTGAGTGCCACGCCCTGCAGGGAAGGCACGCTCAGGCTTGCCCAGGGCAGCAACCTGCTCGATCCGGAAGAATCAGATAACTACTCGGTGGGCCTGGTCTTTGCGCCCACCGACAACCTGTCGCTCAGCCTGGACTACTGGTGGATCAAGAAGACCAACACCATCGGCCTCCTCGGCGAGGAAAACCATACGCTGGTCGACCTCCTGCTCAGGCTGGCCTACGGCCCCAACAACTGTGCGGCCTTGCAGGGCAACGCGGCGGTCGTGCGATCCGCCACCAGCTATGACATCGACCCGACCGCCTATACCACCGCGGGCCTGTGCCCGGCGGGCGATGTGGATTACATCGACGACCGGTATACCAACCTCGACGAGCGGGACGCGGCGGGCGTGGACCTGACCCTGGATTACGAGATCCAGAGCCGCCTGGGGCGGTTTACCCTGAGGTATGCGGGATCCTTCCTAACGGAACTGGAGCAGGCGGCGGGCGGTCTGGCCGGTGACCTGGTGGCCGCACAGGCAGCCGGGCTACTGCCGGCCAGTTATCCCGTGATTGGCTTCGCGGACCTCATCCAGCAGGATGGTGCGCCGAAGGATCGGCACAACCTGGTGGTCAGCTGGCGCAACGGCCAGTGGGGCGCTTCGGTCTCTGCCTTCAGGATTGGCAAGGTGTATGACAGTGGCCTGACCCTGGCCGATGGCACACGCTTCGTACTGCCGGCCATGACCACCGGCAACGTCTCGGTGGATTACCGGTTTGCCATGGCCGGGGTTGATTCCAGAGTGAGGTTCGGCATCAACAACTTCACCAATGAGCGGGCGCCGCTGGCAGATGACTACTTCGGCTACAAATCCGACGTGCACTCTGATTACGGGCGTAACTACTATCTCGACCTGCGTTTCAACTTCGGCCGGTAACGGTTGAACGGACCGGGGGAGGGTAACCTCCCCTGCCAGTCCGACCCGCACGCGTGATCAATTCTCCGCCGCCTTCAGGGGTTTCGCACGCCCCGGAAACTTACCAACTGGTAGGCCGAATCGCCGGCCCGGCGGTGTTCGCGCTCATGATGCTGGCGGGGGGCTGGCAACAGGCGATGGATCCCGTGGCCTGGAGTGTCGCCGCGGTAGGGCTGTGGATGGCGATCTGGTGGGCGACCGAAGCGGTACCCGTGGCCATCACGGCCTTCCTGCCACTGGTGCTGTTCGAACCGCTGGACGTCTCCACCCTCGCCGAGGCTGCGCGGCCGTTCTCCAACCCCATCATCTTCCTGTTCCTGGGTGGCTTCGTGCTTGCCCTGGCGCTGGAGCGCTGGAACCTGCATCGCCGCATGGCGCTGTTCGTGCTGGCCCGCACGGGAACGGACGGTCGGCGACTGATCCTTAGCTTCATGGCGGTGGCAGCCTTCCTGAGCATGTGGATGACCAACACTGCAACGGCCATGCTGTTGCTGCCCATTGCCCTGTCGGTGAGCGGGGTGATCTGCGACAACGTCGAAGGTCTCGACGACGGCCAGCGGGCCCGGTTTCGCGTCGCCCTCCTGCTGGGCCTGGCCTATGCCACCAGCATTGGCGGCCTGGCGACCCTCGTCGGCACCCCGCCCAATGCACTGCTGATCGGCTATCTACAGACCGAATACGGCATGGAGATCAGCTTCGCTCGCTGGATGCTCGTGGGCATTCCGGTGACTGCGCTGATGCTGCCGGTGGCCTGGTGGTTGTTGTGTCACCGGATCTTTCCGGTGGAGATTCCGGAGAGTGCGGCGGCGCGTGATCATCTCGCCGCGCTCAGGGCCAGGCTGGGACCGATGTCGGCCGCCGAATGGCGTGTCGCCGTGGTCTTTGCCGCCGTGGTGCTGGCCTGGATGCTGCGGATTCCGCTGTCTTCGTGGCTGGGTCTCGAGGGCGTCACCGATGCCGGCATTGCGATGACCGCCGCCGTGATCCTGTTCATGCTGCCCAGCGGCAGCGCCACGCAGCCGCAGTTGCTGTCCTGGCAGGACGCCTCGCGTATGCCCTGGGGAGTGCTGATCCTGTTTGGCGGCGGGCTGAGCCTCGCAGCCGCTGTGTCCTCCTCAGGCCTGGCGCTTTGGTTGGGCGAAAGCCTCGACGGCCTGCAGGCCATGGGACCGATCCTGCTGCTGGTGGCGGCGGTCGCGCTGGTGATTTTCCTGACCGAGCTGACCAGCAATCTCGCGACTGCCGCAGCCTTCCTGCCGGTGGTGGGCGCGATCGCCCTGCAGGCCGGCTTGCCCCCTCTGCTGCTCCTAGTGCCGGTGACCCTGGCCGCCAGTTGTGCCTTCATGCTGCCGGTGGCCACGCCGCCGAATGCCATCGTGTTCGCGACCGGTGCGATCAGCATTCCGCAGATGATCCGGGCCGGGTTCTGGTTGAACCTGCTGGGAATCGTCATCATCAGCCTGATCGGCTGGTTCGTGGCTCCGCAGGTCCTGGTCTAGGGCCAAAAGAAAAGGCCCCCGTAGGGGCCTTTTCAGAGGATCGGCAGAGAGGGGCTCTTACTTCTTGCAGCCCTTGCCCTTGCAGCCACCGCCGCCGCCGCCGCCACTACCACCGCCGCCGCTGTCGGTGACGTCGACCGAAGGGCTGGGTTGACTGTCAACGCTGGAGCCGGTCGCGTTGCTCGCCCTCACCAGGTAACGGAAAGTGCCCGTGCCAGGCGCGTCGGTGGTCGTGAACACGTCACCGGCAGTGCTTCTAACGTTCGTCAGCGAACCCCAGCGGCCGCGCTTGTTGAGGGTTTCCCGGAACACGTCGAAGGCCGTCTGCGTGCTCGGGTTACCTGCCGTCCAGGTGATGGTGACCGTTGCGCCGGTGGCCGAGGCCGCGACGTTGACAGGGATGCCAGGCGCCACGTTCAGGGTGGTCGCGCTGACCGTTGAGGAGTAAGCCGACCAGCCGGCCGCGTTGCCCGCGCGTACCTGGTAGGAATACGCAGTCCCCGGCTCCAGACCCGTGTCTGCGGCCGTGGTGGTATTCGCGCCGGGTGTGGTGATCCAGCCGCCCCCAACACGCACCACCTCGTATTGGCTCTCGCCGGTGACGTCGTTCCAGTTCAGGTTGATCCTGGAACTGGATGCCGCCGTGGCGGATAGGCCAGTGGGCGTCGCCGGCGGCGACTGGGTAGTCGTGGCATTGGCCTCGTTGGAGTACCCTGAGTCGCCCCCGGAGTTGTTGGCCCGCACCCGGAAGTAGTAGGTCGTGCCCGCCGTGAGGCCCGTCCGCGAGAGGCTGGTGACGTTGTCACTCGTGGTGGTTACCTGGCCCCACGAGGCGTTGTCCTGGGTCGACTGCTCGACCTTGTAGCCGGTCTCGCCGGTCACGTCGCTCCAGCTCAGGTTGATCGCCGTGTCGGAGACCACCGTTGCCGTGAGACCCGAGGGGGCCGCCGGACGGGTCGTGGCCTGTACCGTGGACCAGCTGGAATCGCCGGCTGCGTTCCAGGCCTGCACCCGATAGGTGTAGGTCGTGCCGGCAGTCGCCCCGGTATCCTGGAAACTGGTGGTGTCCGCAGCGGGAGTGGCGATCTCGGCGCCGTTGCGCTGCAGGCGATAACCGCTCTCGTTGGCCACATTGGTCCAGCTGAGGTTGACCTGCGTGGCAGAGACGACGGTGGCCGTCAGCGTAGGCGTTGCCGGCGGCGCGGCGGGTGTCGTCACTGAGACTTCCGTCGAGTAGCTCGACGAGCCGCCGGCGTTGCTGGCGCTGACGCGATAGCGGTAGGTCGTGCTGCCCGACAGGCCCGTATTGACGTAGCTGGTCACGTCGGCGCCCAGATTGGCGATGGTCGTGAACGTCCCGCTGCCGGTGGCGCGCTGCAGTGAGTAGCCCGTTTCATCCGCCACGTCAGCCCAGCTGACCGTCACCTGCGACCAGGAGTCGGCGGTGGCCGAGAGCCCGGTCGGGGTCGAGGGTGGGCTGGGCGGCGGTGGCGGCTCCTCCGCGCTGCAGCGGATGCTGCTGCCCGCAGTGAGGGTGGCCGTGTTAAAGGAGATCCGGGTGCCATAGGCGCCCTCGGCGTGTTCAATGCCGACCGTTGCCGAAGCGCCTCCGTCGTAACTGGCGCTGCCGCCGCTGACATCCTGGTAGTTGAAGACGATATCGCCGGTGGCCTCCTCCAGCACGGCCTGGAAGCTGTAGGTGCTGCCGGCCACGCCATAGTGAGGCACGCCTTCCCAGGACACCACGAGGCGGCGCGAGGGTGCGCTGCCAGTGTAGAAGGTGCGCACGGTCCCGCCGAGGGAGGGATTGAAGTCATCCCACCAGGGGGCGACGAAGCCGTTAGGGGTGGCGCCATTGGGAATGTCGGCGTTGGAGTATGTGGAAGCGCCGCTGTTGCCGCCGAGCGTCACGAAGCCGTTGGAGGAGACGGCGTAGGTATCGACCTGCCCGCCAGTCAGGGTCTCCCCGTAGAACGGGAAGTCGAAGGGCAGGTAGTAGCTGGCCGAGGCGTCATCTCCGAGCGTGATGGCGCCCACGCTGCCCTGTACCCAGGCGCTCGCCGTGGCCGAGCAATAGTAAGGCGGCGGCGGCGGCGGCGGGGCCAGGGTGGTGGCCGAGGCCGTGTTGGTGGGATCCGTCTGCGACGGCAGGTAGTTGCCCGCCCTCACCTGGAAGCAGTATTCGGTCTCCGAGGCTAGCCCGGTGGCGAGGTGGCTGGCAGCACTGGCACTCACCCGCGCAACGCGGGTGAAAGCCCCAGCAGCGCACCCGGCTGGCGCGCGCTCGATGTCGAAGAACGAGGCGTTCGCCGTGGTGCCGGCATTCCACTGCAGAAAGATCGAAGAGTCATCGATGGCCTCGGCCGTCAGGCTGCTCGGCGCGCCGCTGACCGGACCCGTCGCTGCCACGCATTGTGGCGCAAGGGTGCCGACGTCGAGGCGGCCGCCGGTCACGGTGATCCCGTTCAGGGACGCGGTCGGCGCGGCGGAAGCCATCAGTTTTTCGCGCAGAAGGGCGCCCGACTGGTTGGGGTCGAGTGAGGCGCACAGGGCCACTGCGCCACTCACGTGCGGGGTGGCCATGGAGGTGCCGCTGTAGGTGCCGTAGCTGTCGACCGGAAGCGTGGATTTGACGCTGCTGCCCGGGGCGCCGAGGTCGACGGTGGTCGCGCCGTATTGGGAGAAAGAAGATTTGGCACCGGTCGAGGTAATCGAGGCGACCGAGACCACGCAGTCCCAGCTCCGGCTGCCGCCGTTGGTGCACTGGTAGTTGGAGGGGTAGTAATTTCCTGCATCGTTGTCGGTGCCACTGTTACCTGCGGCAGCAATGAACAGGATGTCGCGGTCGCCACCTCGGTTGATGGCATCCAGCAGGGCCTGGCTGAAGCCGCCGCCGCCCCAGGAATTGCTGGTCGCCACGATGTTGAGGCCGTGGCGCGACTTGAGGTCGTTGAAGTAGTCGATGGCTAGAATCGCGCCCGAGGTTGAGCCACCGCCGGGCCCCAGGAACTTGCCTGAGATCAGGGTGACGTTCCAGTTCACGCCGGCTACGCCGATGCCGTTGCCGCCGACGCCGCCGATGGTGCCGGATACGTGGGTACCGTGAGAGTCTTCGCCGGAGTCGTAGACGGAGGCGTCGTTATAGTAGAAGTCCCAGCCGTGAATGTCGTCGACCTTGCCGTTGCCATCGTTGTCGATACCGTCGCCGGAGGTCTCGAAGGGGTTGACCCAGATGTTGGCCTGCAGGTCGGGATGGGTGACCTGGATGCCCTCATCGATCACACCGATGTAGATGTCGTTGGAGCCGGTGTAGCCGAGCGCCCAGGCCTCGCCGGCCTGGCTGCCGTACTGGTTGGCGGGGCTGGTGTTGTCGCCATACATGCCCCAGAGGTTGTTCCCTATGTAGTCCGGGTCATTCGACACGGCAGCCTTGGTCAGGATGTAATCGGGCTCGGCGTGGCGCACGTTGGGGTTGCGCTGCAGGGCCTCGATGGCCGCCTTCACTGAGCGGCCGGGGGCCAGGATGAGCTTTTCCGCATCCTTGGCGAGTGGGGAGAGGGCCTCGGCGCGCACGGCACCCGCGGCGGCGCGGGCGTTGGCGCGCTCCGAGCGGGCGGTGCCGGGCTTGAAGCCGACCAGCACCACCCCTTCCAGGAAGCGCGGTTCGCTGTTCTTCGCCTGCGGAGCCGCCTGCAGGGGCAGCGCCACGGGTGCCGCGGCCTCGGCCACGGGCACCTGGGCTGTCCAGACGGCCAGAAAGCCGATGGACAGGATCACGCCGCGAGCCGCGGCTGTACGGATTATGTCAAGCATATCAATCACTTCCCCACGTCCTAGCTAGAAAGTGTGACAAAAGTCACAACCGGAGGGAAACATAATTTGCCGGGTTTTGACAGTACACCCGTAATTACCGATACCCGCGATGGGACCGGCCAAGAAAAAGGGGCCCCGGAGGGCCCCCGTGAAAGCTCGAGTCTGCGCGTCCTAGAAGCGCTGTCCGAAGCGCAGGCCGATGGTTCTCGGCTGGATCGGCGTGATGTAAGTGCCTGAAAAACCGCAGATCAGGGCATCACACTGGGCCCAGCGGTCGTTCTCGCCCCGCTCGTCGAAGGCATTGTTGATGAACAGCTCCACGCTCATGCCCTCGCGCCGGGCCCCGAAGGTGAAGTCCGCCACCGAATAGGCGTCCACCTTGCCGAGCACCTCGCGCTGGGCGGTCCGGAGATCCGGCCAGCGCGCGCCGGTATGGGCCAGCGCGCCCTGGACATGTCCGTCCCAGCCTGCGATCGGGAACTCGTAACGGGCGATCAGGTTGCCCTTGAAGCGCGGGGTCACGGGCAGCTGGGTGCCATTGGGCGCGAGCGGCTCTTCCGGGCAGGGGTTCAGGTCCTGGCCGTTCTCGCCCAGGATGCCGCAGTAGGGTTGGGTGAGCTCGGCGTTCAGGATGGCGAGGCCTGCCGACAGAGTGAGCCGGTCGCTGGCCGCCCACAGCAGGTCGGCCTCCAGGCCGGTGATGCGGGCATTGCCGGCATTGGCGATCTGGGTCAGTGCATTCTGGCCCAGGAAGGCGAACTGGAAGTCCTCCCACTCCTCGATGAACACCGCACCGTTGAAGCGCAGGCTGTCGCCCGCCCAGCTGGTTTTCCAGCCCAGCTCGTAATTCTTCAGGTAGTCGGCACCGTAAGGCGGCAGGTTGCCGCGGCGGTTCACGCCGCCCGGACGGAAGCCCTCGGAGTAGGTGGCGTAGACCAGTTTCTCGTCGTCGAAGCGGTAGGTCAGGTTCAGCTTCGGCGTGTTGCCACTTTCCTTCACGACCTTGTCGAGGTTGGTGCAGGGTGCGCCCTTGATGGCATCCTGCCGGAAGCACTGCGGCTCGCCCAACACCGGGAAGAAGGGGTTGGTCAGGCCGAAGCCGAAATAGCCCTCGAGGGAATTCTCGGCCTCGAAGAAGCGGAGTCCACCGGTGACCGACAGTGCATCGGTGATCTGGTAGGTCACCTCACCGAAGGCCGCGGTGTCACGGTCGATGCGCAACTGCTTGGTCAGCCACCAGGTGTCCGGCCAGCCGGTGACCCACAGGGACTCGAGCGGGGCGATGGCATTCGGCCCGGCTAGCCCGTCAATGACGTAGCGCTGCTCGATGTTGTGTTCCTGGCGCTGGTAGAACAGGCCCGCGACGAAGCTCAGCGGACCGTCGCCCTTGGACGAGATGCGCAGCTCATGGCTTTGCTTCTTGTACTTGTCCTTGCCCAGGATGTACTGGGTCGGGTCGATGAAGTTGCCCGCATCATCGTAGATGTAATAACCGTAGGCGCAGCAGGAATCGTAGTAGTAGGAGTAATCGACGTAGTCGAGTTCCGTCTCGTCACGCCGGTTCAGCATGGAGCCCGCATACACCACATCGAACTTGCTGAAGCGGCCCTCGACGGTGAGCGCGGCCTGCACCCAGCGGTCCTCGATGGTTTCCGGGTTGAAGCGGGTGATCTCGAGCTCGGTGCCCGGCCGGTAGCCGAAACTGCCGTTGTACTCGCCCCGCTGGCCCATGAGACCGGCGGTGACCGTCCAGCTTTCATCGAGGTCGATCTTGAGCGCGGCGCGGGCGCCACTGACCTGGCCGTCGTTGTAGTCCTTCTTGGCCTGGTCGGCGTTGTCGATGGTCACCCCGGAGGTGGGGTAGGTGACGGTGCCGCGCACGTTGTCGACGTAGCCGGCGTCCTCGCGGTGCCAGCCGACCAGGCGGATGGCGGCGCGGTCGCTGATGGGCAGGTTGGCATAGCCCTCGGCCACGTAGCCCGTGCCGCCCTTGGAGATCGAGTCCACGCGCAGGTCGTAACCGGCCTCGAAGCCCGAAGGATCCGGCTTGTTGGTGATGATGCGGATGGTACCGGCCTGCGAGCTGGCCCCGTAGAGCGTGCCCTGCGGTCCGGCCAGGGCCTCGACGCGCTGCACGTCATAAATATGTACGTCGAGCGCGCCCTGGATGGTGGTGACCGGCTGTTCGTCGAGGTAGGTGCCGACGCTCGGCAGCGAGGCCGAGTGGTTGCCGTCACCGCCGCTGGCCACCCCGCGCATGTAGGCGCGCTGGAAGCCCGGGCCGCCGCTCTGGCCACCGCTCTGGAAGGAGAGGCTCGGCAGGAAGCGGGCATAGTCAGAGAAGTTCTGGACATTAAGCTCCTCGAGCTTGGTATTGCCCAGCGCCTGCAGGCTGACGGCTACGTCCTGGAGGCTTTCCTCCCGCTTTTGTGCGGTGACCACGATTTCCTCCAGCAGGCCCGGCTGCTGTGCCCCGGCAGGTGCCGCCACGGCGAGCAGCGAGGATGCCAGCGGTACGGACACCGCCATGGCCCGCTGCCGCAGCAGCTTGCGCTTTTTCGACCTCTGCATGAGAACACTCCCCCTGTTCTTGTGAAAACTGCCGCTTAATGTACTCCGGTTGGCGGCACAGTGGGATAGGTCTCGAGGATCGGCCCCAGCGCCTCGCGCAGGGGGCCCAGGAAATCCTCGTAGTGACGCCACTGTTCCAGGCCCTCCCGGTAGATGGGCTGGCGCACCTGTTCGGAGCTGGCGGTGCGGACCGCCCGCTCGTTCTCGTGGAAACGCAGGCAGGCCTCGTCGAAGGGCAGGCCGCAATGATCCAGCAAGCGGCGGACTTCCGCTTCCGTGTCCTCCACCATGCGCTCGTAGAACACCCGGTGAACCCGTCCTGGCAGCACTTCATCGAAATGCGCCATCAATTCCACGTAGTCACGGTAGTAGCGGCCGATGCCCGCGAGGTCGTAGGTGAACAGCTGCCCACGGGCGAAGTGCTGTTTGTAGTTGGAGAAGCAACAGGCCATGGGGTGACGCCGGGCATCGATGATGCGCGCGTTCGGCAGCATCAGGTGAATCAGGCCCACGTGCAGGAAGTTGTTGGGCATCTTGTCGACAAAGAAGGGCGCGTCGGTCTTGCGCTGGATCCGCGTGCCCTCGAGGTAGCGTCGGCCCAGTGCAATAAATTCGGCCGGTTCAAGCTCCGCCAGCCGGTCCAGGTAGCTACCCTGGCTGCCGACCCCGGTGCCGCCCAGGCTGCGGGCTATGGCGATGACGTCGGGCAGTTCCATGGTGCCCTCCACCTGCGGATGGCTGGCGAGGATCTGCTCGATGAGGGTCGAGCCGGCCCGCGGCAGACCCAACACGAGGATGGGGTCGGCAGCAGGATCCCCGCAGTCCCGGCGGGATGCCATGAATTCCCGGGTCAGCACCTGGCGACTGTGCTCGAGATGCCTCGTGTAGTCGTCGGGATCGTGGCGAACCATGGAACGGCGCAGGCCGTTGCCGGCCTCGTAGTGCTTGAACGACACGGCATGGTGCCCGGCGTCTTCCTCCGCCTTGCCCAAGGTGAACTCGAAGTGCAGGCGGTCTTCCACCCCAAGGTCCTCGCGCGCCAGTTGCTCGCGCATCGTTGCCCTCTCGCCGTCCGTGAAGCGATGGGTCTTGAGGTTGGCCAGGCTCCACCAGGCCTCGCCGAAGCCCGGCTGCAGTTCGATGCAGCGGCGATAGGCCGCCACGCACTCCTCGCTGCGGCCGGCGGCCTTGAGCGCGTGGCCGTAACTCATCCAGGCCTTGGCCTGGTTCGGGTATTCGGACAGGACGCCGGCGTAGACCTCGAGCGCCTGTTCGAACTCGCCGATACGACCGAGGATGGCTGCGTGCAGGTTGCGAAAGGCCGGGTTGCGCGGGTCGGCCAGCAGCACGCGCTCCACGTCGGTCCTCGCCTCGGCTGCCCGGCCGAGGCGATGCAGGGCGATGGCCCGGTTGTAGCGGGCCGGGGTGAAGCCGGGCGCCAGTTCCAGGCAGCGGGTCAGCAGCGTCTCCGCATCCTGGTTGCGACCCAGGCGCAGCGCCACCTCGGCCAGCATGCGGATCGCTGCGACGTCGGTGGGATGCTCCTTCAGATAGCCGCGCAGCAGCGCCTCGGCCTCGGCGACCCGATCCTCGCAGAGGGCGGCACCCGCCTCCAGCAGGCGCGGCTCGCGGGCGGAGTGCTGCAGGTGTCGGGCGAAGGCCGCGCTGGCACCTGCGTGGTCACCGATGGCCTCGAGGTGGGCGGCGAGCACGCGCCAGGCCTCTGCAAAATCGGGCTTCAGTTCCACCGCACGCCGCAGGGCGATGATGGCCTCCTCGCCCTTGCCCGCAGCCGCCAGTGACTGGCCGAGCTCAAAATGAGCGGGCGCCCACTGTTGCTGTGAGCCAGCCAGCGCGTCGAGCACTTCCAGCGAGCGCTGGGTGCGCCCGGCCAGCCGGTGCGCGATGCCCAGCAGCAGCACGGCGAGCGGTTGTCCCGGGACCGCAACCAGGATCTCGCTGGCCTGCTCGGCGGCCAGTTCCGGATCCGTGGCCAGCAGGCGCTCTGCGTTGGCCAGGGCTGCACCGAGGCCGCCGGTGGCCTCACCGCTGGAATTCATGCCCGGCCCCCGGCCGCTCGGCAGGTCACTCCGTCGCTTCCGGGTCGACCAGCTGCTGGAGCGGCTGCACGCTGCAGGCAAACTCGAGCAACGTCTGGGCGAGGGTGCCGTCGTCGATCGCTTCCCAGCTGGGCAGGATGGCCGAGGCGCGCTCGGGCTCGGGGTCCTGCAGGTTGTTCCACTTGAACAGGAAGGCGGCCACATTGGCGCGCTTGCGCTGGCGACAGTCCCAGTCATCGCGGCTCAGCACGCTGCGATGCGAGCTCGCGTCCTGGGTGAACTTGTACTCGACCCGCAGCCAGAGGGTGGCAATGTCGCCGTTGCGGGCCGCCCCCTTGCGGGTCATGAAGAACACCCGATCGGAGTAGGTCTCGATCCATTCCCAGTCCATCTTGCCGCGCAGTTCCAGTCGCTTGACCCAGTCGTTGCCCAGGCCCTTCATGGGCACGGAGTTGATCTGGGCCTCGACGCCCGGAGAGCTTCCCAGGGTCATCGTGACCAGCAGCAGGATGAGCGAACCTATGCGACACATAAGGAGATTCCACCTTAATCCGGCCATCCCCTCAAGTTTAGAATGGCGCATGGCCATGTTTCCGGGTTCATCCCTGCGCCGCGCCATCGATCGCTGGGAAGCGGCCGGCGTGATCGATGCCGCCACCGCTGGCCGCCTGCGCGAGCACGAGCGCACGGCCGAGGCGCCCCATACCGGCCACTTCGCCCGACTCGCTTTCGGCTTTGGGGGCCTGCTGGTGGCCGCAGGAATCTTCCTGTTCGTCGCCGCCAACTGGCAGCAGTTGTCGCCCTTCGCCCGCCACGCCGTGCTGGTGACCACCGTCGTCGCACTGCACCTGGGTGGGGCTTTCGGCGCACGCTTCAGCCCGACGCTCGCCACCACCCTGCATGGCGTGGGAACCGCAGCGCTCGGCGCGGCCATTTTCCTGTCGGGGCAGGTCTTCCACCTGGAGGCCCACTGGGGCGAGGCTCTGCTCGTCTGGGCCCTGGGCGCCGCTGCAGGTTTCCTCCTGCTGCGCGACTGGCCGCAACTGCTGTGGCTGGCAATGCTCGGGCCCGCGTGGCTGGCAGGGGAGTGGCTCAGCCATCTGGCCTGGGCGGACGGCTTTCCCGGGGTGGCCGCGCTCGCGGTGGTGCCCTACGGCAGCACGGTCCTCGGACTGGCCTACCTCGCCGCGACAGGGGGCGAGCGAGAAGATTCCTGGCGTCCGGCGTTGGCTCGATTGGGTGTCGTGGTGCTCCTGACCTCGGCCGCGGGCCTGCATTACTCACATAGCCCGCTCCTGGACGAGCTCGGCGCGGCCGAGGTTCCGACACGCCTCCTGCTGCTGGGATGGACGGTGGCGCTCATCCTGCCGCTGCTGGTTGCAGTCGTACTGCGCGGCCGTGAGGCCTGGCCCGTCCTGATCGGGGCGTCCCTGGCCGGTCTGGTGGTGATGCTCGACACGGCCATCGGCTGGCAGCGGGTGCTGGTCTACCTGCTCTATGCCACCGGATCCGTAGGCCTGGTCGCCTGGGGCATGCGCGAGCGCCTGAGTGGTCGGGTGAACCTCGGCGTGGCGTGTTTCCTGCTGACCCTCGTGTCTTTCTACTACTCCAGCCTGTTCGACATGCTGGGGCGGGCGCTGGGACTCATCGGCCTTGGACTCGTGGTGCTGGTCGGCGGCTTCCTGGCCGAGCGGGGGCGCCGACGCCTGCTGGCGCGCCTCGAGGGAGCGCGAACATGAAGCCCCTGACCCGTGGCTTGCTACTGGCCGGGATTCACCTGCTGCTTGCGCTGGGCGTGGCCGGCACCCTGCTGTACGAGCGCGACACCTTGCCCAGGGTGTGGGCAGAGACCACCGGTTTTGATCCGCTGCTGCCGATCCGCGGTCGCTATGTAGAACTGAACCTGGTGGTGGACCCTGCCTCAGGCGAGGCGCCATCCGAGGAGGAGCCCGCGGCCTGGCGCCAGGGCCGCGTCCACGTCCGCGGGGACCGGCTGGTCGCGACCCTGTTGCCGGAGGGTGAGTATTCCAGCGACGGCGTGATGCTGATGCCAATCGTGACTCGTGGGGTTGCGCGCTGGGCCATGGTGGATCCGGTGGCCTTCTTCCTGCCCGAGGACGCGCCCGATCCGACCCGCCTGTCTGCCGGAGAGGTGTTGTGGGCGGAAGTCAGCGTGCCGGAGCGGGGGATGCCCCGCCCGATCCGCCTCGAGGTTCGCCCGCTCAGCCCAGGATCCGCTCCCGCCGATACAGCCAGCCCGCCAGCAGGGTAAGCAATACGCCAAGCGCGAGGGTGCTCAGGCCCGAGACCGCCAGGAAGGCCGGCGGCAGCGGTTCGCCGCGCAGCAGGCCCTGAATCAGCAGGTGCTGCGACATGCTGGGAATCAGCATGAGCCCGGGCTCGGCCTTCACGTCCAGCAGGCCCGCCACCAGGATCGGCAGCGTAGGAATCACCAGCACTGCCCCCAGCCAGGTCTGCGCTTCCTTGTAGCTGCGGGTGAAGGAGGCCACCACCGTGAGCAGCGCAGCGCCCAGCAGCGTGAACGGCAGCATGCTGACGAAGATCCCGAG
>JAURLT010000157.1 GCA_030831085.1 Gammaproteobacteria bacterium
CAACAAGATCACATTCTTGCGGTTCAGGAACACACCGGCCACCCCGATCGCGAACAGGATGCCGGCCAGCAGCAGGTAGTGGGACAGCCCGATGTTCATTCCCGCTCTGCCTCAATTTTGACCAGCCTGACGCGATCCTCACGCCGTACCGCCACTTGCCGCGACACGTCCTGGGTCTTCAGTCCAGCCCTCCTCCGCATGGTGAGCGCAATGGCCGCCACCATGGCCACCAGCAGGACGATGGCAGCCAGCTGGAAGGGGTAGACGTAGTCCGTGTAAAGCACGGCGCCGACGGCCTCCGTGTTGCTGTAGCCCTCCGGCAGGGGCACCGGACTGTCCATGCCGGGCAGGCCCGCCTCACGCACCCAGAGGACATAAAACAACTCAGCCACGACGATGAGGGCAACCAACAGGCCAAGCGGCGCATAGCGCGTGAAGCCCTCACGCATCCGCACCACGTTGATGTCGAGCATCATGACCACGAACAGGAACAGCACCATCACCGCGCCAACGTAGACCAGCACCAGCACAATGGCCAGGAATTCGGCCTCGATGAGCAGCCACAGCAGGGCGCTGTTGAAAAAGCACAACACCAGCAACAGCACGGAGTGAACGGGATTCCGCGAAGTGATGACCCCGATGGCCGCTGCCACCAGCACCGCCGAAAACACGTAAAAGAGGAGTCCGGTAAACACCTGTCTGATCCTATCGGTAGGGTGCGTCGGCTGATTTGTCCGCAGCAATCATGGCCTCGTAGCGATCGCCCACGGCGAGCAACTTCTCCTTGGTCATGACATTCTCGCCACGATTCTCGAAGTGATATTCGTGGATCCGGGTTTCGACAATGGCGTCAACTGGGCAGGCCTCCTCGCAGAAGCCGCAGTAGATGCACTTGAACAGGTCGATGTCGTAGCGCGTGGTACGGCGGGTGCCATCCTCGGACACGTCCGAATCGATGGTAATGGCCTGGGCCGGACACACCGCTTCGCACATCTTGCAGGCGATGCAGCGCTCCTGCCCATTCGGGTAACGACGGAGGGCGTGCAAGCCGCGGAACCTCGGCGATTGCGGCGCCTTCTCTTCCGGGTAATTCAGGGTGACCTTCGGGGCAAAGAACTGCCGGATGGTCACCGCCATACCGCGCAGCAGCTCGATAAGAAGGAAAGTCTTCAGCCAAGTACGCATCCTGGACATGGTCATGAACTCCACGGACCCACTTTCAGCCAGACCATGATGCCCTCGACGAACAGCCAGACCAGGGTCACGGGGATCAGCACCTTCCAGCCCAGCCTCATAATCTGATCGTAGCGGTAGCGGGGGAAGGTCGCGCGGATCCAGAGATAGATGAAGATGAAGAAACCAATCTTGGCAAACAGCCAGAAGAAGGACGGCTCCGTGATCCACCAGCCGGCAGGCAGGTAGCCCTCGAATGGCGAGAGCCAACCACCGAGAAACATCACCGAGGCCAGCGCGGCAATGAGGATCATGTTCGCGTATTCAGGCAAGGCAAACAGCGTGGCGAACGGCGCGCCCGAGTACTCGACGTGGAATCCTGCGACGATTTCAGACTCGCCCTCAGCCACGTCGAATGGGGCACGGTTGGTCTCCGCCACCCCAGCGATGAAATACACGATGAACAGGGGAAACAGCCAGAACCAGTACCAGCTGAGCGCCCCACCCTGCTGGGCCCTGACGATGTCACCGAGGTTGAGGCTGCCTGCCGCCATCAGCACGCCTACGATGGCAAAACCCATGGACAACTCGTAGGCCACCATCTGGGCAGCCGAACGCATGGCACCCAAGAAGGCATATTTGGAGTTGGCGGCCCATCCCGCCAGGATGACGCCGTACACCCCCAGCGAAGTGAGCGCCAGAATGAACAACAAGCCCGCATTGATGTCGGCGAGCACGAACTCCGGCGAAAAGGGGATGACGGCCCACGCCGTCAGTGCCGGCACCAGCACGATCAGCGGAGCCAGCAGGAAGAGCGTCCGGTCTGCCTGGGCAGGAATGAGCACTTCCTTGAGCAGCAACTTGATGACGTCGGCAAACGGCTGGGCCAGCCCGTGCAGCACGGGTATGCCAAACAAGGTGATGCGGTTGGGCCCCCTCCTGAGCTGCATGTAGCCGATCACCTTACGCTCGGCGAGCGTGGTGAAGGCGACCGACAGGATGACGCCCATCATCACGGCAATCACCGATGCGGTGGTAATGAGCAGGCCCTGCCACATCTCCGGCAGCCCCTCCCAGGCGTTGATGAGCCCTTCCATCACTCGCCCACCGCCTTGAGCACAGGTTCCAGGTGCGCCGTTTGCTGGAGAGGCTCAGACCGCCGGATCAGGGCATCAACGCGGTACATGCCCAGAGGCTCGACGGCAGGCACCGGCAGCGACGTGACTGGGCGATCGCTGGCGCCGGCCGGCACCTCGACCAACTGGCTGCGGAGCTCGTCCCTGACCTGTTCGCTGGACTCGTAGTCGAAGCCCTCGATGCCGAGCAGGTTGCCAAGCACCCGAAGCACCTTCCACCCGGGCCTGGACTCTCCCAGGGGGCGCGCGCAACCGGCAAAGGACTGCCAGCGGCCCTCGCCGTTGACATAGGTGCCGCTGGTCTCGGCGAAGGTACCGATTGGCAACAGCAGGTCCGCCCATTGCCGCATCGAGTCGGTCACAAAAGGGGTCAGGGCCACAACGAAGGGCGACTGTGCGAGCTGGCTGGTCGCCGAGGCCAGCGCAATATCGAACTCCGGCTCGATCCCACCGTGCAGCACATAGGCGCCCAGACGGGCATCGAGCATGCCTTGCACGGTGAGTCCCGGCTCGGCAACGGCCGCGCCACCTGGCGACCGGTGGGCCACCGCGCCCGCCATGGACGCCCCGACGGAATTGGGCCCCTCACTCAGCAGGCCCAGCCTGGCTCCAGTGAGGTCACAAATCGCCTGGGCAGCAGCCAGGAGGTCTGCAAAGGCCGAATGCCGGCCAGCAAGAAGTCCGAGCAGGACCACCCTGCTCCCCTCTCCGATCAGCCCCTCTGCTATCCGCCGGTGTTCGGCGGAGACTTCGATGCTCCCGGTAGCGGCCACAAAGCGAGCCGGCACTTCCTTACCCTTGAGTTCGCAGGCTGACTTCAGGATCGCCAGCAAGGTATTCAGCCATTCGGACGGCGCCTGCACCCACTGCTGAGCCACCGGGAAGTGCAGTACCTGCTCCTCGGAATCAAGGAAACTGATGTGGCCTCCGCCCCGCACTGCGGCCAGCCGGAGGCGATGAGCCAGGATCGGCACTTCCTGACGCACACGACTGCCGACGACCAGGGCCGTCGACACGCCAGCATGGTCTGCGATCGACAGGCCCAACAGCGGGTGCTGGGGTCCGGACAGCGGATCGCGGAAGTCGACCTGCCTCAGGCGGCTGTCGACCGGCCATCCCTGGGTCCTGCCAATCCGCGCAAGCAGGTAAAGCTCTTCGGTGGTTGCCGTCGGGCTGCCCAGCAGCCCCACACCCTGCCCGTCCCGCGAAGCCTTGCCGAGGCGCTCCGCGGCGACTTCCAGGGCCTTTTCCCAACTCACTTCCTGCCATTGCCCTTCGGACTTGAGCATCGGCTTTTGCAGCCGATCGGCAGACTTGACCGCCACGTAAGAAAAACGATCGCGGTCGGCAATCCAGGTTTCGTTGATCTCCTCGTTAGGGCGCGGCACTACGCGCATCAACTCGCCACGCAACACGTGACCGAACAGGTTGCTGCCGACACAGTCGTGCGGCGAGACCAGCGGATGCTGGGTCATCTCCCAGGAGCGCGCCCGATGCCTGAAGGGACGCGAATTCAAGGCACCCACCGGACACAGATCTATGATGTTGCCGGACAGTTCATGGGTGACCGCATGCTCTATCCAGGTGCCAATCTCCATGTTCTCCCCACGCCCAAGGGTGCCAAGCGACTGCATGCCGGCCACTTCCTGGGTAAAGCGAACACAGCGAGTGCAATGGATGCAGCGGGTCATGTCCGTGGACACCAGCGGGCCGATGTCCTTGTCGCGCACTACTCGTTTACGCTCGCTGAAGCGTGAAACCGACCCACCGAAACCCTGCGCGAGGTCCTGCAGTTCACACTCGCCGCCTTGATCACAGATCGGGCAGTCCAGCGGGTGATTGATGAGGAGGAACTCCATGGTCGCCTTTTGGGCAGCCAGCGCCCGCGGCGAGCGGGTGAACGCCTTCATGCCCTCCATGACCGGCGTGGCGCACGCAGGCATGGGCTTGGGAGCCTTTTCGACCTCCACCAGGCACATGCGACAGTTGGCGGCCACCGAGAGCTTATCGTGATAGCAAAAGCGCGGCACATAGATACCCGCCGCATCGGTGGCCTGAATCAGCATCTGGCCCTTGCGGGCCTGCAACGGCTGGCCGTCGACCTCAATGTTGACCAGGTCCGCACTCATGCCGCGACCCTCGCGGTCACACTCGCCAGACTCTGGCCGGCGTGCTCGATCATGTAGATGAACTCATGGCGGAAGCGCTTGACGAAACTCTGGACGGGCCAGGCTGCTGCGTCTCCCAACGCGCAGATGGTATGGCCCTCGATCTGGTTGGCCACGCCAACCAGCAGGTCGAGGTCCTCGACGCGACCCTTGCCTGCCAGGATCCTCGCCACGACGCGGTTCATCCAGCCAGTGCCCTCGCGGCAGGGTGTGCACTGCCCGCAGGACTCCGCCTTGTAGAACCGGGTCAGGCGCTCAAGCACCTTGACCATGCAGGTCGTCTCGTCCATCACGATGACTGCCGCAGAACCGAGCGCAGAACCCGCCTTGCGCAAAGAGTCGTAATCCATGGTGCAGTCAAGAATCGCTTCCGCAGGTAGCACCGGTACCGAGGACCCACCCGGAATGACCGCCTTCAGGGCGTGCCCGTTCCTCATGCCGCCAGCGATCTCCAGCAGGTCACGGAAGGGAATGCCCAGCGGCAGTTCGTAGTTGCCGGGGCGATTGACGTGGCCAGACACGGAGAACACCACCGTGCCACCGGCGTTGGTGGTGCCAAGACCGGCGAACCAGGCCGCGCCTTTGCGCAGGATGGTCGGCACGCTGGCGAAACTCTGTGTGTTGTTGATGGTGGTCGGCCGGCCGTACAGGCCGAAGTTGGCCGGGAAAGGTGGCTTGAACCGCGGCTTGCCCTGCTTGCCTTCCAGGGATTCAAGCAGCGCAGTCTCCTCACCGCAGATGTAGGCACCGGCGCCGACGAAGCTATACAGGTCGAAGTCGACCCCCGCTCCCTGGATGTTGCGACCAAGCAGCCCAGCGGCATAAGCCTCCGCCAGTGCAGCCTCGAAGCGAGGCACCGGCTCGGCCAGGAACTCGCCGCGGATGTAGTTGTAACCGACCGTAGCTCCCATCGCATAACCGCCGATGGCCATACCCTCGATGAGCGAGTGCGGGTTGTAACGCAGGATGTCGCGATCGTGGCAGGTGCCGGGCTCACTCTCGTCCGAGTTGCAGACCACATATTTCTGGCCGGGCGCGTTACGCGGCATGAAGCTCCACTTCACCCCGGTGGGGAACCCGGCACCACCACGCCCACGCAGTCCGGAAGCCTTGACCTCCTCGACGATCTGCTCGGGCGGGGTCTTTTCCCTGAGAATCTTCTCCCAGGCCTGATAGCCCCCCGTGCGCCGGTAAGCTTCCAGCGTCCAGCTGTCCGGCTGGTCGATGCCGTTGAAGACGACCTGATTCTGGAGGTAGCGGGCTTGCTCACTCATTTGAACTTTTCCAGGACCTCGACCGCCGACTCGGGCGTGAGGTTCTCGTAGTAAACGTGATCCACCATCATCATCGGCGCGTTGTTGCAGGCCGCCAGGCATTCCTCCTCGCGCTTGAGGAAGAACTTGCCGTCCGGAGTGCTCTGCCCGGTCTTGATCCCCAGGTGGCGCTCGACGGCCTCCACGATGCGCTCGGAACCACACAGCATGCAGCTGATGTTGGTGCACACGGACACGTGAATCCTGCCAACCGGACGCGTCTCGAACATCGAGTAGAAGGTGGCCACCTCATAGACC
The DNA here is from genome assembly GCA_030831085.1 of Gammaproteobacteria bacterium. Classification (GTDB taxonomy): domain Bacteria; phylum Pseudomonadota; class Gammaproteobacteria; order Steroidobacterales; family Steroidobacteraceae; genus SG8-30. Next base: position 6,049 of record JAURLT010000157.1, read on the forward strand.
TGAATGGGCGGCAAGCCGAGATACTCGGCCACGGCGTCCATCAACTCCTGGGTCAGGAAACCCTCGTTCTGGTGCTGGGCCGCACGCAGCGAGGCAATGACAGCCGAGCGCTTGCGATCCGGCGGAAACTTGGCCACCCAGTGATCAATCTCCTCGCGCGTGTGTTCGGACAGCAGGCTCAACGGTCGACCTCCCCGAAGACAATGTCCATGGTACCGATGACGGCCACCACGTCCGACAACATATGGCCAGCGACCATCTCGTCCATGGCCGCAAGGTGCGCAAAGCCCGGCGCACGACACTTCACCCGGTAAGGCTTGTTGGCTCCGTCCGAGACCAACCAGACCCCGAACTCGCCCTTGGGGGCCTCCACGGCCGAATACACCTCGCCCTCCGGCACCGTGTAGCCCTCGGTGAACAGTTTGAAGTGATGGATCAGCGCTTCCATGTCTTCCTTCATTTCCTCGCGGGAGGGCGGCGTCAGCTTGTGGTCAGCAAGCATCACCGGGCCAGGATTGACCCGCAGCCAGTCGATGCACTGGCGGATGATGCGATTGGACTGGCGCATCTCCTCGATCCTGACCAGGTAGCGGTCGTAGCAATCACCGGTGACTCCAACCGGGATATCGAAGTCCATGTTCGAGTACGCCGCATAGGGTTGCTTCTTGCGCAGGTCCCAGGCAAAACCTGACCCGCGCAGCATCGGCCCCGAAAAACCCAGCTGCAAGGCACGCTCGGGGCTGACCACCCCGATCCCCACGGTGCGCTGCTTCCAGATGCGGTTGTCGGTGAGGAGCGTTTCGTACTCATCCACGCAGGCCGGAAAGCGCTCGGTGAAGTCCTGGATGAAATCCAGCAGTGAACCCTGCCGGCGCTCGTTGAGCCGCTTCAGTTCCTTTTCGCTGCGGAACCGGGAGGGCTGATGCTGGGGCATGCGAGTCGGAAGGTCGCGATAGACGCCGCCCGGACGGTAATAGGTGGCGTGCATGCGGGTACCCGAGACCGCCTCGTAGCAGTCCATGAGGTCCTCACGCTCGCGAAAACAATAAAGGAAGACGGTCATGGCGCCGATGTCGAGACCGTGCGCGCCGAGCCACATCAGATGGTTCAGGATGCGGGTGATCTCGTCGAACATGGTGCGGATGTACTGCGCACGGATCGGCGCCTCGACACCCATCAACTGCTCGATGGCGCGCACGTAGGCGTGCTCGTTGCACATCATCGACACGTAGTCGAGTCGGTCCATGTAGCCGATGGACTGGTTGAACGGCTTGGACTCGGCCAGCTTCTCGGTACCGCGGTGCAGCAAGCCAATGTGGGGATCGGCCTTCTGGATGACCTCGCCATCCATCTCGAGCACCAGCCGTAGAACTCCGTGGGCGGCCGGATGTTGAGGGCCAAAATTCAGAGTGAAATTGCGAATTTCAGCCACGATCCGGCGCCTCCCTCAAGACCGGCTCGTAGCGGTTGTCGTGCCGGATGACCCTCGGCACCACGGTGCGCGGCTCAATGCTGACCGGCTCGTAGACCACCCGCCCGAGTTCAGCGTCGTAGCGCACCTCCACGTTGCCGGACACGGGAAAGTCCTTGCGAAAGGGATGGCCGATGAACCCATAATCGGTGAGCAGGCGCCGCAGGTCGCCGTGACCCTTGAACAGGATGCCGAACAGGTCAAAGGCCTCACGCTCGAACCAGGCTGCCGACGACCAGACGCCGGCCACCGAATCGATCATCGGGGGATCAGAATCCGGACAGTAACACCGCAGGCGCAGCCGCCAGTTGTGGGTGACCGACAACAGGTGGTAGCTGACCGCGAACCGTAGCTGGCCGTCGTAGCGGGCCGCTTCAGGTGAACTCCCACGGGTCACACCACGACTGAAGCCGGTGGACGTGGCGGACTGGGTCTTCCATTCGTCGAGGCCGTAAGCAAGAAAGTCGATGCCCGCGAGGTCCATCAGCTGCTCGAAACGCAGGGCGGGGTCGTCGCGCAATACCTGCATGACTTCGAGCAGATCAACGGAATCGACCTGCCAGGTCAGGTCCCCCGCCCCCGATGGCAAGGCCCGCAGGCGGTCGCCCAAACTGTTACCGAGAGCAGCTTCAAGTGCCTCTAGACGCGTCATGCCGCCCTCACCTTGCTATCGTGCTGGTGCGCCGGATCTTGGCCTGCAACTGCGTGATGCCATAGATCAGCGCCTCTGCGGTGGGCGGACACCCGGGGACGTAGACATCCACCGGGACGATACGATCGCAGCCACGGACGACGGAATAGGAATAGTGGTAGTAGCCTCCGCCGTTGGCACAGGAACCCATGGAAATGACCCAGCGCGGCTCGGCCATCTGGTCGTAAACCTTGCGCAAGGCGGGGGCCATCTTGTTCACCAGGGTCCCGGCCACGATCATGACGTCGGACTGGCGAGGACTGGGGCGGAATACCACGCCGAATCGATCGAGGTCATAGCGTGACGCTCCGGCATGCATCATCTCGACAGCACAGCAGGCGAGCCCGAAGGTCATGGGCCACAGGGATCCCGTGCGAGCCCAGTTCATGAGGTTGTCGACGTTGGTCACCAGGAATCCGCGGCCCTGGATCGCAGGTGCTTCTTCGGTCAGTCCCACTCCAGCGCACCCCTCTTCCACTCGTAAACGAAGCCGACTACCAGCACGCCCAGAAAAACAGCCATCGACAGCAGGCCAAAGCCGCCTATCACGTCGAGGGAAACCGCCCACGGAAACAGGAAGGCGATCTCCAGATCAAAAATGATAAAAAGAATGGCGACCAGGTAATACCGCACGTCAAATTTCATGCGGGTATCCTCGAAGGCCTCGAAACCGCATTCGTACGGTGAGAGCTTTTCGGGATCTGGCCGGCGCGGCCCGAGCAGGTAACCAAGGGCCATCAAGACCACGCCAAAGCCACCCGCCACCGCGGCAAAAATCAGGATCGGCAGGTAGTTTTCAAGCATATTGGCGCAACCGACGAAATGACCCCGCTAAACCTGCGCATTGTACCTACCGGGCCCGGTTCAGGCCAAGCTGATTGACATTTTCTGGCTTCGAGGCCAGCCCAAAAAAAGTCCCGCCAAAGCGGGACCTTTGTCTTTCAAGTTGGTGCCGACGGTCGGACTCGAACCGACACGGGAAACCCCACTAACCCCTCAAGCTAGCGCGTCTACCAATTCCGCCACGTCGGCACCGGAAACCCTGCTTCAATTTTCTCCACCGGACCCATCCGCCGGTGCGTCGTCCAGTACAGGTACGTC
>JAURLT010000026.1 GCA_030831085.1 Gammaproteobacteria bacterium
GGCGAGGAACTACTGGAACTGGATGTGAACCCGCTGATGGTCCTGGCGAAAGGGCGGGGCGTGATGGCTGCTGACGCGCTGGCGCGTATCGTAAAAAAGGGAGACTCAGATGAATCGTGACGTCATCATTACTTGCGCAATCACCGGCGCCGCTGACACGCTGTCGAAGCATCCCGGTTTGCCGGTCACCCCCAGACAGGTGGCCGACGCCTGCATAGAATCTGCGCGTGCCGGTGCCGCCATCGTGCACGTTCACGTCAGGGATCCAGAAACGGGCAAGGGAAGCCGGGATCCCGCACTCTTCCGCCAGACTGTCGAGATGATCCGCGAGAGTGGTGTGGACGTGATCATCAACCTGACTGCTGGCATGGGCGGCGATTTCGTGCCGGGTGATGACAATCCAGCCATTGGTGGCCCGGGCACGGATCTTATTGGTCCGCTGGAACGGCTGGCGCATGTCGAAGACCTGTTGCCCGAAATCTGCAGCCTGGATTGCGGCAGCATGAATTTCGGTGGTGGCAACACGGTCTACGTAAACACGGCAGCCTGCCTGCAGACCATGGCTCGCCGCTGCCTGGAGCTGGGAGTAAAACCCGAGCTTGAAGTGTTCGAGTTGGGCCAGATCCGGCTTGCGCGATACATGATCGACCAAGGGTTGGTGGAATCACCGCCCATCTTCCAGGTCTGTCTCGGGTTTGCCTGGGGTGCAGGTGCGGACACCCGCTCAATGCTGGCCATGGTCGATGCCCTGCCGTCGGATGCCCACTGGTTTTCCTTCGGGCCTGGAAGCCTGCAGATGGCGATGGCTACCCAGGCCGTGCTGTTGGGAGGCAACCTCCGTGTGGGCCTGGAGGACAATCTGTACCTGTCCAAGGGCGTGTTGGCCAGTAATGGCCAGCTGGTGGAAAAGGCTGCCCATATCGTCGACCAGCTTGGGGGCCGGGTGCTTTCCCCTGCGGAGGCGAGGGTCAAGCTGGGGCTGAAGCCACGGGGCTGAGGCCTCAGGTCGGATAGCGCTCCAGTACCGGCCCAAGTTCCGTCTTCAGTTCTGCCAGCCACGGCTCGAAACGACGCCACTGGTCGAGGCCCTCACGGTAGATCGGCTGCCGGACCTGCTCGGAACTGGCCGTCCGGACGGCCCTCTCGGTCCGGTGGAAATCGAGGCAGGCGTCCTCGAATGGCAGGCCACAGAAGTCCAGCAGTCGCCGAACCTGACCCTCCGTGTCGTCGATGACCGTCTCGTAGTCTACCCTCAAGACCTTGCCGGGCAGGACGCTATCCCAGTGATCCATCAGCCTTACGTACTCACGGTAATAGCGGCCGATCCTTGCCAGACCGTAGGTGAAACTCTGCCCCTGCGCGAACAATTGCTTGAAGCCACTGAAGCAGGCGCCCATGGGATGACGCCGAGCGTCGATGATCCGTGCATTGGGAAGGATCAACTGCAGCAAGCCTATGTGTCGGAAGTTATTGGGCATCTTGTCGATGAAATGTGCGGCGCCACCTCGTTGCACCCTGGCTCGCTCAAGATATTCCTCGCCCAAGAGGCGTAACTGCTCCTCCTCGAGTTTTTCAATGACGTCTGGATAGCGTGAAGGCTCGCCGTGCCGCCGCCTGCCGCCCAGACGGCGCACGATAGCCGGGATGTCGACCAGTTCCTTGGTGCCGTCCACCATCGAATGGCTGGCGAGGATCTGCTCGAGCAGCGTGGACCCTGATCTCGGCAGGCCGACGATGAAGATGGGGTCCGGCGCCAGGCACCCTGATCCGGCCCGCGCCTGGAAGAACCCGGCGGTGCAGACCTGGATGTTCCTGTCCACCTCACGCGCCAGTTCGCGTTCGTCATGTTTTTCGAGGCGAGCCTTTATGGCGTTGCCTCGTTGATAGCAGCCGAAGCTCTCCTCGTATTCGCCGCGGTCTTCCAGGGCCTTGCCCAGCGCAAAACAGAGGTGGAAATGATCCTCCAGCGTTGGCTCCTTGCTGGCCAGTTGGGTGCGCATCATCGCGATGTCGGAATCTGAAAACCGGAAGGTCTTGAGGTTTGCGAGGCTCCAGTAGGCGTCCCCAAAGCAGGGATTGAGTTCGATCGTCTTGCGGTAGGCCGCTATGGCGTCGTCTTGCCTCCCTACGGTTTTCAGCGCGTGACCGTAAACTAGGGTGACCATGGGGCGGGGACCAAAACGTTCTGCCAGTTCCTCGTAGGCCCTGATGCCTCCCTCAAAATCGCCCATCTTCACCAGTATCGATGCCCGCAGGACCAGGAAAGGGAAACGGCCTGGTTCCGCCGCCAGCAGCAGGTCGACCTGCGAGAGGGCTGCCGGCAGGTTTTCGCGCTTGCTGAGGACCTGCGCGTAATTCAGTCGTGCAAGGGTGAAATCAGGCGCGAGCTCCAGACAACGTGCGAGGAGATTTTCAGCGTCGTTGAGCATCCCGAGGCGCGTGCCAATATCCGCCAGCAGGCGAATGGCGCTCGCGTCGGCTGGCTGGTCATGCAGGTAAGCGCGGCATGCGCGCTCCGCGGCCGCCGTATTGCCCTTGCGAAAAAGTTCTGTGGCCTCGACCAGCCTCGGATCCGTCGACTGTGCCAGGGCAAATCGGCTCGCTGCTTCGGCAGCAGCCTCTGCATTGCCCCTTGCACCCTCGATCTCGGCAAGTGCCTTCCAGGAGGCCGACAGGGCGGGCTGCTGCGTGACTGCTACCCGGAGAGTGGAGACAGCCTCCTCCTGCATGCCCAGGTCCAGCAGGGCAAAGCCGAGTTCCTGGATGGCCAGGGCAAACTCCGGGGTCCGCTCGAGGAGGGACACGAGGGCAGCCCGTGCCCCCTCGGCATCTCCCCTGGCCCGCCTGACCGCGGCGAGCACGAATTCCGCGTTGGGTTCACCGGGGAACACGCGCAGGATTTCCATGGCCTGCGACTGCGCTGCGGCTACGTCCCCACCTCCCAGCAGGCGCATGGCCTGACGCACTGCAGTGGCGAGGTCCCCGGAGTCAGCAGCTGATGACATGTTTGGATTATGAAGGACACACCAGTATGGAGGGCAAAAAAAACCCCGCCGGAGCGGGGTTTTTCTGCGATCGCAACGAACGCTAGAAGCTCATCCAGAGCCTTGCGCCGAAGGACTGAGGCCGGTTGGTCACCACGGAGTACTCGTAGGTGCGAGGCTTGACGTAAAAATCGGCGACCTCGTCGGTCAGGTTGTTGATGTGGAAGTCGATGCCCCAGTTGTCCTTGCGAATGCCCGCGGACAGGTTGACCAGGGTATAGGAGTCCTGAGGCAGCCGACGGCTTGGCCTGATCTGGCTCCAGCTGCCATCGGTGTAGCTCATGGCGAGCTGTCCATAGGCCTCGAACTGGCCCAGGTTGAACTCGTAACGTCCCTGAACGCTGAACTTGTTCTCCGGGATGTTCGGTAGCTCGGTGCCCTTCGGTACCGCAAGACGGCCACTCGGGATGGTGAAATCCGCGGTGGTCTTCGCGTCGTTGAAGGCATAGGACGCCATCAGCGAAAAGCCGTTGCCGGGCACCCAGCTGATATCCGTCTCAAGGCCCTTGACCTCTGCGGTGCTCAGGTTATAAACGTTGCCACAGCAGGCCGACAGGCCGAAGTCGTAGATCGTGTACTGCACCTTGTTCCAGTCCATATGGTACACCGCACCGTTCCAGCGCAGCTGGTTGCCGGCCCAGGAAGTCTTCCAGCCGAGTTCGTAGTTCTTCAGCTCGTCCGGTTCCCAAATCTGTGTGCCAGCCGTCGCGATGAGTCCTGGATCGCGATTGACGCCACCCGGTCGGTAACCCTCGGCATAGGTCGCATAGAGCATCTTGTCGTCGCTAAGGCTCCAGGCAAGAGACACCTTGTAGATCTGGTCACTGAAGTCCGCTTTTGAATCGACGGAGGTATCACGGCAATCGGGAATAGACGGGCAAAAATTTCCCGGCCCCCATCCAACCACCCCCTTGACCTCGGTCTCTTCATCATAGTGACGCATTCCGAAGGTTGCGCGCAGTCGGTCACTAAGCTCGACGTATAGTTCGCCGAACAATGCGAACTGGGTGTCAATGCGTTGTTGGTCGGTGCGGAAATAGACTCCGTCAATGCCATAGCCGCCCACTTGCAGCGTGGATGACATTTCGGGCTGTATGAGCGACAACAAATATTCGTGCTCCGACTTTTGCCAGAAGGCGCCAACCGTATAGCTGAAGCGACCGTCGCCGATCGACTGGAGGCGCAGTTCGTGACTGGTGCGCTTGTAATCGTCATCTTGCGAGTAATACTCGGAGAGGCTGGTGCAGTCCGTGTTGCTCTGCGTGTTGAGGTCGGGACCGCTTGCCGAATAGTCGCAGGCATAGTAAGGAACGAAGTAGGCATCCTCGCCATACTTGCTGTAGTCGGTCTGATATTCACTGTCGCGATCGAGAGATGACCCGGAATAGGTCAGCAGGTGGTTCATCACCTCGCCTTCCAGCGACACGGCAAATTGCGTGAACTTATCCTCGCTGAATTCCTCGCTGAAGCGCTGGATGCTTTCCTCGCTGCCGGTGTTGATCGGGTCGATTTCCCAGATACCGTCGGTATCCATCTTCTGGTGGACGACGCTGGCATTCAACGACCACGTGTCGCTCAGGTCGACCTTCAGGGCCGCCCGCAGGCCGGTCTTGTCCAGCTCGTTGAAATCTTCTTTTAACAGGGAGTCATTGTTGATCGTTTTAGTACGACCAAAGTTGTTGGGGTTATATCCATAACCGCCTTCAAGCTGGTAGGTTCGTGTGCCAGCTACATTATCTACCCAGCCGCCTTCCTTCAGCGACCAGCCCACCAGGCGAATGGCGGCTTTTTCGCCCAGCGGGATGTTGGCAAAACCCTCGAAGCTGTAGCTTTCGGAGCCGCCCTTGGTGCTGCCCACACCCACGTCGACGCGACCCTCGAAGGCGTCAGTGTTGGGCTTGTTGGTAATGATCCGGAGCGCCCCGGATTGTGCGCTGGCGCCGAACAGCGTGCCCTGAGGACCAGCCAGGGCCTCGATGCGCGCCATGTCGTAAATGTGGATGTCGAGGTTGGCAGCAATCGCGGTCACCGGCTGGTCATCGAGATAGATGGCCACGCTGGGCTGCGAGCCGGCGGAATTGCCGTCGCCGCCATCGGACACGCCGCGCATGTAGACTGTGGCAGAGCCCGGCATACCCAAGGTCTTGAACGACACTGACGGCAACAGCAGTGCGTAGTCCTCGAAACTCTGCACGCCCAGTTCTTCAAGCGCCTGGGTGCCCAGCGCCTGGACGCTGATCGGCACGTCCTGCAGGCTCTCTTCCCGCTTGCGGGCGGTGATCGTGATCTCACCCAACATCGCAGTGGCATCAGACTGAGCAAGCGCCGCCGGCGCCGCCTGCAGACCGAGGGCCATGGCGATCCCGAGCGCCAGCGGCTTTTTTGCCACGACGAACGGATTGCGGGTCGTGGGCGTCGACGGAAGTGCTCGTAGCGTCATCGAGTGATGCTCCTGATCATGGGTGACGGACACAATGCGCAGGGCGTTCTTTACGGAAATCAGCCGAAACCTTGAATGGCTGTCACCCGCGAGTCCCCACGCAGTTTTAGGTCATTGATGTCAACGCGACGATTACGTACGCATATGGACCTTGAGACAAGAGATTTTTTCGCCTCCAAGCATGAAAAATACTCATCCATAAAAAGGACAAGAGGAATTTGTGCAACGCAAAATTCCCGGGTTCAAGGGCGACCGAGAGCAGACGTAAGAGCACCCAGCCAAGGCAGGTAGGGGAGGTGTTTCGCTGCATCCGACCGGCCGACCTGTTGCCGAACTGCCACGGCACTGGGCGTCAAAACGGGTCGCGGATTGGCATGTGGCAGCGCGCAGCCATGGTGCCAGTCAAGACCAGCGGCCGAGAGAACCGGGGACAGTGCCTCCCGCGGGCTGCGAACCACCGTTTCCAGGTCCACCTCGACCAGGCGATCGCCCAGCGTGTCACGCCATTTCCGCAGCAGCGTCTCGTAAAGACGGTGGTACTCGCCGAGAGCCCCAAGGTCAGTGGCGTAATCGTGGCTGTCGGCGAATTCGTGGGTGAAGACCGACCAGCAATTGGCCACCGCATCCCGCCGGCAGTGGACGAAAATGCCGCTTGGGCACAATGCATGGAGGATCCCTGCCCGCAGGAAATTGTGCGGCAGCTTGTCGATGACCCAGCTGGCTCCCGGTGCGCGCTGCGACAGGCGCGACAAGTAGACTGAGGCGGCAGCCCTTGCCGCCGAGGTGGCTGTGGTGCCAATCCCGGCTGGAAAGGGCATTCCGCTGGCCTCCTCAACGGCTTCGACCAGTACCCGGACGTATTCGACCTCGCCTAGCCCCCGGATCTGGGGGTGTGCATCCAGCATCTGCTCGACCAGAGTGGTGCCTGATCGCGGCATGCCGATGACCCAGATTGGCTTGGCACTGCTGAGGGCCACGGGTTCCAGGGCTTCAAGAACCTCGGGCTCCTGCCAGGTGGCGTGGCGCTCGAACATTGCCCGATGTGCCTCGCGCTGAGGGCGAAGTCCCTCGCGCTGGCGCCGCTTGGCCTCGCTGAACAACCTGAAGGCTGATTCGTAATGACCGTCGCGTTCCGCCCTGCGGGCCAGCGCCAGCAAGGCGTGGGTTGAGGCCCGGCGGCTTGACCCGTCGCGCAGAATGGCATGCAGGGAGTCCTCATCCCGTGCTGTCAGCGTGACTGTCGGAAGCATTGAAAGCGCGTGAAATGCGCCGGCGTCGTGAGGGTTGGCGGCCAGTTGCTCGCGCAGGCACTGCTCCGCCTCGGCAAAGCGTCCCGTCGACGACATCCATTGTGCGCGTGCCGCCAGAACCCTGCTATCGACTGCGGTTAAATTTCCCAGCAGCTCCTCGACCTGGCCCGGTCTGTCACATTCGATGGCGAGGGCGGCCAGCTCGATGCGTACGGCAGGGTCATCGGGAACAGCCAATCGCGCCCGCTCAAGCCAATGGCCGGCAGCGGGCAGATCGCCCAGCGACCTGGACAATCGACCGAGTTGTACCAGCATGGCCACCCCCGCATGGCCCAGGCGGGCGGTGCCGGTGAGGACGTCGATTGCCGCGGACAGCCGTCCCTGCTCTTCCAGCAGGGCGGCGAGGGCGGTGGACGCACCCGGGCTGCCGGGATCCAGTGCAACGGCGTGTTTCAAGAGCCTCTCCGCGGCCTGGAGATCCCCGCGCTTGAGCCGTGCCATCGCCAGTTCCACAGCCTGTTTAGCGACTGTCAGGTTCGCCTCCGTGCCGGTGAGGTCCAAACGGTACGTGTCATCGGATGAGAAAAATAGATGCAAGAGCGAAAATACATCTTTTGTCACCCGATGGTCGATCCTCTAGCGTCCTGCCACCAAGTCCAGTCAAGGAGTAATCCGATGAGCGAGTCGCCGGTGATGCTGGTGACCGGGTCCGCGAGTGGCATCGGTCGGGTGATCGCCGAGCGGTTCGTTCGCGGCGGCTACCGGGTCCATGTCAGTGACGTCGACGGCGCGGCTCTGCAGCGCTGTGCGGAGGCCATGCCCGGCATTTCGACGAGCCTTGCCGACGTTGCCGACGTCGAAGCGGTAAACGCCATGTTCGACGAGGTCGACGCCCGGTATGGTCGTCTCGACGTGCTGGTCAACAATGCGGGTATCTCCGGTCCTACTGCTGCCGTAGAGGACATCCAGCCGGCAGACTGGGATCGAACCGTTGCCGTCGACCTGAACGGGCAGTTTTACTGTACGCGCCGCGCCGTGCCCATGCTCAAGGCAAGCGGAGGGGGGTCCATCGTCAACATAGCGTCGAATGCGGCCTTTTTCGGCTTCCCGTTACGAGCCCCCTACACCGCGTGCAAATGGGCCATGATCGGGCTGACCAAGACGCTTGCCATGGAACTGGGGCCGTTCGGGGTGCGCGTCAACGCGATTTGTCCGGGGAGCGTCGAGGGCCCCCGAATCGACGGGGTGATTGAGCGGGATGCGGCGAAGCGAGGCAAGAGCCCCGCCGAGATCCGTGAGTTGTATGCCAGACAGAGTTCCATGCGCCTGTTCGTCAAGGCCGATGACGTGGCGAATATGGCGTTCTTTCTGTGCTCCTCCGAAGGGGCTACGATTTCCGGACAGGCAATCGGCATCGACGGTCATACTGAGTCCTTGTCCAACTGGCTCGACTGAACTGGTCTGGGAGAGCGTGACTTGAAAGCAGCATGGTTCGGCAAGTTTGGTCCCGCGAACGAGGTGTTGGAGGTCTCTGAAATGCCGGACCCGGTGCCGGCTGCGGGCGAGGTATTGGTCAGGCTGCACACCAGCGGCATTAACCCCTCGGACGTCAAGAAGCGTGCTGGTGCATTCCCCAATCTGCTGGAGGGCGGCCCAGTAGTGCCCAACAGTGACGGGGCGGGTGTCATTGTGGCGGTAGGGAACGGCGTGGAGGGATCGAGGGTCGGCGAAAGGGTTTGGGTTTACCAGGCGCAGTACGGGCGGCGCCTGGGGACGGCCGCCGGATTGTTGGCGCTTGACGCGCGGCGGGCGGTGCCGCTGCCCATTGAAGCAGGCTTTGAGGTGGGTGCCTGCCTCGGCATTCCAGTCATGACCGCCCACCGCTGCGTGTTTGCCGACGGCCCTGTTGATGGACAAACCCTGCTGGTGACCGGTGGTGCCGGTCGGGTCGGCCACTATGCTATCCAATGGGCCAGTCAGTCCGGGGCGAGAGTCATCGCAACGGCGAGCAAGCCACATGACGTGGAGCTCTGTCTCGCTTCCGGAGCCAGTGCGGTGGTCAACCACCGCGAGCCGGGCTGGGGCAAGGATGTGCTTAAGGCCAACGATGGCGTCCCCGTCGATCGGGTGATCGAGGTCGAATTCGGCGCCAACCTTGGCGAGGTGCTGGATTGCATCCGCACAGGTGGGGTCATTGCCACCTACTCCTCGACCCAGGTCCGTGAGCCATCGCTGCCCTTCCTGCGGATGATGTTCATGGACCTGACCATCCGCATGGTCATCGTCTACGCCATGCCTGAGGTGGCCAAAACACAGGCCGTTGAAGACATCAACCGCTGGCTTAGAGAGGGCAGACTGACCCACAGGATTGCCCATGTACTTCCACTGGACCGTATCGCCGAGGGCAACCAGCTGATCGAGCGCGGAGGTTTTGGGGGATGTGTGGTCCTGAGCATCGACAGCTGAGCCGGCGACTTCAGGCATGGGCCGCCATGCTGGGCTGGCTCCTGACAGGTGGTTTCGCGCTGGCACAGGCCGCGCCGCCCGAGGTGGTGGCGGCAGGTGAGACACTGGTCGGGACCTGGGAGGAAGGCGGACAGGTCATGGCTTTCAAGGGCATCCCGTTTGCGGCTCCTCCTGTTGGCGAGCGCCGCTGGATGCCGCCCGCACCCCACCGGCCGCGATCGGGGCGAGTCGATGCAGGGCAGTTCGCGCCGGCCTGCATGCAGGATACCTACAACATCGACTGGTACAGGAGGGTTGGCACAGCCTTTGGGGCAGAACCATGGTTGTTCGTGCAACCGCGGGTCAGCGAGGACTGCCTATATCTCAATGTCTGGACAACAACCTTAAAGCCCGACCAAAAACTGCCGGTCATGGTCTGGATTTATGGAGGCAGCAACCGTTCAGGCTGGTCATTTGAACCCAACTATCATGGCGCGAGGCTGGCTCGACGTGGCGTGGTAGTGGTAACAATCGCTTACCGCGTCGGAGTAATGGGGTTCTTTGCCCATCCCGAGATGGGCGAGGACGCTCCAATCAATTACGGCCTGCGAGACCAGATTGCGGCGCTGCAATGGGTCCGGGAGTCCATCGCGGAGTTTGGCGGCGATCCTGGCAACGTGACCGTGTTCGGTGAGTCAGCCGGCGCCTCCAACATTGGTTACTTGGTCAACTCGCCGCAGGCTGCCCCACTGTTCCAGCGCGCGATCAGCCAGAGTGGAGGCTTCCAGCTGCAATATGACCTGCAGCGGGTGGACGCGGTGCGCATCGGCAGCCTGCTCGAGGCTGCTGTTGGCAGGTCCGGTCTCAAGGCTCTCAGGGAGGTGCCTGCCGATGTCCTCTTCGAGTCGGCAAGCTCGGCGCTTCCGGAAGGCCCGTGGCGCCCCGTGGCGGACGAAGTAACCGTCGTGGCGTCGCCCTCGGAGGCTTATCGGTCGAGAGGAATTCCGCATGATCTTTTGATCGGAAGTAATGCCGATGAGCAATATATGTACCTGCCTGCAGGCGCTGATGAGTTAGTGAAGAGCCTGGACAACTTCCCGTCCACCGCGCGGGAGTTGCTCGGGGAATGGGTGGCGGCCGAGGGTGGCTCAAGGCAGTCGTATGACCGCGCGATCACCCTTGCAGAGGTGGTCTGTCCTGGCTACCTGATGGCCTCGAGCGCGGTGGCCGCGGGGCGCCGGGCCTTCGTTTACAGGTTTGATCGGCGGAGACCGGGGCCAGGTGGAGAGGCCCTGCGCGCCTATCATGGGGCGGAGATCCCCTACGTGTTCGGGACGCATGATCCCTGGTTGCCGGTCAGCAAGGTGGATGTGGATCTGACTGAAACGATGATGTCATTTTGGGTCCGGTTTGCCTCCCATGGCGATCCCAACCGGAAGGGCCTGCCGTCGTGGCCGGCTTTCAGCGAGACCGAACCTCAGGTAATGATCCTCGACGAGGAGTCGAGGGCCGCGCCAGCCGACCAGGTAACCGAATGCGCGCTTCTCGCGCCCCGTTTATATCCGGCCTGGCTGGGCGCGGCACAGCCATGAGTCAAGACCAGCCCACGCGCGCCGTGCGGACCGACTGGGTGATGTTTGCCGCTACGGTTGCCGTCATCACCGGCGCCTGCCTTCCGCTGGTGTTGTTTCGCGAGGAGTCCAGCGCGTGGGTGACGGCGGCCTACGACGTAATCACCCGCAATTTCGGTATCGCCTACCTCTGGTACGGCTTCGGGCTGGTGGTGTTCCTGCTGTGCCTGGCTGGCAGCCGTTTCGGCGAGGTAAGGCTTGGCGGAACCGCCGCTGTGCCAGAGTTTTCGACCCGCTCCTGGATCGCAATGCTGTTTTCTGCCGGTATTGGCGCCGGGCTGCTTTATTGGGCCGTCATTGAATGGGGTTACTACGTTGACGCGCCACCGCTTGGGGTCGCACCGGCAAGCACCGCTGCGGTCGAATGGGCAGCTACCTACGGACTGTTCCACTGGGGCATAACCGGCTGGGCCATCTTCTGCCTGCCGACCCTGGCCATTGCCTACCCCTATCACAATCGAGGCGTGCCATTCCTTCGGCTAAGCACCGGCTGCCTGCCGTTCCTTCCCGGTGGCCCAGCCAGCCGCAGGGGGCGCGCCCTCGACTTCCTGTACATGACCAACCTGATTGGTGGCACCGGCACTTCCCTCGGGCTGTCCACGCCGATGATCGCCGCTGGCGTTGCACGCCTGCTGGGAATCGAGCACGACTTCCATCTGGAGGTGGCGGTGGTGCTGGGCTGCATTGCCGTCTTCGGTACCAGCGCGTGGGTCGGTTTGCAGGGCGGATTCAGGCGCATGGCGGATGCCAACATGTTTCTTGCCATTGGCCTGCTGCTGTTCATCTTGTTGGTTGGGCCCACCGTTTTCATCCTCAAGATGGCAACCAATAGTCTGGGCCTGATGGCCCAGTCCTTCCTGCGCATGAACACCTGGACCGATCCGGTCGAGAACCGCGGGTTTGTCGAGAGCTGGACGGTTTTCTATTGGGCGTGGTGGATTGCTTACGGGCCCTTCGTCGGCATTTTCGTCACGCGCATCTCGCGCGGACGCAGCCTGCGCGAGGTGATTTTTGGCATGCTGGCTTTCGGTTCCCTCGGTGCCTGGCTATTTTTCATGGTGCTCGGCAACTATGCGCTTCATCTGGATCTTTCCGGGGCTCTCGACCTGCGGGGTCTGGTCAAGCAGGGCGAGGAAGCGCTGGCCATCACCACTGCCATGGCCAGCCTGCCGGGGGGGCTGGCGGTGCTGGCGGTATTCGTGGCGGTGGCTGTGGTCTTCCTGGCCACCACTTATGATTCGGCGTCCTATACGCTGGCCTCGGTTTCTACCCATGAACTGCGCGCTGGTGTGGATCCGGCGCGCTGGCATCGCGTCTTCTGGGCCTGTGCACTCGGCGTCCTGCCGGTGACGCTGATGTTCCTCGAGGGAGGCCTCAAGGTCATCCTGTCGGCGACCATCGTGGTATCTTTGCCGTTGGTGGCCGTAGGAATTCTAATGTGCGTGTCGCTAATCAGAATGTTGAAGGAGGACTGCTCGCAGGCCGGATCGCGCTGATCACGGGCGCCAGCTCGGGCATTGGCCGCGGTGTGGCCGAGGCGATGGCTGCCGCGGGGGCCGCGGTGGTGATCAACCATCCTGGTCCGGCGACGGCCGCCGCCGCCGAGGCGGTGGTTTCCTCGATCGTTGCCACCGGTGGTCGTGCCGTGACCGTGGCCGCCGATGTTGCCGATGAAAGCGAGGCCGGAGCCCTCTTCGAAGCCGCCATGCATGCCTACGGCAGGGTGGACATCCTGGTCAATAATGCCGGGATCGCCATTGCGGCCCCGTTGCAGCAGATGGCCGTCGCGGATTTTGATCGAGTATTGGCGGTGCACCTGCGTGGCACCTTCCTGATGTCGCGCGCCGTGTTGCCGCAGATGCTCAGCCGTGGCCAGGGCCGAATTATCAACACGGCCTCGCAGCTGGCTTACAAGGGTGCGGCCGGCTTCAGTGCCTACACCGCTGCGAAGGGCGCCATCCTCTCACTCACTCGCAGCCTGGCCCTGGAGGTTGGCGCGGGTGAGGTCACCGTCAACTGCGTGGCGCCCGGAGCTACCCGTACGCCTATGCTGGACGACGTACCGACGGAAATCCTCGAGCAGATCCGGCTCTCAATCCCATTGGGCCGAATCGCCGAAGTATCGGACATCGTGCCGAGCTACCTCTTTCTGGCCAGCGAATGGGGTCGGCACTACCAGGGGCAGTGCCTCAGCCCCAACGGTGGCGATGTGTTTCTTTAGGCGGGCGAGATTTGCAGGCTGAGGGTCCCATGAAATACAGCAGATTTTCGACAGCTCTCGTGGCAGCGGCGGCGGCCTGGACCATGGCAGCGGCTTCCGGCGTCGACGACGCGATGATGGCGAATGACGCAGACGGCTCCAACTGGGCCACCTATGGGAGAACCTTCAGCAACTGGCATTTCTCGCCGCTGGCCGGCATCAATGAAGGGAACATCAATCGTCTGGGGCTGGCCTGGTCTTTGGAGCTGCCCGGCATCACCAACGGAGCCACGGTGCCGCTGGCCGTGGACGGGGTGCTCTACTTCACGGTGGGGCAGAGCATGGTCCATGCCGTCGATGCGGTGAGTGGCCGGCTGCTGTGGAAGCACGATCCGGAGGTTACCCGGGTCGCGGGCCACAAGCTGCGCTATACCTGGGGGCCACGCGGGCTCGCCGTCTGGAAGGACAAGGTCTATGTGGGCACGACCGACGGTCGACTGATCGCGCTGGATGCGCGCAGCGGACGCGAAGTCTGGAGCAGGATGACGGTCACGCCCGAGGACAGTCTGACGCTCACGGGCCCGCCGCGGGTCTTCGGTGGCCTGGTGGTGATCGGCAACGCCGGCTCCGAATGGGGTGCGGTGAGGGGTTACGTCACTGCCTACGACGCCGAGACGGGCGAACAGCGCTGGCGCTTTTACACCGTACCCGGTAACCCGGCGGATGGCTTCGAGGACGAGGCCATGGAGATGGCCGCCAGGACCTGGACCGGTGAGTGGTGGAAGCTCGGTGGCGGCGGCACGGTCTGGCATGCGATCACCTACGACCCCAAGTATCACCGGGTCTACATCGGCACCGGCAACGGCGCCCCCTGGAACCGCAAGATCCGGAGCCCGGGTGGGGGCGACAACCTGTTCCTGTGCTCCATCATCGCCCTCGATGCCGACACCGGTCGCTATCTCTGGCACTACCAGACCGTGCCCGGCGAGACTTGGGACTACAACTCGTCCATGGACATCACGCTGGCGACCATCGACGTGGCAGGTGAGCCGCGCGAGGTCATCCTGCATGCACCGAAGAACGGGTTCTTCTACGTGCTCGACCGTGCCACTGGCAAGCTCCTGTCAGCCGAGAAGTCGGGCAAGGCGACCTGGGCCGAACGCATCGACGTCGAGACCGGTCGTCCGGTCGAGGTTGCGGGCGTTCGCTATGAGGAATCTCCAGCGCTGATCTGGCCGGGTGGTATTGGCTCCCATAACTGGCACCCGATGAGCTTCAATCCCGGGACCGGCCTGGTGTTCATCCCGACCATGGAGATAGCCGGCCTTTATGACGACAAGGGCGTCGATCGCAAGCGCTTTGCCATGGTACGTGGTGACCTCAACACCGGCCTGGTGGAGTTCACCGGTGATGCCCCTCCCGATGCAGGCCGCAGTGCGCTGCTCGCCTGGGATCCGGCGGCCCAGCGACAAGTCTGGCGGGTCGATACGCCCGGCCTGTGGAATGGGGGCACGCTGAGTACCGCTGGCGGACTGGTATTTCAGGGACAGAGCGATGGCATGCTGAATGCCTACGCGGCCGCCAACGGCCAGCGGCTGTGGTCCTTCGACGCAAAAATGGGCATCACCGGGGCGCCCATTACCTATGAGGCCGACGGCAGGCAGTACCTGTCGGTAGTAGTCGGATGGGGTGCGGCAGGCCCCGCTTTCTTCGGCTCGCTCAGCGCGCAGCATGGCTGGCAAGCGCGCGTGCATCCGCATCGGGTACTGACCTTCGTGCTCGACGGAAACGATTCCCTGCCTGCCACACCGCCCCCGCTGGTGGCCCAGCCCGTCGACGATCCGGCGCTGAAGATCGACCCGGCCCAGGCGGCCCAGGGGGAGAGCCTGTACGCGCGACGCTGCAATGCCTGCCATGGGCTGGCGGCGGTAGCGGGTGGCTTTGCACCGGACCTTCGCGCTTCACCGGTGGGGCTTGCCAGCGAGAGTTTCCGGGCGGTGGTGCAGGGCGGCGCACTGGAACTGGCAGGCATGCCCAGGTTCGACGAATTCAGCGATGAGGAGGTCGAGGCCCTCAGGATGTACCTGCGGCGCCGGGCTCGCGAGTCGCTCGCAGCCATGCGGGCTGAGGCCCGCGCAGGCGATAATAGCGACCATTGACACACTGATCGGGAGTCACGATGACAACTTCCAGACTGGCCGGCAGCCTGCTGGCCCTGACCGTCCTGCTTTTTTCGACCCTGCAGGCCTTGGCCGAGGGCGACATCCTGCCGTTCGCGGCCGAGACCCGCACCCTCGACAACGGCCTGGTCGTGATCGTCGTGCCGACGGGTTTCCCGAACATCGTCTCCGTGCAGATCCCGGTGCTCACCGGGTCCCGCAACGAGGTCGAACCGGGCAAGTCGGGCTTCGCCCACTTCTTCGAGCACATGATGTTCCGCGGCACGCCCACCCTCTCGCCGGATGAGTACAACGCCATCATCACCCGCGCCGGTGCGCGCCAGAACGCCTACACCACGGATGACTACACCAACTACCACGTGACCTTCGCCAAGGAGGACCTCGAGACCATCCTTAGGATCGAAGCTGATCGGTTCCAGAATCTCGACTATCCGGAGGAGGCCTTCAAGACCGAGGCCCGGGCCGTGCTGGGCGAGTACAACAAGAACTCGGCCAACCCCATCTCGCGGCTCTACGAGAAGCTGCGGGCGACGGCCTTCAAGACCCACACCTACCGACACACCACGATGGGCTTCATTGAGGACATCGAGGACATGCCGAACCAGTTCGACTATTCACGCACTTTCTTCGAGCGCTGGTACCGCCCCGGGAATACCGCGCTGATCGTGGCCGGTGACGTCGACCCCGACGCGGTATTCCCGCTGGTGGAGAAATACTGGGGCAACTGGCAGCCGGGTAGCGGTGAGGTCGTCGAGATCCCGGCCGAGCCGCCGCCGACGGGCGCTGCCTATGCGCACGTGGCCTGGGAAACGCCGACCGCGCCGTGGATCGCGGTGTCGTTTCGTGGCCCGGCCTACAGCGAAACCGCGAAGGACGCGGTGGCCATCGACATGTTCATGAACCTCAACTTCGGCGAGACCTCCGACATCTACCGCAGGCTGGTGGAGCAGGAGCAGAAGGTCGACCGATTCTTCGCCGGCGGCTCGGACAACACCGACCCCGAGTTGATCAACCTGTTCGTGCGCGTCAAGGATCCCGCCGACGTGCTGTACGTACGCGATGCCCTGCTGGCAGAAGTGGCCCGCACCCGCGCCGAAGCAGTCGACGCCAAGCGCCTGGAGGAGGCCAAGTCCAACGCCCGTTATTCATTCACCGCTGGCCTCGACAACACCGACCGCATCGCCTCGGTACTGGCTCGCTTCGTGCGTTACCGCCGCTCCTTCGACTCGCTCAACAACCTCTACCGGTTGTATGACTCGCTGACGCCTGCCGATCTGCAGGGGGCGGCAGAGCGTTACTTCGTTGACGACTCACTGGTGGTCACCACCCTGGCTCATGGCGAGTTGCCGACCGAGGTGGCCGTGCTGCCCTCGCTCGCGACGCTCCTGCCCCAGCAGTCCCGGCTGGCAGACGATACTTTCCTTATCCAGCGGACGCCCCTGCCACAGCTGCGGGTCAAGCTATTGTTCGACGTGGGTTCGGCCTACGATCCTGAGGGCAAGGCAGGGCTCGCCAGGCTGGCTGCCTCGATGATTGCCGATGCGGGTTCCAGGGCCCAGCGCATCGACGAGATCAACAAGGCCCTGTACCCCATCGCCGGCGGCTTTTACGCGCAGGTGGACAAGGAAATGACCGCCTTCACCCTCTCTGTCCATCGGGACAACTGGGAACGCTTCGTGGGCATCGTGTTGCCGCAGCTGCTCGACCCGGGTTTTCGCGAGGACGACTTCAAGCGCCTCAAGACCAACCAGATGAATGCCCTGGTCCTCGACCTGCGCTCGAACAACGAGGAGGAGCTGGGCAAGGAGTGGCTGCAGAACCGGCTGTTCGAGGGCACGCCCTACGGCCAGGCAGTGCTCGGCACCGTGCGCGGGCTGGAGTCCATCACGCTGCAGGACGTTCGCGACTTTGTGGCCCGCCACTACACCGCAGGCAACCTTCGTGTCGGCGTGATCGGCGACGCCGGGGATGAGGTGATCGACTCGCTGGCCATCGAGCTGGCCGCCCTCCCGGCCGGCGAGACGCCGCGGGTCGCGGTGCCCCCGGCAAGGCAACCGGAGGGTCTAAAGATAGATATCCTGCAGAAGGAGACCCGGGCGACGGCCATCTCGATGGGTCATCCCATCCCGCTGACCCGTGCCTCGCCCGACTTCGTGGCGCTGGACGTGGCACGCGCCTGGCTGGGTGAGCATCGTTCGTCCATGTCGCACCTCTATGACCGCATCCGCGAGAAGCGGGGCATGAACTATGGTGACTACGCCTACATCGAGGCCTTCCCGCGCGGCATGTATCAGTTTTTCCCGGATCCGAACATCGCCCGCCAGCAGCAGCTGTTCGAGGTCTGGATTCGGCCGGTGGTGCCGGAGAACGCGCCGATGGCCCTACGCATTGCGCTGCACGAAGTGGAGCGACTGGTGCGCGAGGGCCTCACTCGCGAACAGTTCGAGGCCACCCGTGACTACCTGATGAAGAACGTCTACGTGCGCACCGCCACGGCCGACCAGCAGATCGGCTACGCGCTGGATTCAGAGTGGTATGGGATGGGGGAATACACCCGCCACATGCGTGAGGCCCTGGAACAGCTCACGCTGGCGGACGTCAACCGTGCGATCCGCGAGTACCTGCGGCCTCGTGACCTGCAGGTGGTGATGATCACCCAGGACGCGAAGGGACTGCGGGAGCAGTTGCTGTCGGGCGAGCCGGCGACCATCCGCTACGACGCTGACAAGCCTGCGGAGCTTCTCGAGGAGGACCGGGTCATCGGTGCCCTCGACCTTGGCCTCGACAAGGACGACGTCCGCATCGTGCCCATTGACGAGGTGTTTGGCGGCTGATTCAGCCGGTTGTCGGGAAGGTGATGACGTGATCAGTGTCCAGGCGGATACCGATCGCCTCGCCAACCCGGTGGTCGTGGTGGCTCGGCACGACCGATAGCACGCGACGCCCACTGGCCAGCTCCAGGGTGTAGAGGAATTCCGCCCCGCGAAAGCTCCGCTCAACGATGCGGGCCTTCAAGGGAGAGTCGTCGTCATGGACCACGTCGTCCGGGCGCAGCAGCACGTCGACCGGACCGCTGCAGTGCGTCGAGTGTGGATCCTCGCGCAGCGGACCAAGTTCCGATTGCAGTACGCCACTGCCGTCGCAGCAGGCGGGAATGAAGCTCGCTCGCCCCACGAACTCGGCTGCAAAGCGCGAGGTGGGGCGATGGTAGAGATCGTAGGGTGTGCCCCACTGCGCAAGCCGCCCCTCCTGGATCAGGCCGATGCGGTCGGCCAGGGTGAAGGCGTCCTGTTGTTCGTGGGTGACCACCAGTGCCGTGGTCCCCGAACGGCGCAGCAGTTCGCCCAGTTCTCCCACCAGACGCTCGCGCAGGGCGACGTCGAGGTTGGCGAAGGGTTCGTCCATCAGGAGCAGTGAGGGGCCTGGTGCGAGGGCCCGGGCCAATGCCACCCGCTGCTGCTGGCCGCCAGAGAGTTGCCCTGGGAAGGCATCGAGGCGGTCAGCGAGGCCGACCCGCTCGAGCAGGTCCGTCGCGCGCCGGCGTCGCTCGGTCGCCGGCAACTGCGACAATCCGAACTCGACGTTACCGAGCGCGTTAAGGTGAGGAAACAGGGCATGGTCCTGAAACACCAGGCCGATGCCGCGCTGGTGAGCCGGCCGGTGCACGCCAGGCCCGCTGAGCAGCTCCCCCCGGCACAGGATGTGTCCCTGATCGAGCGTCTCGAGCCCGGCGATGCAGCGCAGCGTGGTGGTCTTGCCGCAGCCGCTCGGCCCGAGCAGGCAGCCGATCTCGCCTTCTGCCAGGCCGAAGTGCAGGCCGTCCAGTGCCGCCCGCCCCTCGAAGCGTCGGGTGGCGGCCTTGACCTCAAGCCACATGGTCCAGCCTCCGCGAGAGCAGGTAGACGGGTAGCAGCCCCACCAGCACGATCATGACGGCCGGGAGCGCCGCGCGGGTCCATTCCCCTTCGGCTGCCATCTCGAAGATCCGCACGGCCAGGGTCTCGAAGCCGAACGGGCGGGTCATGAGGGTGATCGGCAGTTCCTTCATCAGGTCCACGAAGACCAGGATGGCAGCCACCAGCAGGCTGCTTCTCAAAAGCGGCAGGTGCACGCGGCGCAGCCGTGCCGCCACCCCGGCGCCCAGTGTGGCCGCCGCCTCGTCGAGCCCGCCGTGAATCCGGGCCAGCCCGCCTTCGACGGGACCGGCTGCCACGGCCAGGAAACGGGCGAGGTAGGCGATGAACATGACCACCAGCGTACCCTGCAGGAGCCCACCGAGCGTGTTGAGCGGTGCGAACACCCCAACGGCCAGCACGGCGCCGGGAAGTGCGTAGCCGAGCGTCGCGAGGCGGCCCAGGCCCCGGGCCCAGGCATGGCCCGCTCCGGCAAGGGCATAACCATGCAGCAGTGCGGCCGCCACGACCAGCAGGGCGCCGCTGCCGGCCACACCGAGGCTGCGCAGGGCGAAGTCCAGGTAACGGGAGTCGAGATCCGCAGTGTGCTGCCAGGCCCAGGCCGAGAGTTGCCAGACAGGCAGCAGGAAGGCCAGTGCCAGCACGACGGAGGCCACGACCACCGCGGCCACTGCGCTGAAACCTTTCAGGCGTCGTCGGGGCATCCTCTCCCGCTCGGGTCGGGTGACCGCGTAGGTCTCGCGGCCTCGAGAGCGCCGCTCCAGCCAGGCCGCAGCGAGTACCCCCAGCACCAGTAGCCCCGCCAGTTGCAGTGCTGCCTGCAGCGAGAACAGTCCATACCAGGTGCGGTAGATCGCGGTCGTGAGCGTGTCAACGTTGAAGGCGGCCACCACGCCGAAGTCCGCGAGCGTCTCCATGCAGACCAGGGCAAGGCCTGCTGCCAGCGCCGGCCGCGCCATGGGCAGCATGACGCGCCTGAAATGCCCGCGCTGGTCCTCACCCAGGGTCATCGCCACCTCGAGCATGGTGCGGCTGGCATTATCGAAAGCTACCCGCGCCAGCATGTATACATAGGGATACAGGGTCAGGGTGAGGATCACTGCGGCGCCGCCGAGTGAGCGCACCTGCAGCCACCGCAGGTCCGGGCCACCCGCGCTCCTGAACCAGCTCTGCACGGGTCCGGCATAGTCGAGGGTACCGGCCGCTACTACCGCCAGGACGTAACCGGGCACCGCGAGCGGCAGCAGCAAGGCCCAGCTGAGTACGCGTCGGCCGGGGAACTCATGGAAGGCGACCAGCCAGCCGAGCCCCACGCCGAGCAGCAGGCTGCCGAGCCCGACCCAGAACACCAGGAGCAGCGTGTTGAGTGCAACCCGGGGCAGCACGTACTGCAGTTGATGGGCCCAGATTCCGGTCTCGGGGCTGCTCCACGCCAACAGGGTCGCGGCAATGGGCAGCAGCGCCGGCAGGGCCAGCACGGCCAGCACCAGCGTGGCCGCCGGGGCCCGGGTCAGGGCCGACATCCGCTAGCGGTAGCCGGCCCGGTCCATGAGCCGGACGGCCTGAGGCTGCAGCTTGCCGGCCTCGCCGAGGTTGATCTGGCTGGACTCGAACTGACCCCAGCCCGCCACCAGGGGGTCCACGCCCACCTGGGCGTTGGCTGGATACTCGGCGTTGACCGCCGCGAAGAAACGCTGGGCCTCGCCCGCCGAGAGCCACTCCAGGAAGCGTTCGGCTGCGGCGGCCTGGCGCGAGGTGGCCACTACGCCCGCTCCGGAGACGTTGACGTGGGCCCCGCCGCTGCCCTGATTGGCCCAATGCAGCTTCACGGGGAACTCCGGACGATCCTTGAGGATGCGACCGAGGTAATAGGTGTTCACCACGCCGACCTGACACTGCCCGGCGGCAATCGCCTCCAGCAGTTGGGTGTCGTTGGCGAAGACCGGGGCGGCAAGGTTGGCAACCCAGCCCCGCACGATCTGCTCCGTACGGGCCTCTCCGTGCTGGGCAATCAGCATCGCCACCAGCGACTGGTTGTAGACCTTCTTCGATGTGCGCAGGCACAGCTTGCCTTTCCAACGCGGCTCGGCGAGGGCCTCGTAGGTCGACAGGCTGGCACCATCGACCTTGCGGGGGTCATAGGCCAGCGTCCGGGCCCGCATCGACAGTCCGAACCAGCGGCCCTCGGGATCACGCAGGTGTGCCGGAATGTTCGAGGTCAGTACCGATGACTTCAGCGGGCGCAGCAGGCCGCGCTCGGTGGCCCGCCACAATTCTCCGGCGTCCACGGTCATCAGGATGTCGGCCGGGCTGTTGTTGCCCTCGGCGGCAATGCGCTCGATCAGTACCGCCGCATCGGCCGTGGTGAAACGCACCTCGATCCCGGTTTCGCGGGTGTAGCGGTCGAACAGCGGCTTGATGAGCTGCTCGTTGCGCGCTGAGTACACGACCAGTGGGTCGGCGGACAGGGCGGGGGCAGCCACCAGGGTCAGCAGCAAGGCGACCCGAGCCAGGGCGCGGGCAGGATTCATGGGCACCTCTTTATGAGAATGATTCTCATTATGGAGGATAGGTTTTCGGACTGCCAGCCCCGTTCGGGTTGACAGGGGCTCAGGTCGCAGACAGCCTAAGGACATGACGACTTATGTACTGCTCAAGTGGGCCCACATCGTGGCGATGGTGTATTGGCTGGGTGGCGAGTGGGGCGTGTTCCAGACCTCCTACCACGTGACCAACCCGCGGCTCTCGCTGGAGGAACGCCGCCGGCACCTCGAAACCGCCTACCGGATCGACATCCTGGCGCGAACCGGCATCGTCCTGCTGTTTCCGCTCGGGTTCCACATGGGTGCGGTGGCCTATAACGCGCATCCCTGGGGGGATTACATCCCGCTGGTCTGGGTGGTGATGCTGGCCTGGCTGTCGCTGACCTGGGCCGCCTTCTTCAAGCGAGAGTCCGACCTGGGCATCCGGCTCACGCGCATCGATGAATCGCTCCGCTACGGGTTCATTCCGCTGCTCTTCGGCGTGTCGTTGTGGTCACTGGTTGGGGACGGCCCGCTCACCGCCACCTGGTACGCGGCCAAGGTGTTCATTTATTCCCTGCTGCTGGTGATCGGCCTGGCTCTGAGGTTCGTGATGCGTCACTGGACCACCATATTCAGGGAGATCGCGATCCAGGGACCGACCCCGGCACTGGAGGGTCAACTCGCCAGGGAGATCTCCTTCGCCCGCATGCTGGCCTACGTGTACTGGATCGGCATCGGCACGGTGGCAATGTTCGGGGTGGCGAAGGCGCCCTGGTAGGCGGCTGTATGGCGCACGCCAGACCCTACGTGCAGGGCTGGTTTCCCGAGGGCAGGCCGCACGGTGCGCTGGTCATTTCCCACGGTCTTGCCGAACACGGCGGTCGCTATGCGGCCCTGGCGGCCGACCTGAACCGCGCGGGCTGGGCGGTTCACGCCATCGACCATGCGGGGCACGGTCACAGCGCCGGACGGCGTGCGGACCTCGGCCGCATGCAGCGGGTCGTCGAGGACCTCGCCGGAGTGGTCCGTGTGGCGCGCGACAATGCGCCTGGTCTGCCCGTGGTGCTGTTCGGTCACAGCATGGGCGGGCTGATCGCCCTGCGCTGCGCGCTGGAGGCAGGCACCGAACTGAGCGGCCTGGTGCTGTCGGCGCCGGCGCTGGATCCCGGTGAGTCGGCGCCACGCTGGCGGATCCTGCTGGGGCGACTGCTCGCGAAACTCGCCCCCGGCGTGGGGATGCTGACCCTGCCTGCGGAGGCCATCAGCCGCGATCCGGCGGTGGTCGAGGCCTACGAGCGCGATCCGCTGGTCTTTCATGGATCGATTCCAGTGCGCACGCTCGTCGGGATGCTCGGCGCCATGGACGAGGTCCGCGCGGCAGCCGCAAGTCTCGACATTCCGGTGCTCATCCAGCACGGCACGGCTGATCGGCTGGTGCCGCTGGAGGCCGTGCAGGGACTCTACGAGCGCATAGGGCAGTCGGCGCGGCGGACCCTGATCACCTATCCCGGTCTCTACCACGAGATCTACAACGAGCCTGAGCGTGCCCAGGTGATCGCCGACTTGCTGGACTGGCTGGCCAGCTTGTCCGCTACCTCGGCAAACTGACGAACAGCACCGCTGCGGCGCCCAGGCAGACCAGTTGCAGGCCCGCTGCTGCACCGGGAGTGAGCCGCGACTGTAGGACCGCGCCCGTGCCCCACAGGGAGAGGATGAGCGTCAGCGCTCCGCCGGCCAGCCATGGCGTGGGCAGCAACGCAGCGTTCCAGAGCAGGAGCGCGCTACCGGCCAGCGCGAGCACGAAGCCACCTAGCGCCAGAGGCGCAGAGCCGGGCGCGAGGGCTGGGTTGAAGCGCTCCAGGCAGGCGGCATCCAGGGAGGGCTGAGTCCAGGCCTGACCGTCGGCACCTACGGGCTGCCAGCCGGGCGGCTTGAACCAGTACGCGAACGCCTCACGCAGGGAGCGGGCTCGCCGGGACTTCTGCCACAGGTCCAGGTAGACCTGCAGGTTGGCGCGCACCGGATCCCAGGAGCGCAGCGGGCTGCGTGTGCCGTACTGGCAGGGCTCGTCCTCGTCCACGAAGGTGCCGAACAGCCGGTCCCAGATGACGAAGATCCCGCCGTAGTTGTGGTCCAGGTAGCGGTCGTTGATGGCGTGATGCACGCGATGGTTGGAAGGGGAGGCGAAGATCCGGTCGAACCAGCCCAGCTTGCCTACCTGTTCGGTATGGATCCAGTACTGGTACAGCAGGTCGATCAGGGCCGCCACCGCGAAGACCTCGGGCGGGAAGCCGGCCAGCGCCATGGGCAGGTAGAACACCCAGCCGAGCAGGGCACCGGAACTGGTCTGGCGCAGTGCGGTGGAGAGGTTGTATTCCTGGCTCTGGTGATGGACCACGTGGGCGGCCCACAGCAACGAGCAGGTGTGACTGAAACGGTGGTACCAGTAGTAACAGAGATCGTAGACCACTACCGCGAGCACCCACACCCACCAGGCCTCGGCCGGCAGTTCCTGCAGCGCCGCCACCGAGTACACCGCCGCGTAGATGCCGATGCCGAGCAGCCGCAGGAACAGGCCCGAGATCTGGCTCATCACCCCGAGGCTCAGGCTGTTGAGCGTGTCGTTCAATCGGTAGATTTTTACACCGCGCAGGCGACCCACCAGGTATTCGAGCCCGATTAACAGGAAAAAAACCGGCGTTGCCAGCACGATGGCACGACCCACCTCAGCCCTCCGCCCAACCGCGCGCGCGCTCGACGGCGCGTTTCCAGTGATGCATTCGTTCCGCCGCCTGCTCGCGCGGCATGGCGGGTTCAAAACGGCGGTCGACCCGCCAGAGCGATTCGACTTCGGCCGATGATACCCAGTAGCCAGAACCCAGGCCGGCCAGGTAGGCGGCGCCCAGGGCCGTGGTCTCGGTGATCACGGGTCGCACCACTTCCACGCCAAGCAGGTCGGCCTGGAATTGCATTAGCAGGTCGTTGGCAGCTGCGCCGCCGTCGACCCTAAGTTCCACAAGGGGCTGGGTGGCGTCTTGCTCCATGCAGGCCAGCAGTTCCGCACTCTGAAAGGCGATGGACTCCAATGCAGCCCGCGCGAGGTGGCCGCGGCCCGTTCCGCGGGACAAACCCACCATCGTGCCGCGCGCGTGCGCGTCCCAGTGCGGGCTGCCGAGTCCGGTGAAGGCGGGCACGAGATATACACCGTCGGTGTCAGGCACCGAGGCCGCCAGTGCCTCGATTTCCGAGGAATGGCCGATCAGGTTCAGCCCATCACGGAGCCACTGCACCACCGCGCCGCCCACGAATACGGCACCCTCCAGGGCGTATTCCAGTTGACCGCGACTCCAGGCCACCGTGCTCAGCAGGCGGTGAGCGGAGGCCTGTGGGGATTCGCCTACGTGCATCAGCATGAAACAGCCGGTGCCGTAGGTGTTCTTGGCCATGCCAGGACGTAAGCAGGCCTGTCCGAACAGGGCAGCCTGCTGATCGCCGGCGATGCCGGTGATGGGCAGCGCCTGCGCGCCGATATGCGCTGTCACACAGCCGGGCTCGATGCAGGAAGGCAGGATCCGTGGCAGCACGGCCGGCGGAATATCCAGCAGTTCGAGAAGCCTGGTATCCCACTCGCCCGTGGCGAGGTTCATCAGCAGGGTGCGACTTGCATTGCTGACGTCCGTGACGTGGCTCGCGCCGCCGCTCAGTTGCCATATGAGCCAACTGTCGATGGTGCCGAAGGCCAGTTCGCCGCGCTCGGCCCTGCGGCGCAGGGTGAGATCCTGCTCGAGCAGCCAGGCCAGCTTGGTGCCGGAGAAGTAGGGATCGAGCAACAGGCCGGTTCGCTGCGCAAACTCCGGTTCGTGGCCGTCGGCGCGAAGTGCGGCGCACCTATCAGCGGTCCGGCGATCCTGCCAGACGATGGCGGGGGCCACTGGTCGACCGCTGGAGCGTTCCCACAGCACCGTGGTTTCGCGCTGGTTGGTGATGCCGATGGCTGCGACATCGGCTGCGCGGCAACCCGCCTTGAACAGCACCTCGTCAATGGTGGCGGACTGGCTGGACCAGATCTCCAGGGCGTCGTGCTCCACCCAGCCCGAGCGAGGGAAATGCTGGGTGAACTCGCGCTGGGCGAGGGCGAC